>CBFIHA010000023.1:0-44359 GCA_965662195.1 uncultured Pirellulales bacterium
CGCTCCCGGCCGAGACGTTTAACTTCCTGGGATTCACGTTCGGCGAGCAAGTCTCCTGGAGGACGGGCCGGCGATATCTTGCGCCGGCACCGTCCAGGACCAAGGTTCGCTCGATCTGTGAAAAGATCAGCGAACTGACGAACTCCCGCACGACGTGGCGTGATCCGGAGCAGGTCGTAGTCAGCGTCAACCGGCTTCTTTCCGGTTGGGGCAACTACTTCCGCATCGGATACACCACGGGAGCCTGGCAGGTCGTGCAAGAGCACGCCTGCCGTCGGCTCCGCTGGTGGGTGCGTAGGAAGCACCGTGGGAACCGCAGGTATCAGAACCTGCCGGACCTGAGGCTGTACGAAGACTACGGCCTTATGAAACTCACGAACTGCATCCAACGCAAGTCGCTGTGGGCGAAAGCACGGTAATCTGATCGGAGAGCCGGATGCGGGAGATCTGCACGTCCGGTTCGATGAGCGGGGAGTGGAAACGGAGCATGGCGGAGCTCGTGAGGCACCGGCAGACGAAAGAGCCGGAAACAGATAGGCCCCGCCTAAACCACCGCGCCACTCCCCGACTCTACTTCGAAGAATCGGGGTGTTGCGGATCGCCGCGAAGGTGCATCATCAAATCATGGGCTGGGGTCTTTCTGCGGGAGCATGAGGCTGCCCACGGTGCACGTGAGAGTCGTCTGATGCCGATCGATTTTTTATGCCAAACACCATTGCCATCCCCTGTCCCGCTCCAGGCTGCACCAAGATAACGCCGGTCTGACGAGCGATCGGGGTGGCGGCCGCGATGGCCGCGGACTCCATCGGCTAAGCTGCATGGAAAATGAAGCCAACACAGCCAAATATTATCGTGATTGGAGCTGGGCTGCAGGGCAGCAGCGTGGCCCTCGCGCTCGCAGCCAAGGGGATTCGCTCGGTGCTGCTGGAACGCCAGCCCCAACCGCTGCTGGCTGCCAGCTTGCGGAACGAGGGCAAAATTCATCTCGGCTTTGTCTATGCCCTCAGTGCGGGCACCGCGACTACCGAGACCATGCTTCGTGGTGCCACCAGTTTTGCTGGTTTTCTCGACGCCTGGTGCGGCCCGCTGCCGTGGCAGCAGTGGCGGTCCGCCCCCTTTCGTTATCTGGTGATGCCCGAGAGCCTGCTCTCGGCAGACCAGCTTGCCGCTGCCTACTGCCGGCTGGAGCAGACCGCCGCCCAGATCGCCACTGACGGCCCGCTTGACTATCTCGGTGAACCACTCGGGCGGCTCTGGAGTGAGCCCACACCGGCGTCAGCACCGCTGCGGATGACGCGGTCGTTACCCTGGTTTGAAACCGTGGAACGGTCGATCGATCCTCGACCACTGACTGCGGCCGTGCGGAAACGGGTCGAGGCCGAGCCGCTCATCGACCTGCGGTGCGGTCTGGAGGTGCAGGCAGCAGAAGCCCACGGGACCGGGTTTCAGCTCACCACCTCAGCGGGCCCGCTCACGGCGGATGCGGTCGTCAACTGTGCCTGGGAGCAGCAGCAGCGGCTCGATCGCATGGGGGCAGAGGCCGTGGCCGAGGGATCACTGTCGTACCGGGTGAAGCACCAAATTCTGATTCGGCCGCGACGGCCTGCCCCGCTGCTGCCCGTCACGATGGTGCAGGGGCCCTTCGGCGATATCGTGCCGTGGCCCGATGGCAGCATCTCCATCAGCTGGTATCCGACTGGACGGACATACTTCGGCCGCAGTCCGCCCCCTGAACCCCTCGACAACCCGGTGGTTGCCCGTCGGGTGGCCGAAGTGTCGCTTGCTGTCATGGCCGACTTGTTTCCTGACCTTCAAGCAGCGACCATCGTGTCGTCGTTGCCGGGCATTATCGTGGCCCGGGGAGACAGCGATGTCGATCGGCCCGACAGTGGCCTGCACGACCGGGCGGCGATTGGCCTGCGGTCGGCCGGCTCTTGGTGGACAATCGAGACCGGCAAACTGACGACGGCTCCCTGGTTTGCGGAGCAGGCGGCACAACAGATAGCCCATGCCTTCGGGATCAGAACAGCTCACCATCCTGCTGCCGCTGCATCAGGCCGGCCGCTGGCAGCGGGTCATTGAAGCCAATCTTGCGGCCATGCCGGCGACGGCGCGGATCCTCATCAGTGACGCGACCGGGGTCGATGGCACGCTTGACCAGCTGGAGCAGGTCTATCGAGGCGACCAGCGGATCAGGTGGCTCCGGCCGGCCATTCCGGCTGGCTGGCGGGAGCACTGCAATGCGTTGCTGGCAGAGGTTCAGACGCCGCTGGCTGCCTTCATGCCGCAGGATGACAGCATCGCCCCGGGGCATTTTGAAGCCTTGGTCGATGTTCACAACCAGCGACCAGACACAGCGGTCAGCTTTGCCGTCGTCAAAGCCCAGAATGTCGAGCCGGATGGCGGCGCGGCGATGCTCGAGCGGCTGCCGTACCGACCGGGGGAGCGGCCGGCCTGGCAGGAGGCAGTCTCGGCCGCCTTCCACTGGAATCCCGGTATCGCCTTTCGTGGTGTGATGCGGATGTCGCTGGCCAAGCTGATCGCCCCGACCGACCGGGACCGGTTTGCCGATCTCGTCTGGGTCTTTGGTATGGCGGTGCACGGGCACCTGGTCGAGGTTCCGCAGGTGACCTACCTGAAGCGGATGCACACCACCGCCACCCATCGGGCCTGGGACCGCTTCAGCGAGGACGAACGCCGGTTTTTTCTGCTGCAGGAGGTGATCCGGCAGTTCCCCGACCGGCCGCAGCTCGTCGAGCGCGTCGGGGCCGCCATCTGGTGTGAATCTGCCCGCCGGCTGCCCCCGCCCTGGCAGCAGCAGCTGCGGGACTGGTG
The DNA here is from genome assembly GCA_965662195.1 of uncultured Pirellulales bacterium. Lineage (GTDB taxonomy): Bacteria > Planctomycetota > Planctomycetia > Pirellulales > UBA1268 > UBA1268. Next base: position 2,836 of record CBFIHA010000023.1, read on the forward strand.
ACACGGGAAACCACCGCCGGCTGTCAGTGCGAGTGCTGATAAGTCGGGCAACCTGGGACGAGCCTGCCTGATCTACGAGAAAACCGGTTCGGAATCTGCTGGTTCGACCGAATGAAACGGTCGTGAGGGCAGCTGGCCGTGGCCGGACTGCCGGGTTGGTACTGCAGAACCTACCGGGGGGCGAGACGTGCGGACGCAAATGTGGATCGTGATGGGCTGGTTATTGGCCAACGGCTGCTTCTCTGACGGGCTCAATCTGGTCCGGGCTGGGGATGGCGTTGTCATCGACGATGGCTGGCGACCAAAAGGCCACCACCGGCAGGTGACCGCCGCCAATCAAACAGCGGCGCTCGAGTCCCCCAGCGCACCCGCGGTGATAGAGCAGGCGGTATCAGCGGTGCCAGCCAGCGAACCGTTTGACTGGCGGGATGACCTCGATGGCCCCAGCCCAACCGCGCGGCCGGCAGCCGGGGTGAAAACAGGTGAGCCTCCAGCGCCGGCTGCCGTCTTGGCCGTATCTACCGTGACACCCAGCCGCTGGTGTCGCTGTGAGCACTCATCGATCTGCGGCCACTGCGGGCTGCAGCGACCGATTCTGGCCGCCTATGGCGACACTCCGGCACCCCTGGCAGAGCCAAAGACAATGCTGGTTGACACTGAACAGCAGCTTCCGGCACTCGATCGCCTGCGGTTGGCCTTAGCGGAGGCGAACGAACGCGTCCAGGAAACCCTCGGCCGGTTTTAGTTGAAGGAAGGGATACGACTGACGGATCACATGAGAAATCATATCTACCATCCGATTGTTTGGGGGCTGATCCTACTGATTGTTGGGTCGCCCGCCTCACTCATCGGCCTGGCAGCTGAGCCGGATGAGCTGTTGACCCTCCCGGCTGCGGAAGCGGCTGATGAGCCGGCGGCAGCGGCGTCCCTGCCCACGACAGCCGCCACAATGGTGCCTTTCGACTGGCGGGATGATCTCTATGGCCCGATGGTTGTTGCTGGCAAGGCCTGTGTCACGCCGCCTGACCCCGTCTGCCAGGGGTGCCCAGCCGATACTTGTCGCCCGCCACCACTGCCGACTCCCGGAAAAACATGGACCGGCCCTCTATCTGGCGGGAATCATCGGGCCGTCCTTCGGAACACTCACCAACGACACACTGCCATCGGTTACCGAGCCACTCTTCACGGCGGGTGGTGCAGTTGGAATCGATTTCAACCCGGCTGCTGCCGGCTGGCGGTTCGACTTTGAGGCTCGCTACCGCGACCCACTCGGAGAAACCGCCGAGATTGGCGGCCTGCCGGTTGCAGTCAGAGCCGAGCAGCTCTGGTCAACCCTCGTTAATGCCGCTCGTGACATCGAACTGACCGACAGCCTCGACCTCTATCTGACCGCTGGTATCGGTGCTGGCGGGTACCAGTCGAGCTATGCCGGCAGCGACGCCATCTTCAATGTCGAAGTGGCCGGAAATCGGGGGCTGAGCAGCTTCGCCTGGCAGGCGGGAACGGGCATCGCCTGGGAAGTCACCGAGCGGATCACCTTTGACGTCGGGTACCGGTTTTTTGAAGTCGCTGGCGGAACAACCACCATCACCGCCACACAGTCGGGGACGGTGCTGAGCACCACCAACATCGCCTCGGCCTTCAGTGCCAGCGAGGTGCTGTTTTCCCTGCGAATCTACGAGCCCTTCCGCGGCTGGCGGTGAAGTCCTGGCCGGCCCGGCGAGCGGCAGACTGCGGGGGTGTCACTGCCGGCATTGCCGATTTGTTGTGTGAGGCGTATGGCCCAACTACTCTCAAAAGAGGGCCAGGTTGGCAGGCGAAATCCCGGCTGCTCTGACGAGAAAAAGCAACATTTATGTGGCATACGCGAAGGCTCTTCGGTTCTGGTCGGGTCGTAAAAGGTACTCGGGCTCCGCGACGGACGCCCCGGCATGCACTGGGCCTCGAGCGGCTCGAACAGCGGCTTGCGTTGACGATCGCCCTCGACGTCTTCGACAACACCGCCCTGGGAACAGTTGGCGATGTCTACGTGACCGGCCATGGCATTCCCGGTGCCCCTGGGAAGGGCTAAGACGACCTGCGGGTTCTGGATGCGGGTGGTGGCTTTACGCAGGGTGCGGTCAAGGTGGCCAACGCCTCGTGGAACAGCGGAACGGCAAGGATCACCACACCGGTGCAGCACCAGGTAAAACCGAACCAAAAGGTTTTTGTCTCAGGTGTGAGCGCTGCTGGATACAACGGCGTCTTCACGGTCACTGCGATCGAGTCCGGTGCAAATCCGACTTGGTTTGAATACCAGCTGACCGATTCGCCTGGGGCGGGAGCAGGTGGTGCTGTCTACCTGCAGACGCTCCTGTCTACGCACACCATCGCAGCTGCCGAGGCAGTCGGCGGTAACTCAAAGCTGATCACCGTCACGCTCGCCAGTGCCACAGACCTGCCGCTCAACTCACCGATCGTCATCAGTGGCCTGACCGGCCCGGGGGCCGACTGGAACGGCGAATGGACGGTCTCCCAAAACCCTTCAAGTGACCCGGCACTCGGGGCGAATCAGTTCCAGTTCACCTAATTCAACCGCCGCGAGTGGCACGGCGACACTCTCCGCTGCGACCGTTCAGCTCGCCTCGCTGAATCCTGTGGCGTTATCAAACCTGCCGATCAACACCGCCACGGAAAGGCCATCGGTTGCGCTCGATGCAACCATCGCCACCTATTCCAGCCAGTTCGTGCTGATGGTGACCCCAGCGGGAGAGGACCCCTATCCGCTCGGTCTCACCCCCGGCACGATCGATATCAGCAATCTGGGTATTCCGCCGTTTGGCGTCGGGACCCAGACGGGCACCGCTGTCGCCGACATCGTTGAGTTCTTCTACGCCGGGAGTGCGGCTTCGACCTTTGATGTCAGCCAGGTCGATGGGTTTGCCCTGCCGCTGACACTCACCTCGAGCACGGTCACCACGGGGCCTTCGCAGGTGGGCGTCAACCCGGCGCTCGCCGGCCTCAGTCGGCAGGCGATCGGTCAGGCTTTTACCTCGTTCATCACCAAAGAACCGGCTGCGGTCAAAGCTGCCCAGTTTGACCGCCTGCTGTATACCGAAGCGATCGACGGTGATCCGCTGGCGGTGGCCCCTGCTACGCAGCCCGGCACGCCGCTGACCGGTGTGCAGTTCACATTCGACGGTGCGCTGGTCACTGCCAACACGGCTGGTCCGCACGGCCTGGTGCCGGGGCAGGCGATCGAGGTCTCGGGTGCTGGCAGTCCGTACGACGGCCAGTTCGCAGTCTTGACAACGGGGCTGATCAACAACGCCCTCACTGCGAATCAATTCACCTACACCGCGGCATCGGTGCCCACCGCGAATGCCAGCGGTCAGGTGATACCGACCGACAGCGGTGTGATTGCCACCAGCGACACAACGGTTGTGGTTGAGATCGAAGCGGGGACCCCGCCGGCTGCCGGTGAGACGGTGAAAATTTCCGGTGTGGAGGAGACCGCGTTCAACGGCCTGTACACCGTCCAGGCGATTCCCGCAGCCGCTGGTCTGCCGGCCACCGCGGTGTCACTCGTCACCACGGCAGGGGCGGTATTTCAAACGGGTGACGCATCGGGCGGTGGCACGCTGACAACGCCGATCTTCGTCGCCCCGCCGGCCGTGCCGGACAATCAGTTTTATGTCATCGCGGCTCCCAAAGACTGGCTTGCCAATCAGCCCGTTGCCACGGCTAACCAAGACCCACTGGTGACCTGGTGGGATACCACCGTCGACGACTTCTTCAAGGTAGGGAACTACCTGCAGGTCGCGGTTGGAACCGGCGACTACACCGGCACGTACAATACCGGAACCAACAGCTTCGATTTTCGGTCAGGGCTCGCCACGACGGGAGCAGTTGCCTTCAGCATCGCCAAGCCGACGCCGCAGAATGTTTTTGGCGACAAATACACCAGTCAGTCGCAGAGCCTCGCCAATGCGACCTGGGTCTGGGGGCAGGGCAACATCCCGGGTGGCAACGAAGGCCTGGTCTGGGATCAGATCGTGGCGGCCTTCTGCCGCGGGGTGGCACTCGACGGCGTATTCACCTCCCCACCGCAAACGAAGGGCCAAAGCAATACTGACTGGACGGATCTCAGTAAGTGGTACGGTGCCAGTAGCGTCTATTGCCCGTTCTCGAAGTTTGTCCATTACGCCACCCTCACGGGAGACACGGACCGGACCGGCGCTGAATCAATCTACGTTGGAAACTTCGCCTACGGCTTCTCCGAGGATGAAACGCCGCTCAGTGCGAGTGGGACGGCGATCACAACCCAGGTGCCATCAAAGATGGACGGAACGGTTCCCGATGGTGCAACCGTGACGGTGACCATCAATCCGTGGACTGCCGTAAGCGCGCCGACCGTCACGGCAATCGACACCGCGAGCAGACAAGACGACCAGCCCACCACTGCCGCCACCGTCACCTGGACAGTCACCTTCAGCCAGCCGGTCTCCGGGGTGACGGCAGCCAACTTCACGCTGGCGTCCGCGGCCACTCTCACGGGCTGCAGCATCACCGAGGTGCGGGCTGGCAGCGGTGGCAGCACCAGCCAGACCTGGACGGTGACCGCGACCACCGGCACCGGCTACGGACGGCTGGGCCTCGACATGACCAGCGCCAGCGGCGTGAAGAATGCCGACGCTGACCCCCTGCGGCTCTCGCCCAATCCCTGGGTCGGGCAGCGGTATGACGTCGACCGGGGGGCGGTCGCCACGCTGACGATTCCCGGTGACGCGCAGAACCCGACCGATGCCGCGACAGTCGTCTTCGATGTCGCCTTCACCGAAGCAGTCGCCGGCCTGGCTGCGGCCAACTTTGCCCCGGTGCAGGCCGGCGGGGTGAGCGGGGCGACGGTTCAGCAGGTTGATGGCAGCGGCATGGCCTGGACCGTCACCGTGGCGACCGGCTTGGGCAGCGGCACGCTTGGGCTCACACTGGCCAACGACACCGGGCTCACCCCGAGCGTGAAGGTGCCGGTGACCAGCAGCCAGGTCTACACCATCGATCGACACACTCCGGCAGCACCTCCCGAGATCAGCCAGATTGCGCTGGCCCAGACCAGCCCCACGGTGGCAGCCAGTGTTTCCTGGACCGTCTCCTTCAGTGAGCCGGTCACCGGAGTGGCGGCGGAGAACTTCACCCTCGTGCCGGGTGGCGGCCTGGGTAGCGTGGCGACCATCACGTCGATCACGCCGGCAAGCACTGCCTCGACCGCCACCTGGACCGTGACGGCCTCGGGTTACACCGGCAGCGGTACGCTCGGGCTGAACCTAACCAGCCCGGCTGGGATCACGGATGCTGACGATCAGCCGCTTGCCAACGTCCCGCCGGCATTCGTCGGGACCAGCTACACCATCGACCGAACCGCTCCAGCCGTCACGGCCATCAACCGCACCTCGGCCAGGCAGACCGATCGTCCGACAGTCTCCTGGCTGGTGCATTTCAGCAAGCCGGTCAGCGGTGTGTCACGACAGAACTTTCAGCTGCTGGTCGGCGGCAATCTCAAGAACACCGGCATCACGAATGTGTCGGGGTCGGGCACCAGTTGGACGGTGACCGCCAAGACCGGCAGCGGCAGCGGCACGCTGACCCTCGACATGGTCAATGTCGCCGGCATCACCGACGCGGTCGAACTGCCGCCGACCGGGGTTCCCTTCGTCGGTCAGCAGTATGAAGTTGATCGAAAAACCGCCCCGATCGACTTTGCTCCGATTGCTTTTTGGGCCACGGTCGGCCAGGCGTCGCCACTGGTCTGGCCCCGCGGCCTCACTCCTTTTGTTGACGGCGGCTCGGTCGAGCTTGATGTCACCCTGGCCGTCAGCGGCGAGGGTGTCCTGCAGGCCGCTGCTGCCGGTGGCGTGACGGTCGCAGGCTCGGGCAGCAATGAGCTGACATTCACGGGCACGGTCACGGCACTCGATGCCTACTTTCGGCAGGCTGGCCGGATGACCTATACGCCAGCGACGAGTAGCCTCGACCCGCGATTCGTCACGCTCTCTTCCCAGGGCAGCGATGGTCTCACCGGGGGCACGACCAGTGTCATTCTGGTCAAGGGGGCGACGCAGCCGAGCCCGGCTCCGGCCGTTGAGGCTTCTGGGCAGTTGGGGCCGGTGAAGGTGGGTCGGCCGCTGGAGATCAGCTATGCCCAGCTGGCCGCGGCGACCGGCGCCACGCCAGCGAGCGATCGCAGCCTGCAGTTCATGCTTTCAGCGTTGCAGTCGGGCAGGCTTGAGGTGCTGCAAAACGGCGAGTGGCATCCCGTGCTGACCCCGTCGCTGTTCCTTCCCAATCCACCGCTACTGGCTCCGGGGGGCATGATCCGCTGGACACCGGCAACCGCGACGCCTGGAACAGTCACTGCCTTTCAGGTGAAGGTCTTTGACGGCTCGCGGTACTCGGCGGTTGCCTCGCAGCTGACAATCACGACCGTTGACTCCTATCAGAGCGTGGTCTGGGATTCCGGGTCGTTCTTCGTGACGGCGACCAATGCCAGCCGTCCGGTGCTGGACATCTCCGCCCGAAGCCAGCCCGTGACCCTGTCGGTCGAACTGGCGGCGGCCGCCTATCTGATCAAGGGGATAGAAAATCCGACCCTTGAGGTCAGTCGCGGCCAGACTTACGTGTTTGATCTGAGCGTACCGGGTGAGCCCTTTACCCTGCAGACTGTTGGCGGCGGCGACGACGCAACAGATGCCTACGACGACGGCTTTGATGGAAACGGTGCGACCGCTGGCCAGTTCATCTGGGTTGTTCCTGAATCAGGACCGGAAGAAATTTTCTACCAGTCGGTGTCCAACCCCGAGTTCGGTGGAAAAATTGTGATTAGCAGACTGCCGGTTGAGTAAGTCCCATCGGGAGACTGGCATCGCCCTACCAGACCGTCTTGCCGCCGTTGACGGCGATGGTCTGGCCGGTCACGAAGGCCGCCTCATCGCTGCCCAGGTAGGCCGCCGCCCAGCCGACATCCTCGGGCTTGCCCCAGCGGCCCATCGGGATGCTTGCCAGGTAGGCGTCCTTGTCTTCCTGCGGGTCGTTCTCGTGCCGCTCCACGGGAACCCAGCCCGGGGCGATCATGTTGACGGTGATGCCGTCCGGGGCCAGTTCGTGGGCCATGCTGCGTGACCAGCCGGTCTGGCCCCCCTTGGCGGCAACGTAGGCGGAGAAGGGGGCGACGCCGAGCAGGAAGACCTCGCTGGTGATGTTGATCAGCCGGCCGTGGCCGCGGGCCTTCATGCCCGGCAGCAGGCGGCGGGCCAGCAGGTAGGGACTTTTGACGAAGAAGTCGAGCATCTGCTGATAGAAGGCCCAGTCGTATTCCTCGATCGGCTTGAGTGGCTGGGCCGGGGTGGCATTGAGCACGGCAATATCGACCGGGCCCAGAGCGCCTTCAATCGCCGTCACCATCCGGTCGATTTCAGCCTCGTCGGTGACATCAGCCTGAAACAGTTCCGCCGTAACACCGGCGCCGAGGAGTTCCGCCAAGGTGGCATCAGCCCGAGACTTGTTGTTGGCGTAGTTGACGGCCACCTTGGCCCCGGCCTTTCCCAGGCAGGCAGCGGTCGCTTTGCCGAGGCCGGTTGAGGAGCCAGTGACCAGGGCAACACGATTGGCAAGAGAGAATGGTGGCATGATGAGTGAAGTTCAAGGATGACACGGGCTTCAGCTGAGCGAGGGCGCCCAGGCATTGGTGAGCTGGTGGATGATACCGGCCACGGCCCCCTGGCGCTTGCTCGATCGTGTCGCGTGGATTGCACAGTCGGCCAGGGCCGCCGTCAGCGTTCGCTGCTTCACGCGGTCGAGCACCCGTTCAAACCGCTCCGGGTTGCCAATCAGCAGCCGGCCGTGCACGAACAGGGCAGTGGGGTTGAAGATGTTGATCACCGCGGCAATGGCAATCGCCAGATGTTCGGTGACCGTGCGGATCTCATGCTGAAAGTCGGCCAGCCGATCGGCCAGCAGGGCCTCTGCCTCGGCCAGCCCCAGTGGCCGGCCCACCGATTCCGAAAGCATCCGGGCGAGCGCCGCGTCGGTGGCGAGGGTTTCCAGGCAGCCGCGGTTGCCGCAGCCACACCGCAGCCCATCGGGGGCGACGGTGATGTGGCCGATCTCCCCGGCCAGGCCGCTGTGGCCGGCCAGCAGCCGGCCGCCGCTCATCACGCCGAGCCCCAGCCCCGCCTCGACATCGAGCAGGGCGAAGTCGTCCAGCCCCCGGGCGGCCCCGTGCAGCCGTTCACCCAGGCAGAGGGCGTAACTCTCCTGCAGCAACAGGCATTCACAACCCAGCCGGTCGGCCAGATCGCGGGCCGGGTTTCGCTTGTCGAGCAGATGGAGGTTCGGGGAGAAGACGATTTCTCCCAGCCGGTCATTGACCAGCCCCGGCACACTCACGCCGATCCCGCGAAGGCGATCGAACGAATCGCCGACAGAGGCCCGCACCTGCGCCTCGATTGCATCGAGCAGGGTAGGGTAGTCTGTCGGGGTGGCAAACCGGCTGGTCAGGTCTTCGGTCACCCGCCCGTCGAGGCCGGCCATGGCCACCGAACAGTTCCCAACATCGATCACGACCCCGAGGACAACCGCCGAAGCGGTGGCCAGCCGTACGATTTTTCCCGGCCGGCCGATCGCCTGCTCAACTGGATCGGTCTCTTCGACGAAGCCGCGGGAAAGCAGCGACTCGACCGCCTTTGAAACCGTCGGGGCCGTAAGGCCGGAAAGCCGGGTCAATGCCGCTCGCGAGGCTGGGCCATGCTGCTGCAGTGCTTCAAACAACCGCCGCTCATTGATCCGCCGGAGCAGGCCCGATTCAATCCGGTCGGGCTTTCCTGCATTCGCGTGGGTGTTGAACATATTGGGAAATTCTACGGCCGCAGTGTTTTTTTTGTAAGGGTCGCTTAGAATTACGGTTGTTGTCCGGAGGAAATCTGCGATGAGCCGACATTCACGACACAATTTTGTGCTTTTCGCGGCGGTTGCGGCGGGCCTGACCCTGACACCGGCAGTTCCAGCGGCCGGCAGCGATTTCTCCCGCGAGATCCAGCCGCTGCTGGCCAAACGGTGCTTTGCCTGCCACGGCCCCGACACCCAGGAGGCCGGCCTGCGACTCGACGACGCGGGGGCTGCCACGCGGGAACTCGACAGCGGCCTGCGGGCGATTGCGCCGGGTGATCCACCGGCCAGTGAAATCCTGGCCCGCGTCAGTTCAAGCGATCCTGACGTGCAGATGCCGCCGGAGGGCCAGCGGCTCTCGGCAGCCGAGGTGGCGGCGATCCGGCAATGGATTGAGGAGGGGGCAGCCTGGGAAGAACACTGGGCCTTCCGACCGTCTCTCCGGCCAGCCGTGCCCGCGGGTGCCGGCCCGGTCAGCCCGATCGATGCCTTCATCCAGCAAGGCCTTGCTGACCGTGGCCTGCCGGTGCCGGCTGAGGCAGATCGTCATACGCTCTTGCGACGGGTGACTTATGACCTGACCGGCCTGCCGCCGTCACAGCAGGAACTGGCTGACTTTCTGGCCGATGCCTCGCCGGCCGCCTGGGAGCGGGTGATCGACCGGCTGCTGGCCTCGCCCCACTACGGTGAGCAGTGGGCCCGGCACTGGCTCGACCTGGTTCGCTACGCCGATACCAACAGCTTTGAGCGTGACGGCAACAAGCCGCATGCCTGGCGGTATCGCGACTATGTGATCCGAGCCTTCAATGACGACAAGCCCTATGACCGGTTTGTCATCGAACAACTCGCCGGTGATGAACTGCCCGAGCCGACCGCCGACAGCCTGATTGCCACCGGCTACTACCGGCTGGGTGTCTGGGATGACGAGCCGGCCGACAAGCTCCAGCACCGCTACGACCAGCTTGATGACATCGTCGCCACCACCGGGCAGACGTTTCTGGGCCTGACCATCAACTGCGCCCGCTGCCACGACCACAAGATCGACCCGCTGCCCCAACGCGACTACTACAGCCTGCTCGCCTTCTTTCAGAACACGACGCCGATGGGGGGCAGGCAGATGAACCCTGACTTCATCGAACGGGCCCTGCCTCAGGCCGGCCAGTCACTCGCCGATGCCCAGCACCACCTGCGGGAGCGGCAGCGGCTGCTGCAGGAGGCTGAGGCCGAGGTGCGGGCGATCGAAAAACGAATCAAGGAACATGGTGAGCAGGCCCGTGATGAGCTGACGGAACAGGATCTGAAGTCGTGGAAAGACAAAGTCGCCCAGCTGAAGCGGGAGCAGAACGCCAGTCCCAAGGCGCTGGTCATCAGTGAGCACGGTGACAAGGCTCCCGAAACCCATTTGCTTTATCGGGGAAACCCCCATGCCGAGACCTCAGCGGAGACCCTAGTCGAGCCGGCCTTTCCCGGGGTGCTGAAGGCTCCGGCCCCTCAGATCGTGCCGCCGGTGAGCGGCCGCTCGACCGGTCGGCGGCTGGCGCTGGCCAAGTGGATCGCCTCGCCTGACAACCCCCTGACGGCCCGGGTGATCGCCAATCGGGTCTGGCAGTATCACTTCGGCCGCGGCCTGGCTCGCAGCCCCAGCAACTTTGGCTTTGCCGGCGACCCACCAACCCACCCGGAGCTGCTCGACTGGCTGGCAGCGGAACTGGTGGCCAGCGGCTGGCGGCTCAAGGCCCTCCACAAGACAATCCTGCTGTCAGCGGCCTACCGGGCGGCCTCAGCCGCCGAGCCTGAGTCCCTCGCAGCCGACCCCCTCAATGACACCCTCTGGCGGTTTGACAGCCGCCGGCTGTCGGCCGAGGAACTCCGGGACACCATTCATGTGGTCAGCGGGGCCTTCAGCCCCAGGATGTTCGGGCCGGGCATCTATCCGTCGATTCCCCAGACGGTGCTCGCCACCCAGTCGCGGCCGGGTGCCGGCTGGGGGAACTCACCACCGGCCGAGCAGGCCCGTCGCAGCATCTACATCCATGTGAAGCGGTCGCTGTTGACCCCGCTCTTGGCCGACTTCGATCTGGCCGAGACCGACACCCCCTGTCCGGTCCGGTTTGTCACCACCCAGCCGACCCAGGCCCTCGGCATGATGAACGGCGACTTTATTCAGCGGCAGGCCCAGGGCTTTGCTGACCGGGTCCGCCGTGAGGCCGGCGGCCCCGACGCCGCCGATGTGCGGGCCTGCGTGCAGCGGGCGATTGAGGTGGCCCTGGTCCGCGAACCGACTGCTGACGAAATCTCCCGGGGCCTGGCCTTGATCGACCAGCTGGAAACGACCGAGGGCATCAGCCCCGGCCGGGCACTGGAGCTTTATTGCCTGCTGCTGTTGAACCTCAACGAGTTTGCCTACCTCGATTAGTGTCCGGAAACGATGGGGAGTGCCACCATGAACACAGCCAACAACCAGCCGCAGGGCACCTTTTGCCGTCGGACCCGGCGGGAGTTCTTCTGGGAGGCGGGGGCCTCGTTCACGGGACTGGCCCTCTCGGGCCTGCTCGATGGCGGCTTCTTTGCCCGGCAGACCCGGGCTGCCGACGGCGTGGCAGCCTACGCCAATCCGCTGGCCGCCAAGCCACCCATGTTTGCGCCGAAGGCCAAGCGGGTGATTTTTCTGTTCATGTACGGCGGGCCAAGTCATGTCGACACCTTCGACTACAAGCCGGCGCTCTATCCGCTCGACGGCAAAGTCATCAAGGTGAAGACCAAGGGCCGTGGCGGTGAACGCAGTGAAAGCCGGGCAGTCGGTCCAAAATGGAAGTTCAAGCAGTACGGCCAGTGCGGCAAGTGGGTCAGCGACCTGTTTCCCCACATCGGCCAGCATGTCGATGACATCGCCTTCATCCATTCGATGACGGCCGACTCACCGATTCATGGCTCGGCGATGCTGCAGATGAACTCCGGCAAGATTCTCTCAGGGGCGCCCTGCCTCGGCTCGTGGGTCAACTACGGCCTGGGCAGCGTGAATGAAAATCTCCCCGGCTTTGTCGTCATGCTCGACAAGAAGGGGGGGCCGATCTCCGGCGCGAAGAACTGGTCCAGCGGCTTCATGCCGGCGACCTACCAGGCGACACTGCTGCGGAGTCAGGGCGACCCGATTTTGAATCTGGCACCGCCGGACGACATGCCGCTGGCGGCCCAGCGGGCCCTGCTCGACTCGCTGCGGGAGGCCAATACCGCTCACCTGCTGCCGCGGGGTGACAACTCAGAACTAGCTGCCCGAATCGCCTCCTATGAACTCGCCTGGCGGATGCAGGAACACGCCCCCGAGGCGGTCGATCTGTCGCAGGAGACGGCCGAAACCAAGAAACTCTACGGCCTCGATCAGGACCGCACCGCCCACTTCGGCCGTCAGTGCCTGCTGGCCCGCCGGCTGGCCGAACGGGGCGTGCGGTTCATCCAGGTCTATTCTGGCGGGGCCCACAACGATGACAACTGGGATGCCCACGGCGACCTGGTGAAAAACCATGCGTTCCATGCCGGCAACACCGATCGACCAATCGCTGGGCTGCTGACCGACCTCAAGCGGTCGGGCCTGCTCGACGAGACCCTGGTGATCTGGGGGGGCGAGTTTGGCCGCCAGCCGACGGCCGAATATGCCCAGGGCACCGGCCGCGACCACAACTCGTTCGGCTTCACCATGTGGATGGCCGGGGGCGGGGTGAAGGGGGGCGTGAGCGTCGGTGAGACCGATGAACTGGGGGCAGCGGCCATCGCCCCGGGCCCCGGCCATGGCAACGGAGAGAAGGCCGGCTTCCATGTGAAGAGCCTGCACGCCACGGTGCTGCAGCTACTGGGACTCGACCCCAATCGGCTCAGCTATTTCTTCGGCGGCCTCGATCAAAGGCTCGTTGGCGTGGAGCATGTCGAGCCGATTCAGGAACTCCTCACATGACCTCTGGAACGCCATTGCAGCTCCTGAGCAAACGCCTTGGGCTGCTCGGGTTGACGGTCGCCGCAGGCCTGGTTGTTATCGGTTGGGCCAAGTCGTCAGCGGCAACACAGCCGAAGATCACTCCGATGTTTCCCCATGACGTCTGCTGGTTGCGGCCGGTCGACCATGATCCAGCGTTGGGGGGCAAAACTCTCAAGCAGCCCCACGTTGACTTCAGAAATACAGTCGTTCGCCACCTGATTGCGGCTGACAGTTCTACCCGGACGCTTGCGGCGATTGCGGCCGACGGTCAGGTCGAATGGAAAATTCCCTGCGGGGCCATTCATGACCTGCACCTTCTGCCTGATGGGCACCTGCTCTACCAGGATGGCTGGACCCGGATCATCGAACTCGATGCTGAGCGAAAAAAAGTCTGGGAATACGACGCCACGTCAAACGGTAATGCCGATCGGCGGGTTGAGGTCCATGCCTTCCAGCGGCTCCCCGACGGCCTGACGATGATCGTGGAGTCGGGTCCGGCCCGCATCATTGAGGTCGACCGGGACGGCACAATCAAGCATCAGATCAGGTTGCAGGTTGACCATCCCTCGGCTCATTCGGATACCAGAAACGCTCGGAAGACCGCGGCGGGCAGCTACCTTGTCGCCCATGAAAAGGACGGAATGGTCCGGGAGTACGACGCGGGCGGGAAGCTGATCTGGGAGTTTGACGTGCCGTTGTTTGGGCAGCCCCGCAAGGGCGGGCATGGCCCGGAGGCCTTTGGTGATCAGGTCTATTCAGCGGTGCGGCTGGACAATGGCAACACGCTGATCGGTACGGGTAACGGCCACAGCGTGCTGGAAGTGACACCGGCAAAGAAAGTTGTCTGGAAAATCGACCAGCATGACCTGCCCGGCATCACGCTGGCCTGGGTGACCCAGGTGAGCCGTCGGGCCAACGGCAACACGCTGCTGGTCAACTGTCATGCCGGCCCCGACAATCCGCAGATCATCGAGCTGACGCCGGAGAAGCGGGTGGTCTGGACGTTCCGGAACTTCGAGACCTTTGGCAACGCATTGCCGGTGGCGGTGGTTCTGGGAGAATGAAGGTTGCGGGTGCCCTGTCAGGCAGACCGCTCGACGCAAGCTCCAGTCCGCCAGCCCGAAATCGTGTCCCCCCCAAACGCTCAATCATCAGCTGGTCGGACCGCTGATCCAGCCATCTGCGGGCGGATACCGGCCTGTAACTGGCCGGCCATCCCCAGTGACGTCGGTGCCCAGTCACTGGCGCTGCTCTATCAGCTTCAGCAGAGTGAGCGGCTGGCCCCTGCTGACCTCGCGGCAGCCCAGTACCGGCAGCTGCGGGTGCTGGTCGCAGAAGCGATGCAATCCATGCCGCTTTGGAATCAGCGGCTCCAAGCGGCCGGCTACCGGGCGGGCATGCCGGTTGATGCTGCGGTGCTTCGCGGTATTCCGGTGCTCACCCGAGCGGAGGTGCAGCAGCTTGGCGAGCTGCTCTTCAATCGCGGCCTCGGCAGCATGCACGGCGGTGTTCATCAGGGGCAGACCTCGGGCTCTACCGGGATGCCGGTAAAGTATCTCCAGACCGACCTGACGATGCTCTTCTGGCGGGTACTGACGCTGCGGGAGCACCTCTGGCAGGGCCGCGACTTCTCCGGCAAGCTGGCTGCGATCCGCTCCAATGTCGAGCGGGGTCGGTCATCGACCTGGGGTGCCGCGACTGAGCAGGTCTTTGAGACCGGGCCGGCTGTAAGCCTCAATATCCGGGAGGATGTGGCTGTGCAGCTCGACTGGCTGGTGGCAGAAGCCCCCCAGTACCTGCTCACGCATCCCTCGAATCTGCGGTCGCTGCTGCGGCTGGCGGCGGCCAAGGGAGGCAAGCTGCCCGGGCTCAAGCAGGTGCGGACCTTTGGCGAGATGCTGCCAGCCGAAACGGTGGCCAGCTGCCGGAAGGTCTGGGGTGTGGGCGTGGCTGACATTTACTCCTCCGAAGAGATCGGTGTGATCGCCTTTCAGTGCGAACAGGGCAGCTATCACGTGCAGGCCGAAAACCTGCTGCTGGAAATTCTCGATGATGCAGGAGAGCCGCTACCCCCGGGTCAGATTGGCCGGGTGGTGATCACCACGCTCCATAACCTCGCCATGCCACTGATTCGGTATGAGCTGGGTGACTACGCCGCCTTCGGCCTGACCTGCCCGTGCGGCCGCGGGCTGCCGGTACTCGAGCAGCTTGTCGGCCGCCGGCGGAACATGCTGCGGCTGCCCGACGGCACCGAGCACTGGCCGAGTTTTCCTGAAGAACGCTGGGCGGGGATCGCACCGATCCGCCAGCTACAGGCGGTACAGACAACCCTGGAAACAGTTGTCCTCCGCGTGGTCGTCAGCCGGCCCCTGACAGCCGACGAGGTCATCCGCTTGCGGCAGGTCTTCGCTGACATGCTCTGCTTTCCCCATCAGATCGTCGTCGAGCAGGTTCCCGAAATTCCCCGGCAGGCCAACAGCAAGTTCGAAGACTTTGTCAGCGAGCTTGGGTGACCGGCCAGCGGCAAGGCCTCAGGGGCTGGCCAACCACAGGCCGAGTCGTCGCCGGATCGGGGCCTGCTTCGGTGGGAGGCGGGCCACCCGTCAGAGCAGGCAGGCTGCGAGGGTACCCCAAAGAGCGGGAGGCTCCTGGCAGACCTGAGCGGGGACTGAAAGACATTCCCACCGCCGGCAGGATAGCGATCGGTGCTCCCTCCAGACATCAAAGGCCCGTATCGCTCCCTGCAGGGAAATTGCCTATTCTGGAGGTGCGGTGTTATTTGCCACGTCCCCTGTAGTCCCCTGGTGTCGGGGGCCGCAATTTTGATGCAGGAATTCCATGCCAGACGAAACCACTCCCAAGCCCAGTGCCGTTGAGGTCTTCAAGACGGAGAGCAACTATCTTGCCGGTGAAATTCCAGCGGAGCTCCGCGACGGGACGGATGGCTTCGGCAAGGGCAGCGTGCAGCTGCTGAAGAATCACGGTACCTATCAGCAGGCCGACCGGGACAAGAAGAAGGCGAAGGCGGGCGAGAAGAGTGAGAAGCAGATCTCGTTCATGGTCCGGACCCGGATTCCCGGCGGCAAACTGACCGCCGCGCAGATGCTGGCCGAAATCGACCTCGGTGATGATCTGGCCAACGGCAGTGTCCGGCTGACCACCCGGCAGGGCATTCAGCACCACGGCATCATCAAGGGCGACCTCAAGGCAACCATCCAGAAGATCAACGACATCCAGTTGACAACACTCGCCGCCTGCGGGGATGTCGAACGGAACGTGATGTGCTGCCCGGCACCAATTCGGAACAACCCTGTCCGTGACGAGATGATGGTGATGGCCGAGCGGTTGGCCGAGGCTCTGGCCCCGCGAACCACGGCCTATCATGAAATCTGGCTGACTGACGACGAGACGGGTGAAAAGACCCTCGCGTCCGGGGGCGTCAATGGCCATGAGGTTGAGCCGATCTACGGGCCGACCTATCTGCCCCGGAAGTTCAAGACTGCCTTCGCCCTGCCGGAGGACAACTGCGTCGATGTCTACGCCAACGACCTCGGATTTTTGGCGATTCATGAGGACGGCAGGATCCTCGGCTACAACGTGCTCGCCGGTGGGGGCATGGGGGTGACGCCGAGCGCCGCCAAGACCTTTCCTGCCCTGGCCAAGCGACTCGGCTTCGTGCCACCGGAGGACGTCATCGACATCGCCGTGGCGATCGTCAAGGTGCAGCGGGACTTCGGCAATCGGTCCGACCGCAAGGTGGCCCGGCTGAAGTACACCATCAACACCATGGGGCTGGAGGCCTTCCGAGCCAAGGTCGAGGAATACTACGGCCGGCCGCTGGCCCCCTGTCACGAAGCTGACGTGCATGGCTTCGACGACCACATTGGCTGGTTCGAGCAGGGCGACGGCAGGTTCTTCTACGGCCTCAACGTCGAGAACGGCCGGATCATTGACCATGACGGTTTTCAGCTGAAGACGGCCCTGCGGAAGATCCTTACCGAACTCAAGCCCGGCGTCCGAATCACCGCCCACCAGAGCCTGCTGTTCACCGATCTTGAGGAGAGTGCCCGGGAACGAATCGTCGAAATCCTGCATGCGCATGGTGTGAAAACATCTGAAGAGATCTCCACCATTCGCCGCTGGAGCATGGCCTGCGTCGCCCTGCCGACCTGTGGCCTGGCGGTGGCGGAGAGCGAGCGGGTGCTGCCCGGGCTGATCGACGAACTCGAGCCCGAGGTAGCCAAGCTGGGGTTGGCCAGCGAGGCCTTCACCCTGCGGATGACCGGCTGCCCCAACGCCTGTGCCCGACCCTATAACGCCGACATCGGTATCGTCGGCCGCACCGCCGGCAAGTACACGGTGTTTCTCGGCGGCCGGCTGCTGGGGGACCGACTGAACGAAAAATACAAGGACGTCGTGCCCTTCGAGGAACTCACCCGCGAGATCACCGCCGTGCTGGCCTGCTTCAAGGCCGAACGCGAAACCGGTGAAACCCTGGGTGACTTCTGCCACCGCAAGGGACTCGACGGTGTCCGGGGCTGGGCCGATGAGTGGCTGGCGACCGCAGCCGGATAAACCGATCTACGCCGGCAGGTCATCCCACATCGGGCACCAGAGGGGCAGTCGGGGAAAGAGTTGCTCGGCCAACTTCTGGGCCATCTGGGTCGAAGCCTTAAGGCGGCCGGCCATGGTGGCTTCCAGCGGGTCACACTGGCCCAGCAGTAGCCGTGCGAACTCGTCGTCGGCAATCTTCAGATAGCTGCGGCCAACGCGGCCGGGGTGGACCGCGGCAGCCCGGGGTTCATGACCACCGGTGACGGTGATCGATCCCCGGAACTGTTCATTGTCAAAGCCCAGTTCAACGGCTTCGCGGATGCCTGCCGCTGCCACTCGGCGGGCCACGGTCGGGGCCAGCGTGGTGAGCAGTTCCCGTGGGTCGAAGACCTTCGCGACAATCATCCGATCCTGAGGCACGGTCCGGAACCCGGGCTGCTCGTCAGTTACTGGTCCAACCACTGCCTGGTGCAGGGGGTCGGTCGGGCTCGACTCATAGACCAATTCCTGCCGGTCATTCTCGATCGCCTCGGCACAGACCCGGGCAAGAATCTCCTGCTCCAGCCCGCGGTAGTCCGGGTCGGCCATCACCTCAAGGACCCGATTGCCCGACTGGATGCAATAGCCAACGATCTTGGCCGTCGTCTCATGCAGGTCATAGCGGTCGTTCCCCTGCAGGGCGACGATGATCGAATCAAATGCGCCGCGGCTGATCAGCCAGCGGGCATAGACCTCACTGCGGGCCAGCGGCCCGACAAATCTGCCGGCGTTCTGCTCATAGATTCGCAGAATGGCCGGCAGTTCGACGTGCCGCCACTGCCGCATCGTCACCTCGGGCCCCTGTCGCTGGGGCAGGTCAAGCAGCCGGGCAAGGACGTCGGTTGGCCGGCCGGGCGTGGCACAGTCGCGGCCCAGGACGCTCCAGCCAAGTTCATGGAAGGAGCTGGCAATCCGGGTCCGCGAGAAGGCCACCACGATGCCCAGTTCCCGCATCCGTTGCTCGGCCGCCTGCACAAGCCGCTGCCCGTGACCGGCGCCCCGGCACTCCGGCAGGATGGCCACGCGGTCGAGTACTGCGGCTTTGACCGCTGCGTCACCCACCATGATGGTGCGAGGAGCGATCTCAATATGGCCGACGATGCGGCCTGCCAATCGAGCCACGAGCCGGTTGGCCGAGTCGTGCTCGGGATGATCCACCGCCGCGTGAAACTCGGCCCGCGACGGTGGTGTCGGCAGGCCTGAAAGGAGCTGCAAAATTTCGGTCTGGTCGCCGGCCCGGGCGGGGGCCACCCGGCACTCTTCCGACATCCAGGCCGGTGGCGTCAGATCGACCGGGGGGTGCTCGGGCAGATGGTGAACCGCCTGCCGCTTCTTTCCGGAACTGCGGCTGAAAACGGTGCCCGAGGGCCTGATTTCGATGGTGCTGACAGCAGCGGAGCGACTGTAGCGACCGGTCGACGGTGTGGCCCGGGTCTTTTTCTTGGGAGCCGCAACGGCAACGGCCTGTACGTCGCTGCTACTCCGGGAGCGACTGCCGGCCTTCTTCTTTGCCGCGAGCCGGCTCTTGGTGGCCGACGGCTTGCTCCCACGCCGCGGTGCTGGAGGCCGCAGTGGTCGCGACCGTCGAGAGATGTGAGTCGGTCGTGTACGAGGCGATCGAGCCGGCAGCATATCGTCTCCTGTCCCTAGGAGGTCCAAACCCATTCCGTTGGCCGTCACGATATGCCGAAACTCAATCAATTTCCAGTAGCAGGAATTCCCGAAGTTTTTTTTCGGGGAAAAAACACCAGGGAACGTCGCGGCTGGTAAGGATTTGCTGGGCCTGTCGGGCTGCATCCAGCGGCGCGACACTATCGAGCAGTTGTTGCTGCAGCCGGCGGGTGTGGCCCGCCAGTTGGCGGTTCATGCCGCGAATCTCATGGCAGCGTCGCTGTGATAGCGTCGGGGTGGGGTGGGTCTCGATCCAACGGCGTTTGGCCGAAACCAGGTCACGGATTGTCTCTGGCTGGTCCGCGAGCGGTTCGAGGTACCGCTCCGAATGAAACTCGAGGTCACGGAGTGTCCGGTGAACCTTCGCCAACTCGGCGGCCGGCCGCCGGCTGCATAATTCCGGAAACCGCTCATCAAGTGGTAGCCGCAGGGTGCCGGAGACGACGGCATGCCGGGGCGGATCGCAGCCGGTCAGGCTGCGGATGACGTCATCGGTAATTTCATCGTAGGCCGCCCCACCGATGCCATGGACAAACACATCCGCGACCAGCAGCCGGGCGATGAGGGTGGTGACGATCGCCCGCGGCCGCAGCCGGAGGGCATGCTCTTCCATTCGCGAGAGGGCATCGACCCATTTCGACGGTGAGGTGTTCAGTGAGATTGGCAGTTCAACCCGGAGTGTCTCCATGTCGGAAAGCACCAGCACGCCAGGTGTCGTGGTGTTGGCGAAGACCCGCCGCCGCCTGAGGTCATCCTCCGACCAGATCCACCAGGGCACCTCAATCCATGGTCCTTCCGCCGAGTCAACGATTCGCTCGGCCAGATCGGGCATCGGTCGGGCTCGGCCCCGCTGCCGGTGCCGCCGGCGATAGCTGCCCAGGGCGGCGTTGTAGGCGTCGTGCAGTTCGCGGCTGCGGGCCAGCAGCCAGGCCATGAGCACCATCACCGTCGGCAGCCGCATCAGCTCGCTGACGGGCAGCTCCAGCGTCTCAAGCCCCCAGCGATCCTCAAGCTGGTGGCGGGCCTGGGCCAATGCCAGGCCCAGGCGGTGGCATTCACCAGCCCGTTCAGCTACCAGCGGCCACCATCGTCTGAGGATGCAGTCGGGCACCAGCGGGGCGAGCAGTTCGCTGGCCCGCTGGCCAAAACTCTGAAAGCACTCCTGGTCCACAATCTCCCGCTCCTCCCAGGCGATGGCCGGCCCGGGGCGATCGAAGGCGACCTGTTCAAGCCGGGCGGCGGCCGGTGTTCCCACCGGCACCCCGACGCTGGTGCCGCTGCAGCGGTCGGTGTCGACCACCAGGTTCACCGCCGTGCCGCCGAGTCGCCGGGCGTAGGCATCGAGTGCGAAGTTTTTCAGCCAGACCCCGGGATGGAACAGGTCGGGCTGATGGCCACCCATGATGATCGGGGCGGTGATCCAATCAGCCGTGCTTGCGGGGCGGTGGGCGTCGCGGTAACTGGAGGTGTATTCAAAGGCCACCGTCAGCAGTTCCCGCCGGGTGGCGGCAATCAGTTCCCAGAGTTTCAGATCGCCCACCCGGGTGTCAAAGGCTGCCCGCAGCAGCCGGTTGTTGTCGACCAGATGGTCGATGGCAACAGCGGGATTATCCGGGGTGGCCACCGGGGGCGGGTCAAACAGCCGCCCGCCGGATGTCTCGGGCGGGCGGTGCTTGCGTTGATACGTTCGGGGCGGGCTACTCACGCGTCGACCTTTGGGTTGGCAGGCCTCCCACCATAACCGAGCGCAGCCCGCTCGCCATCACGGCCGGCCACAGCCCGTGCTGCACGGTCCAGAACCAGGCGGTAGTGGGCCAGCCGGGTCGCGCCGTCGTCGAGCGACCCGCCGAAACTGCGGCTGGCGTCGAGGTAGACCAGCGGCACCGGCAGTTCCTCGATCACCAGACCGGCTGCGGCCGCCAGGACCCAAACCTCCAGCGGCATCGCATAGCCGGTTTCGGTGACGGGCAGCGCGAGGAGGGCCCGGTGGGAATAGGCCTTGAAACCGCAGAAGGCGTCGGTGAGTGAGAGGCCGAGCCGGTGGTTGATCTCGTCCGTGATCTGCCGATTGATCTGGCGGCGGCCCTCGGGGGGCTGGCTGTCGCCGGGGAACTGCTTCAGATAACGACTGCCGCTGACGATGTCGACCGCTGGCTGGCCGGGGTCGCCCACTGCCGTGATGAAGGCGGGAATGAGCTGTGGCTGATGCTGCCCGTCACAGTCGATCGTCACCAGGCCGGCCCAGTGGCCGCCGTCGGTCCGTCGCCCCAGCGCCGTGGCAAAGGCGGTGGCCAGGGCCGCACCGTAGCCGCGGTTGGTCTCGTGGCGGATGACCACAATGTCGCCCTGCTCGGCCTGCCGTGCCGCAAGCAGATCGGAGGTGCCGTCGGTCGATCCGTCGTCCACCACCAGCACATCGGGGGCGTGGCGGACGACCTGGTCGAGCACGGCGTTGACGTGTTCTTTTTCGTTGTAGACCGGCAGGGCCGTCAGGAAGCGACTCATTATGTTCGTGACGCCGGCTTGGGGCCCGGCTTGAGGGTCAGCGGGCAGCGGGCAGCCAGACCAGCGGGTCGGCCTCGGTACGGCTTGCCCAGCAGTGCAGGTCAGGCAGGCTGGTGGCAATCCGGTCGGCCAGCACCTCCATCGCAAACCGTTCGCTGGCATGGTGACCCACCGCAATGACGGCCAGGTCATGGGCCACCGCCTCGAGGGCGGCGTGCAGTTTGATTTCACCGGTCACCAGAGTCTGGCAGCCAGCTGCCGCCACGGCAGCCACGCTTTCGCCGCCGCTGCCGCAGACGATGCCGACCCTGCCGGCGGCTCGGTCTGCACCGCCGACAAGATGACAACCCGGGCAGCCGAGTGCGGTGGCGAGTGCTCGGGCCAGATCGGCCGCCGTGCGGCCGGCCGGGGCCGAGCCCATCCGGCCGAAGCCGGTGTCGGGCGAGGTCTCGTCGGGCTCGATCGGACCGACATGCTCCAGCCCCAGCTGTTCCGCGAGCAGGGTGTTGATACCCCCGGCGGCCGAGTCCCAGGCGGTGTGGCCGCTCCAGACACCGATGCCCGCGGTGAGCAATTCCAGCAGCACGCTGCCGGTGGCGGTGTCGCCGGTGATCCGACTGACCGGCCGAAACGGCAACGGATGGTGGCTGACCACAAGGTCTGCCTGTTCGGCCACGGCTTCCCGGGCCACATCGGGCGAAAGCGTCAGGCAGGTCATCAGCCGACCGATCACCGGGCGGCGGGTCCCCACAAGCAGGCCGACATTATCCCAGTCGGCTGCCAGCCGGGGCGGAGCCAGCTGTTCAAGTTCGGCAATCACATCGACAAGTGTCGGCATCACCCGGCAGGATACACTGTCGCTGCGGCCATGTCTGGGAAAAACCCGCCCGCGTGGTGGGTAAAGCCGGCCTGCCGTTCCCCCGTGAATGATCGACTGATGGAACTGTCGCGAATCTGCCTGCCGCTGATGCCACTGGCCGCCGATTTTCGGCAGGCTCTCGACATGGTCCGCGAGCTTGGTGCAGGTGGCATCGAAATCGACGGCCGCCACGGGATTGATCTGCCGGCCCTCACCGACACCGGCATCCGGCAGCTGCGCAAGTGGCTCGACGATGCCGGCCTGCGGGTGGCCGCCGTCGCCTTTCCGACCCGGGGGGGCTATGCCGATGAAGACCGGCTGGAGGCCCGGGTAGCAGCCACCAAACGGGCACTGGCCCAGGCCTGGCGGCTCGGCGCACCGGTGGTGCTGGGCCGGCTCGGTGAGATCCCTCCGGCCGATACCCCAGCCTGGCAGCTACTGACTGATGTCCTGACCGATATCGGCCGGGCCAGCCAGCAGGCCGGGTCGACTTTTTGTGCCGAGGCCAGCGCCGCAGCGCCAGAGGATCTGGCACGGGTGCTGGCGGCGGTCCCGGCAGGCAGCCTGCAGCTTGACCTCGTCACCGGTGGCCTGTTGGTGCATGGTCACGACCCCGCCGCAGCCGCCGCCACGCTGGCGGCCGACCTCGGGTTCGTCCATGCGACCGACGCGATGCCCGGAGCCTTCGCCGGCCACGGCCGGGCCGTGCCGCTGGGGACCGGCCAAGTTGACCTGCCGGCGGTGCTGGCAACACTCGAGGAGCGGGGCTACCGCGGCTGGGTCGGCCTCGAGGCGACCGCCACCGGCCGGGCCGAAGTGGCTGATGAGTTGACAGCAGCCGTTGCGAGGCTGACGCAATAGCTGAAGATGCCGAGGTGCCTTCGTGGTGTTCTCCTTTGATTGGGAATGCCTTGAAACTGCTCAGGGGACGAACTAGAAAACAAAGATGAAATTGCAGTGGCGTCCGCTGAACTGGTGCATCCTCCTGGGGTATGCCCTGATTGTCTCCGGGCTGCCGCTGGGAGGGGTTGGGCCGGCGGCGGGTCATTCAGCTGCTGCCGCCAAGCGACTGGCGGGCAAGGATCGCTCGACGCCGTTTCCTTGCATGGACACTCCCTGTGGCTGCGTCTCAGCGCAGCAGTGCTTTACCGACTGCTGCTGCCGCAGCCCGGCAGAGACCCGTGCCTGGGCCCGGGCCAATGGCGTCACTGCCGGGGTGATACTGGCCCTCGAGCGGCGAGCGGCCAGTCCGGCAGCGGCCACGGCCCGCGGTTGCTGCGCAACTGCCGCCCACGAGGATCTCAGCGAGGTCTGCTTTGAGTATGAATATCTGGCGGCGGCTGGTGCCGCCGGTGAAGAGCCGCCGGTGGTCGCAGTTGAGGCTGCCGAGGCCACCGCTGATGCGGCCGTGCTGCCGGTGTCAGCGCGGACGGTGGTGCTGAAGTCGCTGCTTGCGTGCGGCGGTATCGTCGCAGAGTGGCTCGCGGCGGGCGGCTGCCTGCCACCGAAGGTGGTCGTGGCAGTGGCCGGTGGCGAATGGCCACCGGAACTGCTTTCGCTGCACGATGCCAGCTTTCCCGGCGAGCGGGCCGAGCCCGCCGCTCCTCCTCCCCGCGTGGGCTGAAGGTTCTCGTTTCGAAGACCTTCGCCCGCCCGCGGTCTCACCGATGGATTGTCCGTCGTGATCGTGGGCGGATCCCCACACCCATTCCGAGGAGGATTCCCATGTCGCGTCTGCGCACAGCCCGCGGTTTTACCCTGATCGAACTGCTCGTCGTCATCGCCATCATTGGCGTGCTGGTCGGGTTCCTGCTGCCGGCAGTGCAGCAGGCCCGCGAGGCAGCCCGGCGGATGGCCTGTACCAACAACCTCAAACAACTTGGCCTCGCCATGCACAGCCACCACGACGCCAAGAAGCGGCTGCCGGCTGGCTATGTCTCACCGGGCGTGGCGGTTGACGCTGATTCCTCCAGCGAAACCGCAAAGGGCTACGCTTGGGGCCTGTTGATTCTGCCCTACCTCGAGGAGAACGCGGTCTTTGCTGCGATCGACCAATCGCTCGAAGCGGCCGGCACGGCCAACGAGACGACCGCCGCAGCAGCGACGCTCAGCGTCTATCGCTGTCCGACCGACGCCCCTCCGGCAACCTTCGAGGTCGATAACGGCGGCACGGTGACCCTGCCGAGTTCCAACTATGCCGCCATCCTCGGCTGGAACAACGTCACCACCCAGGCAGGCAAGGGCAACGGCGTCTTCTTTCGCAACAGCGAGATTCGCTTCAAGCACATCACCGACGGCCTCTCCAAGACGATCTGCGTGGGGGAGCGAAAGCACGTCCACGAGTTCTTCGACCAGGGGCCCTACGCGGCCAACACCACCTGGTATGCGGCAGTGCCGGGGGTCAACCGGAACGCTGGCATGGCGATGATGCCGATGGCCACGGAAGGGCCGGGCTCGCTGGTGCTGGGCCATGTCGGCCAGAGCGGCATGATGGCGGGCAAGACGCCCAACCACACCAATCACATCGTCCACTTCAGCAGCAACCATCCCGGCGGCGTGGTCTTTCTGCTCTGTGACGGTTCCACCCACTTTGTCGCCGACGACATCTCGTATGAGCTGTTCAAGGCCCTCGGGACCCGCAGCTTCGGTGACCAGGTCAGCTTGTAGCCGGCAACAGTGTGGGCCACGAAGAACCCGAAGACCACCGATTGGTCGAGCGTCCGCCTTGGGCAGCTTCAGCAGGCGGAAGTCGGGCCGGTCAGCTGTCCGGCGATGGCGGCCATTGCGATGGCCGCGGTCTCAATCCGCAGGATATGCGGGCCCAGTGATACCCGCTTGAAGCCAGCCGCTGCGGCGGTGGCGACCTCCTCCGCCGTAAAGCCCCCTTCGGGTCCGACGGCGACAAGGAGGTCGCCACCGGTCGGGGTGGCTGCTGTTGCCAGCGGCAAACCGCCAGGATCGGCAAGCAGCCGCTGGGCGGTCGGCTGGAGGCTCGTCAGCGCATTGAGGGGACTGGGCGCAGTGATCTCCAGCAACCGGCAGCGGCCGCACTGCTTGCAGGCCTCGATCACGCCCCGCCGCAGCCGTTCAATCGCCGCCGTCGTTGGCTCGGCCACCCCGCGAACGGTCTGCAGTGGAACGAGCCGGGCAACGCCAAGTTCGGTCAGTTTTTCGATCAGCCACTTCTGGCGTTCGCCCTTGGGCAGCGCCACTGCCAGGGTCAGGCTCACCCCGGTACCGGCCGGCTCGCTGAAACATCTACCAAGTTCCAGCTGCACGTCGCTCCGGTCGACGCCGGTGACCGTCGCGGTCCACCAGTGGCCCTGGCCGTCGAATACTTCAAGCCCGTCGCCCGGCCTTGCTCGCATCACGCGGGCGACATGCCGGCCCTCGTCCCCCTCGAGCACGGCCCGGCTACCGGTGGGGGGAGTGGTGAGGAAATAACGCTGGCTCATGAATGAAGTGGCCCGATTGACCCGGAAAGTGATGCTGACGCTGCCAATGGGAAAGGCGTACGCTCTCGGCTATGGTACGCGACTCTTGGAACTTTACGGCTGCCCCCTTTGAGGCCAGCCTGTCGCCGGCTGCCTTTTGTTGCGGCCAGCCGCAGGACGAGGTGCTGGCCCGGCTGGAATGGCTCTTTGAAGAGCGGCAACGATTTGCCCTGGTCATCGGTGCCGCCGGAATTGGCAAAAGCCATTTGGCGACGATGGCGGTCCGCCGGCTGGGAGCCCTCGGCGCCGAGGCGGTGCTGGTCTCGCTGCGGGGTGTACCCCCGGGGGAATGGCTGGACCTGCTGCTGGAACGCCTGCCCCTTGACCATGCCAGTCGGATTGAGCCGACGAGTGCCTGGCAGAAACTCGAAAACCGGCTGCGGGAGAATCGGCTGCTGGAGCGGCCGACCATTCTCGTGGTCGATGACCTCGATTTGGCTCCAGCCGATGCAGTGGCCGGTCTCGGCCGGCTGATCGGCAGTGCCGAGCCCCGGTTTGCCTGGACGCTGGTGGTTGGCACGGCCACCGGGGCCACCGTGGCCAACCTGCCCGACAGCCTCCGCAACCAGGCAGCCATGCGGATTCCCCTGGTGCCCTGGACCGAAGCCGACGTGGGCCGGTTTCTGGCTGAGGCCATCGCACGGGTCGGTGGGGATCCCACGATCTTTTCCGCCGCCGCGGTGGCAACACTGACCCGGTTCGCCGAGGGCCTGCCCCGTCTGGTCACTCGGCTGGCCCATCTGGCGCTCGCCGCTGCCGCCGGGGATGGACTGGCCGGCGTCGATGCAGCCACGGTCGAGCGGGTCTGGCGGGAACTGGCGCCTGCCGATCATGCCGGCGACGTGGCAACCCCGTCCAGCTTTCATCAGGGCTCAGCCAGCGGCATCGCACGGCCGCGGGTCCGGGCCGTGCGGCGGCTCTTCCAGGACGGGTAGCGTCTCCCGGTACCATTCCACCCGTGCGGTACGGTACGCTATCTGTCCGTGGAAAAAGCCATCCATGGCCCGTGCCCGCGAATGCGGGCGATCAACAGCCCACTTCGGCAAACCCCCTCAGCCCAGAGGGTTTTCGGAGTTGCTGGTCGCCACATCCTGCGGCGGCAGACTCTATTCACAGTCGGCCAGACGGTTTCAGTTTGTTGTCGTCCCGGAATAACGCTTTGGCAAAACGCAAAGAACGCCCGGCGTTGCCGGCTCCAGCCCGGCGGATTGTTGCCGTCTCACCCGACGATGGCGCCGCCATCGATCTGAAGCAGCCCGAACTGGCGGCGGTGCTGGCCTGGCTGGTACCGGGCCTGGGCCACCTCTATCAGGGCCGCACCCGCAAGGGGGCGATCTCGATGGGGGTGGTGATGGTGATCTTTCTGGCTGGCATGTGGCTGGGCAGTGGTCGGGTTGTCTACGCCTCCTGGCGGCCGGATGACAACAGGTGGTGGTTCGTCCCGCAGGCCGGTGTCGGTGTGGTGGCGATCCCGGCAGTGATCCAGTCGATGGCGATCAACGGGCCTTCCCGCGAGCCCTTCTGGTCGGGTGGCTTGATGGCCCCGCCTCTGCATGACGGCCAGCTTGTCTCCCGTCGGTACGCCGAACGGCTCATCCAGACCGATCCATATCTCGAAGATGGCGACTTCTTCGACCGGCCTCCGTACCGTCAGTTCCGGGCGGATCAGATTTCGATGTGGCATCACGAACTGGGCCGGTTTTTCGAACTTGGCACGCTCTACACCGTGGTGGCGGGCATGCTCAACCTGCTGCTCATCTACGACGCCTGGGCCGGCCCAATGCATCCGCCGAAAGACAAGCACAAGAAAAAGTCCGACGAGCTGGCCGACGAAGAGACAGAGGTCTCCACCGAGGCCAATGCCGAGTCCAAGCAGCCCGACTGACCGCTCTCGTTCGCAAGGCTTCCGATGATTCCAGCACCCCCGCTCTTCGCCCTGCTGCTCGACCAGGTGCCGCTCCTGCTGTTCAGCCTGCCGTTGATTGCGGCGGCGAGCTTTGTCTTCGCCGCCACCCACCATGAGTCGCCGACGGCAATCTGGTGGGCGACCGTCGAATGGGCGGTCTGGCTGGTCGGCATTCTCGGTCTGGTGCTCTTGGCCGTGATCTTATTTGGCCGGCTGGTCTAGTTACCTGTGGAAAAAGCCATCCGTGGCAATGGTGTTCGGCACGGATTCTGTGTCCTTTTTTGAGGTGCTGAAGAACCGAGAAATCCCTGGCCGCAAGCCCGGGGATAGCGTTGAGTGGCCCCCGGCTTGTGTCTTTCGATAACGCGCTGAGCGGAACGGAACTCCAGGAAGCCCGAGGCGCGAGCCGAGGGATTGCGCGTCTGGGTTCAAAAAACGCGGTTTCCCTCAGCTTGCGCTTCGGGCTTCGAAGCACGGGCTTTTTCTCACTGGTATGGGTGAAGCCTCGCTATCAAAACTTGCGGCAAGACAGAGAGTCGTCTGGCGCCCATTCGATTGCTCTTCAACTTGTGTGCCGAACAGGATTGCCCACTGTGGCCTTTTTCCCTGAAGGCGAACCCTGAAACGCCAAAGGTTTTTCAGAGTTCGCTGCCGCCGCGTCCAGTGGCGGTCGGTCGTTAGCGGACTTTGGCAGAGAGTCGGCGGAGCTGGCCGCAGGCGGCGTCGATCCGCGCGCCCTTGCGACGTCGGACCTGCACGTTGACCCCTGCCTTGCCCAGGACGTCGAGGAACCGCTCGCGAGCGGCTTCGCTGGGCTCCAGCCAGGGCATGCCGCTGACAGTGTTGTAGGGAATGATATTGACCAGCGCGGCCCGCCGGCCAAGCAGCCGGACCAGGCTGCGGGCATGTTCGGGGGAATCGTTGAGGTTCCCCAGCAGCACATATTCAAAGGTCAACCGCCGGCCAGATGCCTCCCAGTAGCGATCGGCGGCAGCCAGCACCTCCTCGACGCCGATCGACTGGTTGACCGGCACCAGCCTGGTTCGCAGCTCGTCGTCGGCGGCATGCAGCGAGACGGCCAGATGGTAGCCGGGATTGAGTGCACTCAGCCGGTCGATGGCCGGTGGCAGGCCGACGGTCGAGATGGTGATCCGCCGCTGCGAGATCCCGAGGCCGTCAGGATCCTGGGCGGTGGCCAGGGCCGGCAGCAGCCGGTCAAGGTTGGCCAGTGGCTCTCCCATGCCCATCACCACGATGTGGCTGAGCCGCTCGTCGGCCGGCAGCAGGCGGGCCAGCCGGAGCAACTGCTCGCTGATTTCACCAGTGGTGAGGTTCCGCACCACGCCATCGAGGCCACTGGCGCAGAAGACGCAGCCCATCGCACAGCCGACCTGCGACGAGATGCAGACCGTCCGGCGGATGCCATCCCGCAGCAGGACGCATTCGATCCGCTGCCCGTCATGCAGTTCCAGGAGGAGCTTCTCGGTGCCGTCCTCGGCGATCTGGTGCTTGGCCACGGTGGTGGTCCAGATGGTCGCCGCCTCCGCCAGCTGTGTCCGCAGGCTGGCGGGCAGGTCGGTCATGTCGGCGAATGAGTCGGCCCGGCGGCCGTGCAGCCACCGCCGGATGGCCTGGCCCCGCCAGGCTGGCTGGCCCACCGCTGCCAGCCAGGCGGCCAGGTCAAATCCCGGGTCGAGCAGGTGGGGCAGCTTGGCAGGTGATTCGGAAATCGGCATGGCAGGCAGGAGCTGGGCCCCGCTGGTGCGGGCGTGGAATGGACGGTAAACTGAAGGCGTGCGGCTGCTGCCGAAGCCATCGTCTCCCCGAGAATACCAGCCTTCGCCGATGAGTCAGAAACAGCTTGAAGAGCGGACCGCCTGGGTCTACGACGAACAGACATTTCCGGTCTGGAATTCCTCGTTTGACAAGTCCGATCGCACCGAGATGATCCGGGACGATCTCTGGGCCGGCCGCAGCATCTCCATTCTGCTGGCAACGCTGGTGGCCATTGGCCTGATTCTGGCCGCAGTGACGATTAACTTCGTGATTAACTGGCGTTAGGCGTCTGTACCGGCTTTTTTCAGGTGCCTTCGTTGACCCGCCGTTCCGGCCGTGGGTAATCTGTCGGATTCGTGGGGATGCGGCTGCCTGGTGATGGAGTCGTGCTCCCGGTGGGGATTCCGGCTCAGCACGGCGTCGGCCGTGGTTGCCGGGGGCTTTTTCTCGTAGCGTTCGCTCTGGCCGTTGTCTGCAGCGAAGTCGAAGGGATTGAATCGTGGTTGGGTGGGCCAGTCAGACCGGCTCGGAGGATGGCGTCGCGGTTCGCGCGCCGGCCAAACTCAATCTGTCACTTCAGGTGCTTGCCCGGCGGCCCGACGGTTTCCATGAGATTGAAAGCCTGATGGTGCCGGTGACGCTGCATGACCGGCTGCGGCTCTGGCTCAAGCCGGAAGGTGGGTTCTCCCTGCGGGTGCGGTTTTGCGGCCGTCTGGCCCGGGGCCAGGGACGACCGCTGGCCCGGGACGTGCCCGCGGATGATCGCAACCTGGTGCTGCGGGCCGTGCGGCTGCTGGCTGAGCGGGCGGGGGTCACCGCTGGTCTGGCCATCGAACTGGCCAAAGAGATTCCCTCCGGCGCCGGCCTGGCTGGCGGCTCCAGTGACGCCGCCGCCGCCATGCGGGCGGCCGCCCGGCTCTGGGGGCTCGACTGGTCGGCTGAACGGTTGGCCAATCTCGCCGCCGAAATCGGCAGTGATATTCCCTGGTTCTTTGCCCGCTCAGCGGGATTGGTCGCCGGCCGGGGTGAGCGGATCCTGCCGGTGACCGGCATTCGGCCGCTGCCGGTGGTGATTGCCTGTCCGGCTGAGGGGCTTTCGACTGCAGCGGTCTATGCCGCCTGTCAGCCCGATACCAGCCGGGGGGCCGCGGCGGCGTCCCTGGCATCTGCCCTGGCAGCGGGCCGGATGCGACAGGCATTGCCGCTGATGCACAACATGCTTGAGCCGCCGGCTCGCCGGCTGGCTCCGGTGGTCGACCGGCTGCTCGAGGCGATGGCCCGGGCGGGAGCGGTCCGCCCACTGCTCACCGGCAGCGGTAGTGCCTGTTTCAGTCTCTGTCGCAGCAGCACCGAGGCCCGGCAGTTGGCCGGCCGGCTCGATGCGGCAGGCTGGCCGGGTGTGTTCCAGAGTCGGCTGGTACCGGGGCGGCCGGCCCCGCCAGGCTTGATGGAAACCTGATCATCAGCCTCGGCCGGCGACGGGGAATCGCCGGGTCGAGTGCTCCTTGGGGAATGGCATGGAAATCACCGAAGTCCGGATCAAACTTGTCGAGAACGTCGCGGAACGGCTGTTGGCGTTTTGTTCGATCACCATCGACGGCGCCTTTGTGATCCGTGACCTGAAGCTGATCGGCGGACCGAGCGGTCCCTTCGTTGCCATGCCCAGCCGCAAACTCTGCGGTCACTGCCGCCAGTGCAGCTTCAAGAATCCGCTCAAGGCGGGCTACTGCAACCAGTGCGGGGCGAAACTGAACGACAAACATCTCCCCCGCGACGGTGATGGCCGGGTGCGGCTCTATGCCGACATCGCCCATCCGATCAACGCCACCTGCCGGGAAGTGATCCAGAACCGGATCATGAGCGAATACGAGGCCGAACTGGTGCGGGCCCAGGAGCCGGGCTACACCTCGCGGTACGAGGGCCTCGGCGACGAATAATGGCTATTCCCGTACCAGGGTGTGGAAGTCGTCCTTGAGCCGGCGGGTGACCGGGCCAGGAACGCCATTGCCAATCGCGCGGCCGTCGATGGCGACAACCGGAATCACCTCGGCTGCCGTGCCGGTCAGGAAGCATTCCTCAGCGGTGTAGAGGTCGTGCCGAGTGAGGGTCGCCTCCCGGCAGTCGATGCCGGCGGCATGGGCCAGTTCCATGACAGCATTGCGGGTGATGCCCTCCAGGATGCCGGCATCAGGCGGGGGCGTGAGCAGCCGGCCCGACCGGACCACGAAAACGTTGTCACCGGTGCACTCGGCCACCTCACCCTTGTGGTTGAGCATCAACGCCTCAACACAGCCAGCTTGCAGCCCCTCGAGCTTGGCCATGATGTTGTTGAGATAGTTCAGTGACTTGATCCGCGGGGAGAGGGCCGCCGACTGGATCCGCTGGGTGGCCGCCGTGACGATCCGCAGGCCCTGCTCGTAGAACTCCTGGGGGTAGAGGCTGATGGTGTCGGCGATGATGATCACCTGGGGATTGCTGCAACGGTTTGGATCGAGCCCGAGGGTGCCGGCCCCGCGGGTGACGATCAGCCGGATGTAGCCATCCTCGAGGCCGTTGGCGGCCAGCGTGTCGATCACAGCCTGAGCCAGCGCCTCCTTGGCCAGCGGAATCTCCAGACAGATCGCCCGGGCACTGGCCCAGAGCCGGTCGAGGTGGGCGTCGAGCCGGAAGACCCGGCCGGCATAGCTCCGCAGCCCTTCGAAGACGCCGTCGCCGTAGAGCAGTCCATGGTCAAAGACGCTGATCCGCGCCTCGGCCTCCGGCACAAGCCGGTCGTTCATGAAAATGGTGCGGGACATCAGCGGTGCTTTCAGGCGGCGGGGGCAACGGTTTCGACCCGGCCGGCGGTCAGCCGGACGATCCCTCGGGCCTGGCGGGCAATGCCCGCGTCGTGCGTGACGAGCACTATAGAAAGGCCCCGGTCGCGGTTCAACTCGCCGAGGGCCTCGATGATGCCGGCCCCGCTCTCCTCGTCGAGATTGCCGGTCGGCTCGTCGGCCAGCAGCACCCGCGGGCGGGTGATCAGGGCCCGGGCGATCGCCACCCGCTGCATTTCGCCACCGGAAAGCTGCCGGGGCCGGTGGTGCAGCCGGCTGGCCAGGCCGAACCGGTCGAGCAGTTCCTCCGCGTCGCGGCGGGCCTCCCGGCGGCGGCTGAACCAGTCCCAGATGCCGTGGCGGATCAGCAGCGGGGTCAACACGTTCTCCACCGCGGTCAGCTCCGGCAGCAGATGGTAGGCCTGAAAGACCATGCCGATGGCGGTGTTTCGCAGGCGGTCGCGTTCGACCGCAGGCAGGTTGTCGATGCGGCGGCCCTCCAGCAGTACCTCGCCCCCATCGGGGGCATCGAGCAGGCCCATCAGGTGCAGCAGCGTGCTCTTGCCGGAACCGCTCTGGCCCACGACGGCGGTGAAGCCACCCCGGGGCAGTTCGAAATCGACGCCTCGGAGCACCTCGAGCGTGGTGCTACCGGACTTGTACCGTTTGCAGACCTGCCGGGCCTCAAGCATGGCCGCAGCGGTTCCCCGCAGGCTTGCATCACTCATGCCGGAGCGCCTCCACCGCGTGCAGCCGGGCGGCCCGCACTGCCGGCAGCACACTGGAGCCGACGGCAATCGCCACCGACCCGGCAATGATCCAGCCGACCGTCGTCGGATTGACGATGGTCGGGATCTGGAAGAAGTAGTAGATCGAGGGGTCGAAGACCCTGGCCCCGGTGCACCACTCGACCGCCTGCCGGATCTGGTTGATGTTCCAGGTGATGCCCAGGCCGAGAGCCAGCCCCGCCCCCGCGCCAACCAGGCCGAGAAACAGCCCGTAGCCGAGGAAGATGCCGGCGATGCCCGAGGCGGTCGCGCCGAGAGCCTTGAGGATGCCAATGTCGCGGGTCTTTTCGACGACGATCATGAAGAAGATCGCCAGAATCCCGAAGCCGGCCACGGCAATGATCAGAAACAACAGGATGTTGAGCACCGCCATCTCCATGTCAACCGCCGAGAGGAGTGGCCCCTGCTTGTCCCGCCAGCTGGCGATGGTGTAGAGGTCGGCCGGAAAAACCTGCCGGAGCTTGTCGCGAACCTCATTGAGATCAATCCCCGGCTTGAGCCTGATCTGGATCGAGTTGACGCTCGGGATGCCGGTCTGGGGGTCGATCATCCCCCGCATCCGTTGCAGTGCATCGATCGGTACGAAGACGAAGTTTGAGTCGTATTCGCTCATCTTGCTTTCGTAGAAGTCGACGATGGTGAAGGTGTCGCTGACTGCTTTCGGCGGCGTGCCGGCGGTTGGGAAGGTGACCTTCACGTCGTCACCCGGCAGCGTCAGGAACTGGTCGATCCCGTCGCGGCTGCGGAAGCTGGCCAGGCCGATGCCCGGCACGATGCCGGTGAACTGCTCCTTGGCCCGGTCCATGGTTCGCCCCTGGGGCTCGGGCCGGGCGGCCTGGAACGGGTTCTGCCGGGGCAGATTGGGAGGAGCGGCATCGGTCGGGGTGGCGGCAGTGTCAGCCGTCCCGGGAACGCTCGCGGCAGTTCCCGGTTTGGCTTCAGCGGCATCGTCCGGCGGTTCGTCTGCACTGGTGGCAGCCAGTACCGCATCGACCTGCTGGTCGACCGGCCGGGTGGGGCCGGCCTGGTCGTCTGCCTGTGAATCCAGTCGCTGCTTCCAGAGCCGCTCCCGCTCGACCCGCATCCGGCGGTGAGGCCAGCCGGCATGTTCGAGTGCCGGCCGGGTCGGGGTCTCGGTGAGGCTCTGGCTGTCGGTGGTGTCGTAACCCCCTTCCCGCAGGCTGAAGGAAAGCTGCTGCCGATTGTCTGGATGCTGCAGGTACTGGCCGAAGTCACTGACCTGGGCATGGGTCGCCGGGTCGATGCCGATGAACATCACCTGCCGGGTCACCCACTGATTGCGAACCTGGAAGCTGAGCATCGCCGGCACCGCCACGGTCGGGGTCATCCCGGCGATCTGATCACCAGCCGCCCGCTCGATCTCCTCCATGTGCCAGACCGGGTCTTGGAAGCCCGAGAGTGAATGGCTCTCAAAGACAATGTCAGAGAGGATGCCGTGGATCCGTGTCTGCATCTCGTTGGAGAAGCCGGCCATCACCGCATTGACCACGATCATCGTCGCCACCCCGAGCGTCACGCTGATGACGCTGGCCAGGGCGATCCAGCGGGTGCGGAGATACCGCCAGCAGAGCAGGAGTTTGTACATGGCGGTGGATCGGGGTGTCAGCCGCCGTGGGGGCGATGGATGGGGAACAGGATCACGTCGCGGATCGAGGCCGCCTGGGTGAGGAACATCACCAGCCGGTCGATACCGATGCCGAGGCCACCGGCTGGCGGCATGCCGTGCCGCAGCGCCTTGATGAAGTCGGTGTCCATCCGGGCCATCGACTCATCCTCCGACAGCCCTGCCAGCTGGGTGCGGAACAGCTCTTCCTGGAGGTCGGGGTCGTTGAGTTCGGTGTAGGCGTTGGCGAGTTCCATCCCGGCCACATACAGTTCAAACCGCTCGGCCACCTCGGGCATGTTTGCCTTGCGCTTGGTCAGCGGGCAGACGGCGGCCGGATAGTCGATGACGAAGATCGGCCCGGAGAGTGTCTTTTCGACCGTTGCCTCGAAGAGTTCGCTCTTGATCACGTCGGGATGCCGGCCGGCGGTCTCGATCTCATGGCGGGCTGCCGCGGCGGCGATGCTGGCCGGATCGGCCGGGTCACAGCCGGTCACCTCGGCCAGCAGGTCGTCATACCGCTGCCGCGGAAAGGGTGGCTGCAGGCTGACTTCGTGGCCCATCCAGCTGAAGGTCTCGGGGGCTCCGGCCGCTTTACCCGCAGCGATCAGAATCGCCTCGGTGAGGTCCATCATCGTGCCGTAGTCACCGTAGGCCTCGTAGGCCTCAAGCATGGTGAACTCAGGATTGTGCCGCGGGCTGATGCCCTCATTGCGATAGACGCGGCCGAGTTCGAAGACCCGTTCCATGCCGCCGACCAGCAGCCGTTTCAGGTGCAGTTCCAGGGCGATCCTCAGCACCAGCGGCATGTCGAGGGCATTGTGGTGGGTCGTAAACGGCCGGGCGGCCGCCCCGCCGGCGGTCTCCTGCAGGGTCGGCCCTTCGACCTCGAGGTAGCCCCGATCGGTGAGGGTCTGGCGGATCGCCGCGATGATCCGACTGCGGGCGACGAACCGGTCGCGGACTCCCTCGCCGTGAATGAGGTCGAGGTACCGCATCCGCTGTCGCAACTCGGTGTCGACCAGCCCGTGGTATTTGTCGGGCGGTGTTTCGAGTGACTTGGTCAGAAACGTCAGGCTGCTGGCAAAGACTGTCAGTTCCCCGGAGTTGGAGTGGCCGAGCCGGCCCTCGACCCCGATGATATCGCCCAGATCGAGACAACCGACCACCGGCCAGGCCTCGGGGCCGACCTGCTTCTTGCCGATCATCACCTGAATGCGGCCCGTCCGGTCAATCATGTCGAGGAAGACCAGTCGGCCGGCGTTTCGCAACAGCATGATCCGGCCGGCTATCCGCACGGTCGGTCCATTGTCGGCAGTCTGCTCGAGGCCCTCACCCTGCCTCCGCACGTCGGCAATCGCGGCAGCCTCATCAAACCGCTGGCCCCAGGGGTCGATGCCGAGTTGGACCAGCTTTGTCAGCTTGTCGCGGCGGGACTGCTCGAGCGCGGCAGCGGTGGCGGTGGTCGAGGGGGGGGAGGTTTCGGGCATCTGATGGTGCGGGCTGACGGGCGGAATGGTGATCTACGGCCGCTACTGCGGAGCAGACAGATTCTGGGTTTTCCGGCCGATTTCGTGAAGACCAACCTGTTGGTGGACTTTCCCCTGGGGGCCTCTGGTGAACGCCGCGGCTTCCCGGTACAACCCGGGAGCTGGTCCGCCGGGACGGCGGAACTGGCCCGGCAACGCCGCCGGAGAGTGATCGAGTGACCCTTCCCATCCATCACCGACCGACACTGTTCAGTGTTGAAATGCGGACTGCCCGCTGGCCCGAAATGGTCGAATGGTACCGGCACGTCCTCGGCCTGCGGGTGCTGGTGCGGGTGGTGGATGACGGCTACGCCCTGTTCGAGGCGGGGGATACTCGGGTGGCGATCCTCAACCGCGACTCAGCCGGTGAGGCGAGCAACCGCTGGAGCCTCGGCTTTGAGGTGGTCGATCTCGAGGCGGCCCATCTCAGACTCCGGGAGGCTGGGGCCGACTTGGTCGAGCCGAAGACCCATCCCGAAGGCTTCCGCGAACTGGTGACCACCGATCCAGACGGCAACCGGCTGCGGCTTTTCGCCTGGCCGACCGGCCATTGATTCACCAGCCGGTGGTGGTCAGCCGCACCCGGCACAGCAGCATATCGGCGGTGATGAAGAGCGTCCTGCCATCCTCGCCGAAGCAGCAGTTGGCGGTCCTCTGACCGGTCAGCAGGCTACCGAGATGGGTGCCGTCCGGCGCGATTACCAGGACGCCACCGGGGCCGGTGGCAAACAGGTTGCCGGCCGTATCGACGGCCATGCCATCGGGGTTCCCCGCCCGGGTCTTTGCCAGCGTGCTGGCATCGAAGAAGGTCCGCCCGGCGTCGAGGCTGCCGTCTGGCTGCAGGCCGAACACCTTCCAGATCGGTGCCTGCGGATCGGACTGGGCAACATAAAGCTTTTGCTCGGTGGGCGAGAAAGCGATGCCGTTGGGCCGCGTCATGGTCTCACAGAGCAGGTCGACCTCGCCGGTCGGCCGCAGCCGGTAAACCCCGCAACATTCGATCTCGCGGCGGGGGTCATCAAAGCCACCTGGCAGGCCGTAGGGCGGGTCGGTGAAATAGATCGCCCCGGAGGAATGCACCGCCAGGTCATTCGGGCTGTTGAGCCGTTTTCCCTGCCAGGCGTCGGCCAGGGTCCGCTTGCCGCCGTCCATGGTCAGTACGCTCAGCCGGCGATCGCCATGCTCGCAGCAGAGCAGCTGGCCCCGGGCGTCGATCCCGAGGCCGTTGCTGCCCCGTTCCTTGCCGTAGGCGGCCGGGCCGGTGAAGCCAGCCGGCTCCATGAAGACTGACAGGCCGTTCCGGGGATGCCAGCAGTGAATCCGGTTGTGGGGGATGTCGCTGAACAGCAGCGATCCGGCAGGCAACCCGCCGGCGTCGTCAGGCACCCAGACCGGGCCCTCCGACCACGCAAATCCCATGGCCAGCACCTCGATCGTGGCATTGGCCGGGACCAGTGCGTCAAGCCGGGGGTCGAGCCTTTCGATGCGGCCGACGGTGGGCTGGTCCCCAGTCGGTTCTGCAGCGGCGGCCACCCGACTGACAACTGTCACCAGCAGCAGGCTGGCGACAGCGAGTTGCTTGATGACACAGGAAACCGGGCAACGCGTCATGGAAAATGCCTCCAGGGAAGACTCTCGGCAGCGGCCAGCAGGATTACTCAGTGATCATTTCGCCACCGGCCCGGGTGCCGAGATTCGAGTAAAGCGTCGGATTGATCTCCTGATCGATCGGCCGCACCGAGCCATCGCACATCAGGAACAGAGCGAGGCCGCTGTGGGCAGCCGAGACGTCGCGGTCATCGCTCTCTGGGCTGTTGGGGGTGTGGCCGGTCTGGAAGAGCACCATGTGGCCGTGGTCGTCGCTGGGGTCGACATGGTCCCTGATCGCACCGCACCAGGCGGTTTCGTACTCAAAGTGGTTGCCATGATTGGCGGCTGCCCGGAACGGTCCGTTCTGGCGTTCCCCCAGCATCAAGGTCTTGGAGAGTCCGTCGGTGATCTCGGCCAGCCGGGTCCTGCTGTTGCGGCTGAAGACCCCGGCCCGCTGCTCCTGGGTGGCGTCGAGGTCGGGTGGACCGAAGTTGGCGGCGTAGCAGGCCATGGCGAACCGCTCACCCGCTCCCATTTCGACATAGCCCGTCGGTGAGACGGTGTCGGTTGGGCACAGGAAAGCCGACAGGTGGGTCTCGCGGGGCAGCCGGTTGTCGGCGTCATAGAGCGGCTTGGTGAAGTCGATCTGATCGTAGATTGCCGGCTCTTCAATCAGCGGCAGCAGCAGGGTGCCCCAGGAGAAGCCCTTGGTGTTGCCACTGGCTGAAGATTGATACTCATACCCCGTCGGCAGGTGCTTGCGGGCGATCTCGTAGTTGTGCATTGCCACGCCGAACTGCTTGAGGTTGTTTTTGCAACTGGTCAGCCGGGCCGACTCACGGGCCTGCTGGACCGCCGGCAGCAGCATCGCCACCAGCACGCCGATGATGGCGATCACCACAAGGAGTTCAACAAGGGTAAAGGCGGTTCGTCGGGCTGCGGTGCGATCAGTGGGTGTCATGGTCATGGGTGTGTCCTCCCGCGGGAAAGTCCTCGTGTCGGTGGCCGTGCGCAATATCGGGTCCGTGCACGTGATAGTGCGCATGCTGTCGTTCGACCATCACCGGCCGGTCATCGGCAGGGGGGCCGCTGCAACTGGCGAGCATAGCGGCGGCACAGGGCAGAAGCCATCGTTTCATGACAAAAGTTTACCTTTAGTTGAGCTGCAAACAGAAATCGAAAAGGAGTCACAGCTGTGACACCAGCATTCGGCGTGAAAACTTTCAACAACCAGCATCCAGCGGCAAGAATTCCGAAGCGGTCAGTGCTGCCGGCCGGCGGCTACGGCCTGCCGACCCTGATGGCGCTCGTGGTCACCGGCATGATCGGCTCGGGGGTGTTCACCACCTCGGGCTTTGCCCTGGAGTCACTCGGCTCACCGACTGCCGTCCTGGCCGCCTGGGCCGTCGGTGGGCTGATTGCCTGTTGCGGGGCGGTGGCCTACGGAGCCCTCGCCTTTCGGCTGCCGCAGTCAGGTGGGGAGTATCTCTACCTGTCGCGGTCGCTGCACCCCTTCTTCGGTTTCCTGGCCGGGATGGTCTCACTCTCGGCCGGCTTCAGTGGGGCGATCGCCTTCGCGGCACTGACTGCTCAGGCCTATGCCAGTCCACTGCTGGCGTTGCCGGACTGGCTACCGCGGCAGACCTTTGCCACGGCGGTGGTGCTGGCCTGCGGTCTGCTCCATCTGGAGGCGGGCCGGCTGGCGGCCACGCTGAACACGGCGCTGGTCGCCGTGAAGCTGCTGGCCATCGGCGGGCTGATCGTCTGGGGCTATGCCGCGATTGCCGCCGGAGATGCCGGTTCGGCTGAGCCAGTTGCGGCGGCGGGCCTGTCGGTCGGCAGCTTTGCAGTGACGGTGATGTGGGTGATGTTCAGCTACACCGGCTTCAATGAGGCGGTCTATATCGCCTCCGAGGCCCGGTCGCCCAGGCGGAGCGTCCCGCTGGCCGTGCTGCTGGGCACGCTGCTGGTGACCGGGATCTATCTGCTACTCAACGATGTCTTTCTGCGGTCGGCAGCGCCGGCTGAGCTGGCCGGGCAGGCCGAAGTGGCGGCAGTGGCGGCAGCTGCCCTTGGTGGACCGTCATTTGAATGGTGGATGCGACTGGCCATTGTGCTTTCCACCCTCTCGGCCGCAGCCGGCATGACGATGGCGGGCTCGAGGGTGGTGGTGGCAATGGCCGATGACGGAATTCTGCCGAGCTGGCTGGCCGGCGGCCGGGGCCGCAGCCGAGCCGTGCTGGTCCAGGCAGCACTGGCAGTGAGTCTGGTGCAGCTGGCGACGATCCGCGACCTGCTCGGCGGCCTCGGGGTGACGCTTTCCCTCTGCTCAGCGCTGACTGTCACGACGCTGTTGCTGCCCGCTGGCCGGGCCGGCGGTGGGGCCGCCGCTGCTCGGGCCTCCGGCGTGGTGCTCGCCGCTGCCGGCATTTATGTGGCTGCCACCCTCCTCTTCGCCGTGCTGATGTGCCTGCACGACCCGTGGCAGCTGGCCGGTACCGGGGCCATTCTCGTCATCTCCACCATCGGCTTCGTGCTATTCCGGATTGGACGCGATCAGGGCCAGGTAGACCAGGACGCTGAGTGAGGCGATCAGCACGATAGCGACGATGAACATCAGAAACAGCGTCTCATTCATGCTGCCGATCTCCACTCGCAGACGCTGACAGGTGGCACTTCAGCGGGGCGGCCAGTGCTGCCTCAACTGCCTGAATCGCGGCCATTACCGCAGCATGGTGTTCGGCGATCTGCCGATGGATCTCACCGGAGTGCACCAGATCGGCCTGCTGCTGGATGTGTTCAGCCTTGAGACCAGGATCGGTTGTGGCCGTGTTCGCCAGCCGGGCGTCGTGGGCCCGTGTGGCGGCTTCGATGCCGTCGATGATGATGGCATGGTCGGCCAGGCAGCAGCCATGGTCTTCGATGCCCCGCTGCAGCCGCGTCAGCCGGTCGATAGCCGAGCGGTGCTGCTCCTGCCAGCGGTCGATGTCGTGTCGCCAGCGGGCGAGGGTTTCAAGCCAAACGGAATGTTCGGCCCGGTTGATGTCAGCCGCCGATTCGGCCGGCCGACTGACGCCGGTGTCGACGGGGGCAGAGCGGGCTGAAGCCTGCGGGGAAAAGCTGGCCATGACAGGTCCTCCAGTGCGAGGTGGGCCTGTCCGTGCCGGGGGAATGCGGCGCCGTGGCTGGTCCGCAGAAAAACAACTAAGGGAAAT
This sequence comes from uncultured Pirellulales bacterium, assembly GCA_965662195.1. Lineage (GTDB taxonomy): Bacteria > Planctomycetota > Planctomycetia > Pirellulales > UBA1268 > UBA1268. Next base: position 44,091 of record CBFIHA010000023.1, read on the forward strand.
ATCGCGGGAGAGCGGTGGCGGTAAAGTCGGCCCGCCTGTCGGCGTGAAACCCGACCTTGCTCAGTCGAGACAGTTGGCTTGAACGCTGCGGTTTCGGGAGCGACCAAAGATCAGAAATCAGACGGCCGAACCCGGTCGAGAACCACGATCAGCAGCGTGGCGAGTGGCCCAAGGAGCAGGGAGAGCAGACACCAGATGAGGCCGCTGCGGCCCTTTCCCTGGGCCAAGCCGGCGTTAATCAACGAAAGCGTGCCCCAGCCAACGAAAAA
>CBFIHA010000024.1:0-7119 GCA_965662195.1 uncultured Pirellulales bacterium
GCCAGGGCGAGGTCGTCTTCCTGGTCGACCAGCAGCCGCAGGTATGAGAGCACATCTTTGACCTCGCGGCGGTCGAAGAACGACCGGCTGCCGACCAGCTCGTAGGGAATGTTGCGGTGCCGCAGCTCGGTCTCGAAGACGCGGGTCTGTTCGCCCGTGCGGACGAGGATTGCCATTTCGCTGAGTGGGGCGACCCGTTCCCGCAGCAGGGCCTCGGCGTCACCGGTGACCCGCCGAGCCTCGTCCACCTCGTCCTGGGCCTGCACGATTGCCGGCTTCAGGCCTGAGGGGGCCTTTGAGACCAGCGTCTTGCCATGCCGCCGGGTGTTGCAGGCGATCAGGGTGTTGGCCGCCTCGATGATCTCAGGCGTTGAACGATAGTTCTCCTCGAGCCTGACAACCGTGGCCCCCGGCCAGCGGCTGGGGAAATCGAGAATGTGCGAAATCTGCGCGCCTCGCCAGGCGTAGATCGATTGGTCGTCATCCCCCACCACGCAGAAGCTTTTGTGGTCGCGTGCCAGGGCCGAAAGAATCCGCTCCTGAATGCCGCTGGTGTCCTGGTATTCATCGACCAGCAGATGGTCAAACCTCCCAGCCTCCTGCTGCCGCACCTGCTCGTGTTCGGTAAACAGCCGATCGACCACCAGCAGCAGGTCGTCGAAGTCGACCGCCCCGTTGGCCTGCATCGCCCGCTGATACCGCTGATAGCCGGCGGCGGCCAGATCCCAGGAGTCGTCGGCGTCGGCTGAGAGGGTGTCAAAGACCAGCTCGGCCCGCACGCCCCGACTCTTCCAGCGGCTGATCCGGTCGAGCAGTTCAGCCGGCCGCAGCGTCGCCTCCGCCACCCGCAGCTCTTTGAGCACCTTGCGGGATGTGGTCTCCTGTTCGCCCCGATCGACAATCACGAACCGGTCGGGGTAGCCCGCCAGCCGGGCGTGCCGCCGGAGAATGCGGACGCAGAGCGAGTGGATGGTCGAGACCTCAGGCTTTGGCGGTGGCGTTTCCTTGCCACCACTGGTCGGCTTTCTGCCCCTGCCACCGAACCGGTTGCCGATGCGGGCCACCATCTCGCGGGCCGCCTTGTTGGTGAAGGTGACCGCCAGAATCCGGTCTGGCGGCGTGCCCCGCTTCACCAGATTGATGATCCGGGCAATCACGACGCGGGTCTTGCCGGTGCCAGCCCCGGCCAGCACCAGCAGCGGACCGGCGGGGGCGTTGACCGCCTGCGCCTGGGCCTCGTTGAGGCCCTGCGGCGGGGCGGTGCGGCGGGAAGGTGACGTCCGTATCGGGGGTGCTGGTGCCATTCCTGCTGACTTTAGCACACCCGTCTTGTCACCTTGACGCTCTGCCACGGGAAGCGTCTATATTGCAGCGTTGTGGCGGCTGGCCGGCCCCGGTGAAGGCCAGCGCCGACGCGGAATGGAATCCCCCACGGAGCATGACATGAAGTCGGAACGCCGGCACGAACTCGCAGAAAATGACCTGGCCGACAGCGTCGAAACCCTGGCTGAACGGTTCCGTCCCTATGTGGCCACGATTCTGACGGCTGCGATCGGCGGCCTGGTCGCCGTTATTGTTGGCCTGTTTGTTTCGTCGCGGTGGGAGGCCAGCCAGGCTGAAAGCTGGGACGCCTGCCTGGCAGCCCTGACCACCGGCAATGAAGAGGCCTTTCGCGAGGTGTTGATCCGCTATCCCGGCACTCCGGCGGCCCAGTGGGCCGAACTGGTGCTGGCCGATCGGGCCGTTTCGGAGGCGACGAACCTGCTGTTTCAGCAGCTCAACCCGGCTAACGACGTCGCCCGCCAACGGCTGGAGCAGGCCGTCGCCGCCTACCAGGGGCTGTTGTCCGAACAGCCGACCCGGATGATTGCCCAGCGGGCCACCTTCGGACTGGCCAAGGCCCGCGAGTGCCTCGGCGAACTCGACGAGGCACGTCGCGGCTACAAAACCCTAGCCAGCGAATATGCCGACAGCCCGATGGCCGACCTGGCAGCGACCCGGGCCGCTGACCTGGCCCGGGCCGATACCCAGCAGTTTTATGATTGGTTTTTCGAGCAGCGTGCAGCAGTGGCTGAGCCGGAGGCAGCTGAGCCGGCCGATACCGACACCGCGAAGCCGGACCAGCCTGCCGAGACCGCCGCCCCCGAAGCGCCGGCCGAGCCGGCAGCGGCCACGCCCCCCGCCGCCGCCGAGCCCGCTGCGGCGGCGACGGAGTCGAATCCAGCTGCCCCGGCCGCAGAGGAGTGACCGCTGGACGCTCTCCCGACTGGGCCGGCCCCCGTCCCCGGTGACGAGGTTCACTTCACCGTCGCTGAAGAATCTGCGGGGATTCGTGTCGATCAGTTTCTCTGCAAGCAGTTTCCCGCCTCCAGCCGCTCGGCTCTGGCTCGGGCGATCGAGCGGGGCAGTGTACGGGTCGATGGCGTCACCGCCCGGGCGTCCCTCAAGATCAAGCCCGGCATGACAGTCTGCTTCACCATTCCCGAGCCACCCCGGCAGGGGCCGGAGGCCGAGGAGATTCCGCTTGAGTTTCTGCATGTCGACGACGCCATTGCGGTCATCAACAAGCCACCTGGGATGGTCGTTCATCCGGCCAAGGGTAATTGGCGCGGGACCCTTGCGGGGGCACTGAAGTGGCATCTCCAGCAGGAGGGGAGTGGCCTTTCAACAACCGGTGGCCCAACCCGGCCGGGCATCGTGCACCGGCTTGACCGCGACACCAGCGGAGTGATTGTCGTAGCTCGTAGCGATGTGGCCCATCAGGTGGTGGCCAGCCAGTTTGAGCAACGGACGGTCGAGAAGACCTATCTGGCGATCACCCAGGGGCAGCCGGAGTTCGACCGGGACGAAATCGACCGGCCGATCGGCATTCACCCCTACCAGCGGGAAAAGATGGCCATCCGGGCCGGGCACTCCACCAGCCGAAACGCGGTGACCCGCTTTGAGGTGCTGGAGCGGTTTCGCGGGGCGGCCCTCGTACGGGTGCAGCCGAAGACCGGACGGACGCACCAGATCAGGGTGCATCTGGCCGCCATCGGCTGCCCCGTGCTGGCCGACGCCCTCTACAGCGGCCGGGCACAGATCGAGCCCCGGCTCTTTGGTGGGCCGCGGGAGGCCACTCCGGTGCTCAGCCGGCAGGCGTTGCACGCTGTCTCGTTGTCGCTGGACCATCCAGCCAGCGGCCAGCGGCAGACGTTCACTGCTCCGCTGCCGGCCGACATGGAGGCGACTCTCAGACTGCTCCGGGGCCTGGAAGGCTCACACTGACGGGTGGCGGGTGGCTCCCGCGTCCCTACGGCGTGATCGAGGCGTCGAAATCGGCCGGCAACTGCGCGTCGGTCACGGTCCCACTGGTACTCACGTCGGCCCGGCCGCCAAGGTCGAACGGGAAGGTGAGGGTGAAACAGCTGCCGGTCCCCCGGCTGCTTTCTACCGTGATGTCTCCACCATGCTCCCGCAGAATCTTGCGGCTGACCGTCAGCCCCAGGCCGGTGCCCCGGGCTCCCTTCGTCGAAACAAAGAGGTTGAAGATCTCGGGCAGTGTGTCGGCCGGGATACCCGCCCCGTTGTCACGGACGGTGATCTGCACCGCCTCCTGCGGCTCGTCAAGTTCGGCGGCGATCTCGACCCTGCCGGCGGGCTGCTCCTCAACCGCATCGATGGCGTTGGTGACGACATTGAGCACGGCCCGGGAGATGCCCTCAGGATCGAACAGCAGCTTGGGAAATGACTCGGGCGGCTGCCAGCGGACCACTATCCCGGCTTCCTCGGCCCGTTGGGCAACCGTTTCAACGATGTCACTGATGACAGCCGTCAGGTCGGAGGGCACCGGGTCGGGTTCACGGTCCTTGCTGAAGGAGAGCATGTCCATCACCAGCGACGAGATTTTGTTCTGATTGCGGCGGACGATGCCCCAGCCCTTGTCGGTGACGCCCAGGTCTTCGTTGTCGATGCCCATCTCGACGAGGTAGCTGCCGCCACGGATACCCTGCAGGATGTTCTTGATGTGGTGGGACAGCGTCGCGATCGTCTGGCCCACCGCCGCCAGCCGTTCGGCCTGAACCATTGCGGAGTAATAGGTGGTGTCTTCAACTGCCAGAGCCGCCTGATGACCGATTGCCACCATCAGCTTGAGGTGTTCCTCTGTGAACCGCTGGCCGCCACCGGCCATCGCCTCGCCGAGCGGAATCAGTGTGTCGACATAGAGCAAACCGACCTGTCCGTAGCGGCCCTGCATCGGCACGCAGATCGCCTCGTGCACACCGGTTCGCATCACGCTCTGGCCGGAGCGGAATCGGTCGTCTTCTTGGGCATCACTGGTGAGGACACCCTCCCGCCGCTCCAGCACATAGTCGAGGATTGTCCGGCTGATCGCCATTGATGAGTGACTGCCGGCATCCCGGTCCCGCCGGGCCTTGGTCGTCAACCGGCCTGTCTCCGGCTCCAGCAGCATGATGCAGCCCCGGTCGGCCTCCACCCACTCAAACACCAGTTGCAGCACGCGGTCGAGCAGTTCGTCGATGTCGAGCGTGTGGCTGACGGCCAGGGCGGTGCGGTACATCACCTGCAGGTTACTGCGGGCGCGGGCCAGCCAGTGGTTTTGGGTATCGTCCAGCGGCAGTGGTGGGCCCGCAAACTCGCCGGCATCGTCAGGAATGGCCGAGATGATTCGGGAGCCGTCTTCACGGCTGCCGGAGGCAACGATCTGGACATCCTGCAACTGGCGGCTGGTCCCGTCACTGCCGGAGAAGAGAAACAGCGTCCGGCCCACCTGCAGCCGGTCACCCGGCGTCAGCGGCGCCTCATCGATTCGGCGGTTGTTGATGAAGCTGCCGTTCGAGCTTTTCAAATCGACCAGCCGGTAGCAGCCCTCCTCCAGCCGCAGTTCCGCATGCCGGCGGGAGACCTCGTGGTCGTCGACCTGAATTTGATTGCCCTTTTCGCGGCCGATGGAAATAGCCACATCCCCCTCGCCGGCAAGTGCCGCGAGGTCAAAGTGGGTTCCACGATGACTACCTTGAATGCAAAAAAGCGAGTGCACCCGCCAACTCCCGGGGAAAAAACCTGCCACCCCAACATGCCACATGATACCAGAATGACCAACATCGGCTGCCTGATTGCTACTATAGAACAGGCTGCCGCTGCCGACGGCTGTTGAGACTTCCATTCCCCCCTCTGGAGGAGATCATGTCGCTGGGTGCACAGAAGGATGACGCCGGACCATGCGGGTTTGATGAGCGGTTGTTCGCCGCCTTGGCCCTGAGCGGTGCCGTGCTGCTGGCAAGCCTGGCAAATGGCCGGGTGCATGCCCACGAGTCGCAGCCCGTGGCTCCGCGGGACGATGCCGCGGCGGTCGATCGCCTGCGGGAAAATGTCACCTGGCTGGCCGCCCCCGAGCGGGAGGGACGGGGTCCCGGAACGGCTGGGATCACCGCGGCTGCCGACTGGATTGCCGAGCAGTTCGCCGCGGCCGGCCTGAAGCAGGTCGGCCCTCTGCGACGGCAGTCGTTCGTGATGACACTTGAGGCGACCCTGCCCGATGACAAGCCGAACCGGGCGGAGCTGGTTGGACCGGCGGGCCCGGCCGGCAGCCCGACCGTGATTCCCTTGGAGCTTGGCAAAACCTTCACGCCGCTGGCGGCCGGTGGCTCGGGCCCGTTCGACCTGCCGCTGGTGTTTGCCGGCTATGGCATCACCGCCCCGGCCGAGGAGTATGACGATTACGCGCCACTGGGGACTGCTGCGAAGGCAGCCGCCGCGGTGATGCTGCGGCAGGAACCGCAGAAGGAGAATCCGCACAGCGTTTTCAACGGCAACCAGGCGACGCAGCATGCGGCCCTGGTGCGGAAGATCGCCAATGCCTCGGAACACGAGGCGGGTGGGGTCATCTTCTGCAACGACGCCTCGGCGACCGAGCCCGATGCTCTGATGGACTTCCGCCGGGCAGGGGGGGGTGAAAACGGTCGGGCGATGCCGGTGTTGCAGATCAGCCGCAGCGTCGTCGCCGACTTGATGAAACGGACCACCGGGGCAACGCTGACTGAGCTTGAGGCTGAAATCGACAAAACTCTCGAGCCCCAGAGCCGCCCGCTTGAGGGCTGGCGGATTCGGGGCGAGGTCTCCATTGAGCGACAGCAAACCGACGCTGACAACATCGTGGGCATTTTGCCCGGAACTGGGAAAGCCACTGATGGCTCGGTCCTCGGCCGTGACCTGGTTATCCTCGGAGCCCACTACGACCACCTTGGCTACGGTGACAGCAACTCGCTCGCGCCGGGCCAGAAGGCGATCCACCACGGCGCCGACGACAATGCCAGCGGCACGGCAATGCTGCTGGAGGTCGCCCGGCAGCTGCGGGTCGAGGGACCCTTGCCGCGGACGGTGCTGTTCGTCGCCTTCGCCGGCGAAGAGCGGGGACTGCTCGGGAGTGGCCACTACACCGCCAACCCGCTGCTACCGCTGGAGCGGACCGCCGCCATGGTCAACCTCGACATGGTTGGCCGGCTGGTCGATGACAAGCTGATCATCCACGGCACCGGCACAGGAACGGGCTTCGATCCGCTGATTGACCGGCTGACCGAGGCAGCGGGCTTCACGGTGGCGAAGGAGCCGGGTGGGTTTGGTCCGAGTGACCACAGCAGTTTTTATGCCCGCAAAATTCCGGTCATGCATCTCTTCACTGGCTCGCACACCGACTACCACCGGCCGACTGACACCGCCGAAAAGATCAACTATGACGGCATGGTCCGGATCAGCCGATTGATTGCGGCGATCATTCGAGATCTGGCCACCACTCCCGAGCCGCCGGATTACATTGAGGTTGCCAGCAAGCAGTTTCAGGGCGGTGGCGGTGATCGGCCCTATTTCGGCAGTATTCCCGACTTCGCCAAGCCCGGCGGCGGCTATGCCATCACCGGTGTTTCAAAAGGCTCGCCGGCGGCCCAGGGTGGCCTGCAGGGGGGCGACATCATCGTCCGGCTGGGCGACAGTGCGATCACCGGATTGGAGGACTTCGACAGTGCTCTCCGCAAGCATAAGGCAGGCGAGGCAGTGCCCGTGGTGGTGCAGCGGGACGGCGCTGAAAAAACCCTCACGGTGACGCTGGGAGACCCGCGGTAG
>CBFIHA010000024.1:7129-43906 GCA_965662195.1 uncultured Pirellulales bacterium
TCGCGTGCGCTCTTGGCTTCCGATGAAGATTCCACGTTTGGTGAGGCGAAGGGGTGCCCATGCCCTTGAGCGAGCTCCGGAAGCGAGCGAAGCCGGGATGGCGAAAGCGAAGCGGACGGGCAGTGAACGGCGGCCCGGATGGCCGTCGTGAACGTCAGCGAAAGGGCATGGGCATCCCTGAGCCGGCGGTATCAGCGGCTGAGACGCTTTTTTCGGGCGTCGATTGCTCTTGAGCCCGGCCCGCCCGATCGCCATAGTCCTGCCCCACGGTCGCAGGCAGTGACCGAAACAGAGGGCCGGAACCGATTCCGGCCGCAGGCGGAAATCCCGTGAGACCCATGCAAGGAGTGCACCCCGTGAAGCGACAATTGGCCAACTTTGGAAGCGTGATCTGCCTGCTCGTCGGGGCGGTCGCCGTCCTGCCCGCTGCGACGGCCCATGCCCAGGGCCGCCCGCCGGCCACCCATCAGGCGGTCATCGACATCGGCTACATCTTCAAGAACCATACCCGGTTCAAAACCTCGATGGAAAAGATGCGGGACGAGGTGATGGCAGCCGAGAATGGACTGAAGGCTGAGCGGGATCGGATCAACGGGCTCGTCGAGCAGCTCAAGGGCTTCAACCCGGGGACGCCCGAGTTCAAGAAGTTGGAAGCCGAAATCGCCAAGGCCCAGGGCGAGTTCAACGTGACAGCCCAGTTGCAGAAAAAGGACTTCATGGATCGTGAAGCTGCGGTCTATCACGAGGTCTTCGGTGAGATTGAAAAGGCCGTCGCCCAGTTCGCCCGCGAGCATGGCATCGCCATCGTCCATCGCTTCGACGGCGATCCGGTCGACTCAGGTGACCGCAACCAGGTGCTTCGCGGTATCACCAAGCCGTTGGTCTACCACGACCCGACAATCGATATCACGCCGGATGTGCTGCGGTTGCTCAATGCCGGTGGCGTCGCCGCCGCCCCCGGTCGCCAGCCCATCAGCCGCTAGCCGGCTGGATCACCTGCCTGCGTTTCCCTGCCGCGTGCGGCGGCCCCAGAGGCCTCCGCACTCGGCACGCGGGAAAGTTTCTCACTTCTTCTCTTTCGCTGGATTTTCGCCGTGACTGCTGGAACGGGAATGGCATCCATGCACGCAGCCAGCCCCGTAGACCAGCTGTGTCACCGCTTTCAGCAGACGCTTCAGCGGCCGGTTGTCATCCACGGCCGCGGCTATTGGAGCGGGGCTGAGAACCGGGTGGAGCTGCGGCCGGCTGCCGCAGGCTGCGGCATTGTTTTCGTGCGAGACGATCTCGGTGGCCTCAGGGTGCCGGCGACGCTCGGCCACCGGGTGGAGGCGTCCAGCCGCACGAACTTGCAGGCTGGCGGTGCCACGGTGGAAATGGTCGAGCATGTGCTCAGCGGTCTGGCCGGGCTTGGGGTCGACTGTTGTGAAGTCGGGCTCACGGCGGCCGAACTGCCCGGTCTCGACGGTTCGGCGGCCGCCTATGCCGAGGCTATCGAACAAGCCGGCATCGCCGTGCTTGACCAGCGGATCAGTCCGTTGATCGTCACCGCCCCCATCAGCATCGTCGAGGCTGACAGCCCGGCCCGGATTGAAGCCCTGCCGCCAACCACCGGAGGCCTTCTGGTCAGGTATGACCTTGAGTATCCCGGCCGGCCGATCCCACCGCAACGATTCGAGACGGCGGTTACGCCAGCGTCATACCGGTCTGACTTGGCGGCGGCCCGAACCTTTCTGCCGGAAGAAGATGCCCGCCGGCTCCAGTCGGCCGGCCGGGGGCTGACGGTTTCGACCGCTGACCTGCTCGTCTTCGGGCCTGACGGTCCGATCCAGAATGAGCTGCGCTGGCCTGACGAGTGCGCCCGCCACAAGGTGTTGGACGTGGTGGGTGACCTGATGCTGGCAGGTCGGCCGATCTGGGCGGATGTCAAGGCCAGCCGCAGTGGCCATCGGTTCAACGCCGCTCTGGTAGCGGCGGTGCTGGCGGCGGATCAACGAGAACAACGGCTGCCGGCAACTGGCAGCCGACCGCGACCCGAAGGAGGCAGCAATGGGTGAAATTCGAGTGGGTGTGATCGGCTGTGGCCATCTCGGCAAAATTCATGCCCGACTGTTAGCCGGTCGGCATGACTGCCGGCTCGTCGGTGTGGTTGATCCGGTGGCAGCTGCGGCCGCCGAGGTCGCGGAGGCCCACGGCTGTGAGGCGTTCGCCGATCCACAGGAACTGGTCGGCCGCGTCGATGCGGCGGTGGTCGCCGCACCCACAGGGTTGCACGCCGAAGTCGCCGTGCCGCTGCTGAAGCAGGGCATTGATCTGCTGATTGAGAAGCCGCTGGCCGCCAGCGTTGAGGATGCTCGGGCGATTGTGGTCACGGCCCGCCGGTTCGGCCGGACGGTCGGTGTTGGCCATGTGGAGCGGTTCAATCCGGCCTGGGAACTCGCCCGGCAGCAGCGGGGACGTCCCCTGTTTGTCGAGTCAGCCCGGTTGGCACCCTTCACCTACCGGTCGCTTGACGTTGGCGTGGTCTTCGATCTGATGATTCACGACATCGATCTGGTGCTGTCCCTCGAGCCCGGCCGGCTTGAGCGGATCGAAGCCGATGGCCTGATTGCCACCGGGGGACATGAGGATGCGGTAAAGGCCCGATTGACATTCGGCTCGGGGCTGGTCGCCGATCTTTCGGCGTCACGAATCTATCCGACCCTCACCCGACGGCTCTCGATCTGGACCAGTGAGAGCATGGTGGCGGTTGACTTCAGCGCTAAGACGGTCGACGTCGTGGCCGCCTCTGAGCAGGTGGCCAGCGGTGGCTTCCAGGCTGAGGCCGTGCCGCTGGCTGAGCGGGCTGCTGCCAAAGAGACCTTCTTTCAGGAGATTCTGCCCCGGCAAACCCTGCCAGTGCCCGATACCAATGCGATTGCTTGCGAGCACGAAGATTTCCTCGGCTGCCTCGGTACTACCCGGGAGCCGCGGGTGACGGCTGCCGCCGGATCGGCGGCCCTCGAGGTGGCGACCCGGGTGCTTGACGTGCTGCGGTGCACGAAGCTCGGCGCGCCGCCCCCAATCGTCGAATTGCGCAAGTCGGCCTGATCGTTTCAGGCGTTACGGTCCCAAAGCCCCGGCGGCGAGTTGGACGACCTCCTTTGAAAAGCAGTCGTTTGTATTCAGGCGGAGACGGTGATGGCGGCTTCTGTTGGACTCTTGCTGTGCGTGTTGGCGGCCTGCGGTTCGGTGACCTCGGGGAGTGACCTGCGGGCCGCGGAAACGGCCGAGGCGGCTCTGCCGACCAGACTTGAGTTTGACGGCTTTGATCTCGACCTGCGACCAGGACGGACGAGCGTCGCCAAGGCCCTCCGCGGTCTGCCAGCTACGGCACCGTCGGCGGCCACCGGCCTGCCGGTTGAACTGGTGGTGAAGGGACCTCCGAACAGCCGGGCCGGCAGCGGCGCCATGTCCGCCGAGATAGAGCAGCAGTTCGCCTTCCTGAATGTCGCCGCCGGCGTGCTGGCCGACCGCGAGTCGGTCTTCAGCGGGCCGGCTGGCTGGACCAGTCGGTTGGCGATGGAGTTTGAGGGTGAACGGGCCAGCGGTGGGGTCGAACTGCGAACCCAGTTGCGGCAGACCGACACGACTGGCAGCGTTGGGATTGAACTCGGCCCACGGCTGGAACACCGGCTGCCCAGCGGGATGCGGCTGTTCTTCAACGGCTCGGCTGAAGCCAAAACGCAGTATGACCGTACGGGTGAAATACCTTCCACGAGTGGGCCGCTGCAACGGGCCGAGGTGGTCGGCCTCAGCGGCACCGTCGGAATCGCGCGGTAGCGATCGGCACACAGACCCGCTGCGTCTGCCAAGGCCAGGGCAACGCGGCCCGTCGCAGAAAATCATCTGTAGCAACCGATCCGCTCCTTGGGGCGGGCACCTGTCGGATTCGACAGTGCAAAACCGGCGGCCCCGCCGCCGCGTTCACGTTGAGAGGCAACATTCGCCAGGCGTGCGGTTCCCGCTCCGCTGCCTCGATTCTGGGCGGCTCACCGACAGACTCCTTGACGGCCCGAGGGTGGCGGGGTGAACCTCTCAGCTGGGGCGCCAGCATGGCTGGCCAGTTTCTGCCGGTGAGGCAATGGTAATGAAGCACGTTGTCCCTTCCCGTTCATCTCCACCCCGGATCGCGCTGCTTTCGCTTGCCGCGATGCTCGGAATTGGTCCCGTCATTGAGGTTGCCGGCGCGGAGGAGTTCACTCCCATTGCCGAGTGCCTCTGGGAAAATACCGGAGAACACGCTGAAAATAGCGATCAGCCGGTCACGATTCGCGGCGTCGTGATCTGGGCCGCAGAGAATACACTCGGATTTCTGGTGGAGGATGATACGGCTGGCATCTACGTCAATCTGACGGCAACAGGTTGGAACGAATCGACTGCGGGTCAAAAGTCACTCAGCGAGCAGATTCAGCCCGGCCAGCTGGTTGAAGTGCATGGTGAACTCACCGTTGGCGGGTACTCACCGCAGATCATCCCCGCTGACGTGAGGCTTCGGGGCACCGCTCCACTGCCCAGGCCGCAGCCATTCAATCCGGAGCGATTTTTTAGTGGGGCGGACAATGGCCGACGGATTCGGGCGGCAGGGATCGTGCAACGAATTGAATCGTCTTTTGTGGGTCAGACGATCCATCTGGCCTATCGGGGGCGTCGCTACACGGCCACTCTGCCAGGATCAGCAGCCGGCATTCCCAGCGGATGGGTTGATGGCACAGTGGCACTGACGGGGGCTGCAACTGCCATGTTCAATACCCGCGGAGAACTGCTGGAGCCCCGGATTCGCCTGCTTGGTGCGGCTGACGTCACACTGGTCGCACCGGCCCCCTACGCTGCCTGGGATGCACCGCTGCGACCACTGGCCGCGCTTGCCAGGTTCCAGCCCGAGCCGCCATCTGGGCATCGGATTCGGACACGCGGCACGGTGACGCTCTGCGTGCCGGGAAGTCACCTCTATCTTCAGCGGGGGCTTGCCGGTTTACGGGTGGAAACCGTCGGTGAAGAGGTTTTTTCAGCCGGCGATGAATTGGAAGTGACCGGGTTTGTCGTGGCCGAAAACCCCGTAGCGAAACTGGTCGCCGCCGAAACCAAAAGACTCAGCCAAGGCAACCTGATTCCGGCCGTGGCGGTGACACCGCGGCGAATTCTCCAGATCAACGGCGAGTCAGCCTACTCAGGGCAACTGGCTCGCCCCGGGGACTACCACAATGCCCTGATCCGGTTTGCCGCGAATGTCATTGTGGTTTCTGCGACTGAGCGTGGTGGGGAAATCATGCTCGATGCGGGGGGGGTCGGAGTGACGCTGGTCTGTGAACCAGCGATCTTTGCCGACGTCCAGTCGGTTTCTTCCGGCACCGCTATCCAGATAACCGGGATCGTCCGGAGCATCGGTGATGCGGAACGCCCCCCGGTCTTACTCGGCTCTCCACCACCGTCTGCGCGGCTGACCGTGCTCTTACCCACGCCGGACGATCTCGTCGTCCTGCAGTTCCCCTCCTGGTGGACGCCAAGGCGACTTGGGATGGCACTTGGGCTGGTTGGGGGGGTGGCTCTGGCGGCAGTAGTCTGGGGGCTGTCTCTCCGGCGACAGGTTCGCCGGCAACTTGCCGTCATCGAGTCAGGGCTCCTTGCATCAGCGACGGTGGAAGAGCGGCAGCGAATTGCGCGGGAGTTTCACGACACGCTGGAACAGGATCTGGCCGGGATCACCCTGCAGTTGGATGCCGCCGCGGACCGAACTGCCGATGCGGAATCAAAGCAGGTTTTCGAGGAACAACGCGGACAACTCGCCCGGGTGCGGGCTGAAACACACGATTTTCTCTGGGACTTGCGTGATCCGGCGCGGCAGGAAGGCCCCCTGGCCGCGGCCATCGAGGCGCAGGTGGCGGCTCTGCAGCCACTCACCGATACGCCTCTGCTCACGGAAGTCGCGGCCGATTTGCCACCGGTTTCATCGCTGGTACGGCATCATCTGCTCCGGATCATCCGTGAAGCGACAACCAACGCAGTCGGGCATGCCAAGGCCACCAAAATTCTGATTCGTGTCGATCGCGACGGCGACGCGGTTGTCTGTGACGTGATTGACAACGGCAAGGGATTCACCCACGAAGCAGCAGATCGGGTGCCGGGGCACTTCGGGCTTCGCGGGATTCATGAGCGGGCCCGGCGGATCGGTGCTGTTGTCACTATTTTGAGTCAGCTGGAAAAAGGCGCCCGCATCTCGTTGCGGGTGCCGCAACCGCAGCAATCACCTTCCACCTGACCAGCAGCGGGAACGCCCAGACAGCCAGAGGATCTGCCATGCACCAGACCGAACCGTTCCGAGTGCTCGTGATTGACGACCATCCTCTTTTTCGAGAAGGCTTGGCGCGGACCGTTGGTCGTGAACCGGGCTTCACCATTGTCGCGGAGGCCGAAGACGGTGGGCTCGCGGCCGACTTGTGGCAGCGGCATCGGCCCGATGTCGGGCTTGTCGATGTCAGCATGCCGGGCATTGACGGGATCGAAACAGTCCGCCGAATCGTCTCGGTCGATCCGCAGGCCAAACTGCTCATGCTCACCTCGTCAGAGCAGCAGCATGATGTCCTTGCTGCTCTTGATGCTGGTGCAGCGGGCTACATCACCAAATCGGTCCGGTACGGCGATTTGATTGCTGCAATCCGTGAGGCGGCTCGTGGCGGCAGACCCCTCGGGGAAAAGATTGCCCGAATGATCGCCAGCCGGGAGGCGAGTGGGGGGCTCTCGCCGCGGGAGCAGGAGGTGCTTGAACTTCTTCGCCAAGGACACGCCCTGCAGCCAATTGCCGACATGCTTGAAATTACGGAGCGGACGGTCCGAGCCCATGTGACTGCGCTGAAGGTCAAGCTGGACGCAGCCAACACGGCCCAAATCGTCGCCCGGGGCTTTGAACGGGGGCTGCTGGCAGCTTCCGACCCCAGCTGACTCCCTGCCGGTGGGTGGATTGGCCGCTCTCGGGCCAGCGGTAGCCTTTTCAGACAAAGCCTAGGCCACTTGTCGAAATCGACAATTGTCCGCCCAGGGTTCCCTTTCTATTTTTCGACGTGGGGAATCGAACCTCACGTCCCAACCATCCGAACTTCGTCAGCAGAGGCAATCCAATGGCACGTCATCGATCGTTTCGTGGCTTTACGCTCATCGAGCTACTCGTAGTCATCGCCATTATTGGCGTGCTCGTCGGGCTGCTCCTGCCAGCTGTTCAGCAGGCCCGCGAAGCAGCCCGGCGTTCTGCCTGCACCAACAATGTCAAGCAAATTGGATTGGCGTTGCACAACTATGTCGACGCCAACAAAGAGCTGCCCCCCTCGGCCGTGAAAGCCACCGCAGCCCAGACCGATCCTGCCTGGGCCTGGTCGGCGGTCTGCCTGCCGTATCTGGAGGAACTGGCCCTCTACGATGACCTGCGGATTTCCACCCTGCAGCCGAGTGATCTTCCCGGTATCGGGGCGGCTGCGGGGCTCGGCACCCGGTTGGCGGCCTTTCGCTGCCCCAGCGACACGCCGCCGCGGGAGACCAGCCCCAGAAAGCTTTCGGGCGGGCAGGAATTCGGGCTCTCGAACTATCCTGGGGTCAATAGCTCGAGCGTTGAAACGCGGCTATGGGGTGGAAGCGGAACGCTGGACGGTGTGTTTGGTTCGCCGCAGCCGATTAGCAAACCTTTGGGTGTTGCCGTTGTTCCCCCCCGCAAGTTCAAGGATATCACTGATGGACTCTCCAGCACCCTTATGGTTGGTGAACGAGCGGCCGACCAGTTGAAGGTCAATAATAATGGAGGCGCCCTTACAGACAACGGACGCACCTACACGAGTTGGGCGGCAATCTCAAAACCGGACCTGGCTAGTGCAACCTACGAGGGCCCTAACGAGATTCTGGGTTCTACGGGGGAGCCGATCAATTCGATCGCACCCACATGGCGGTATTGGAACCCCTTCCGCAGCACCCACCCTGGTGGCTGCACGTTTGGCCTCGCTGACGGCACTGTGGTCTTCATCAACGAAGACATCAGCATGACGACCTATCAGGCCCTGACCACCGTGGCTGGCGGCGAAGTGGTGGGCAGTTACTGATCAATAATCCAGGGCGGTCCGGAGAGCACATCAACAGGAGGGAAAGATGTCTGTGAAACGCATGGTGTGCGGCAGTCGCCGGCAATGGGTTTGGGTCTGCCTGGTGGCGATGACACTGGGGCTTGGGGGCTGTGGTCGGGGGAAGCCGGCAGGCATCGCCTTCGCAACCGTGACGGGCACCGTGACGCTCGATGGTGAACCACTGCCGCAGGCCTTCATCCAATTTCAGCCGGAATCGGGCCGGCCATCATTCGGGCGAACCGACGCCACCGGGGTGTATTCATTGCGTTATAAGGGTGAGGACTGGGGCGCGATTGTTGGAGCCCACACAGTGAAAATCACGACCGAAAATCTCAGCGAAGATACTGAAACCGGTGAGATGCGGTTTGTCAAAGAAGTGCTGCCGAGCACGTATCACGTGCGAACCACGCTGACCGCCGTCGTTGAACCGGGTGAGAACGTTATTGACTTTCCGCTTGAACGTCAGCCCCGCCGTCGCCGTTAACAGCGGCATTGGGCCGGCGCACTATCACTGTATGGCTGTGATTCTTCAACTCGCAGCCATTCGTGACAAGTCGGGGCTGGCCAGACAGCCAACGACGGCTCAGGCCAGGTCGCGGTCCTGGAAGAGCACCAGGGCGATCAAGACGGCGATCGTGGCGTAGAGGCCCGCATAAAGGGCCGCCCAGCCGAGATAACTCCAGGGAATTGGCACGCCCCCCACCACGGCCGCCTCGATGGTGAAGTGTTCAAGCACCGGCAACAGGGTTGCGAAGAGCCGGCCGACGAACCGCACGATGGCCAATTTGCCCACGCTCGACTGGACGATCAGCGGCACCAGGTGGCCCAGCACGTAGATGGTGAAGCAGATGATCAGGTTGGGAATCATGCCCAGTCGGGTCGAGACCGCCAGGCTCACCGCCGCCAGCAGGATGGTCTCCAGCAGCGACAGCACCAGCCCCGGCACGATCGTGATCATCTCGGCCGCGCAGTCACTCCAGAGCGGGTCAGTCTTCGACGATTCGCGGGCGTCGTAGACCACCTTGAGGCTGGTCGTCGCCATCAGGACCGAACCGAGAATCAGAAAGACAAGGGTCGCCACCAGCACCAGGCCGATGTACTTGCCGATCACGAACTGCCGCCGGGTAAGCGGCTTGGAGAGCACAGTCAGGGCGGTCCTCCCCTCAATTTCGTCAGCCACCGCGACACTGGCTGTCCAGATCACCACCAGCAGGGCGAGCACCTTCACCAGAGTCAGGCCGCTGTCCTTGAGCATCTTCACGTCTTCCCCGAAGGTGTTGTAGGGGATGATGATAAAGCTCAACAGCAGCACGATGCCGGCAACGATTGCCACTGTGAAGATCGGCTGACCGATCGCCTCTTTGGTGGTGGACGAGGCAATGGCGGCGACCCGGCGGGGAATCAGCCGGAAGGCGGTGTAGGCAAGCACCAGCACCAGCAGTGAGGCCGCTGTCAGCGGCAGGATGGCTGCCTCAGGGAACTCCGGCACCAGCCGCCAGCTGACCGAGACTGTGGCGGGACCGGCCCCGCCCGTCGTGTCAGGAGGATCGCCGGTGGCGTCGTTGGTCACCTCGATCTGGGCCTTGTTGCCGAGGAAAGGGTTGGCCTTGCCGTCGGTCTTTGTCCACCGCCACTCCGCCTCACGTTCAATTGCGATGTCCGGCACCTTCAGCAGGGCAAAGCCCTCAATCGGCTTCTGCGTCCGGATCACGATCGGCCGGTCGGTCTGAAATGAGATCGTGGCCAGTTCCTGTGGCCGCACCGGTAGGTCGATTTTCTCACGAACGGTGCCGGGGGCGATGGTGAGCGATTCGGTTGACTCGTTCGGCGAAAGCATTCGGCCGAGCGAGCGGCCGATGCTCTGGACCGGCACCAGCGGGGTCAGGGCGATGGCCACGGCCGAGGCCGTCAGCATCAGCCAGGCCAGCGGTCCAAGGAAGCCATCCCGCAGACTCGCCTGCGCCTCGGCCGCCGCCCGCGGGGCGACCAGCCGTAGCAGCCCCCAGAGGGCCAGCAGCATGACGGTGGCGGAGAGGGCTCCCATACCGACAAGCCAGATGGGAGGCAGGGCAATGAACCAGCGATTGGCGAACAGCGGCGTGATCATGAGGTCAATAACCGAAGGCAAGGCGGAGCAATGAGCGGCGAACGGGAAAGAGTCGCGGGGAATCTCCCAGCAGGTCGGCGACCGCGCCGAAGGACAATCCCCAACCGAATGCCCTATTGTGGCATCCACGGCCGGTTTTCGGAAGCGGCCGCGAGGCCGGAAATCTCACCCGCGCGGGAATGCCGGGTCAGGTGGTGACGGCGGCTGCAGTCAGCGGACCGGCCAGCACAGTGGCCGCCGGACCGGCCAGCGGCCAGGTGGTGAGAACCCGCCCGAGATCGTCTTGAGAGAGCCCGTCGAGCGTTTTCAGGTCGTCGGCCACCGACCGATAGCGGCCGGTGTGGGCCCATTCCAGCCCCACGCTGAACAGCCGTTGCCGGGGCCGCTCCCCCGCCAGCACCACCCGCCCCAGCAGCTTGTTGCGGGCCTGATCGACCTCGGCGGCGGTCAGCCCGTTTGTCGCCTCGGCGTAGAGATCGATAATCCGTCCCAGCAGACTTGGGGCGTCCTCAGGCTCGCAGGAGAGCTGTGTTACGAAGACCCCGGCGTCGAGGAAGTCGTGGTGGTGACAGGCGGCGTGCTCAGCCTGCCCAGTGTCGACGAGGTCCCAGTAGAGCCGGCTGCCGGAGTCGTCGCCCAGAATCACCGCCAGCAGCTTGGCCGCAAACCGGTCGCTGTCGGTCTCGGCGGGCCCGGCTGACATTCGCACGGCGTACTCCAGCGCTGCCTGGTCGCGGGTGATCAGTGCGACCGGCGGTGGGGCAGCTGCCGTCGGCAGTGCCGCAGTGCGATCGCCGACCGGCAGTGGCTCCCAGTCACCGCAGAGCCGCCGGCCGCTCTCGACCAGGGCTGCGAAGTCGACGGCACCGCTGGCGGCCAGCACCAAATTGCCCGGGGCGTACCGGCGGCGGTGGTAGTCCCGCATTGCCTCGACCGGTAGGGCCCCGATTGACTCCACCGTGCCCAGCACGCTCCGGGCCAGGGGGTGACTGCCGAAGAAGGCCGCCCGGCAGCGGTCGTCAGCCCCGAAGGGGGGCTGGTCGTCGTACATGTGGATCTCTTCGAGGATCACCTGCTTTTCGGTGTCGAAGTCATCGGCCCGAAGCGCCGGCCGCATGATCGCCGCAAGCAGTGCGACAGCCTCATGCTGCCGCTCGGGTAGGACGGCGGCGTAATAGACCGTGTCTTCCTCGCTGGTAAAGGCGTTGGCACTGGCCCCCATGGCGTCGAACCGCAGGTTGATCTCCTCGGCCGAGAGCTGGTCGGTTCCCTTGAAAACCATGTGCTCGAGAAAGTGGCTCACCCCGGAGACCGCGTCGGTTTCGTCGCGAGCGCCGGTCTTGACGAAAAACCCGAGGCTGGCCGAGTGGGCGGCGTCGTGGATCTCGGCGATCACGTCGAGGCCGCAGGCCAGCCGCTCATGCCGAAACTGCATCGGGAACCTCCAGGGGATCGCGGCCCAGCGAGACGGCCGTCAGGTCGAGGGGCGGATGGTCGGACAGCCACGACTCGATGCCGGCGACGCTGAGGGCGTCGAGCCGCTCCAGGTCTTCGGCCAGCGTGCGGATCCGGCCGAGGTGATACCACTGCCGGGCCAGGGCCCCGGCCCGGGCGGCGGTCGATTCTTGCTGCATGACCAGGCCACTCTTGGCCCGGGCCTTGACCCGGTCGAGTTCATCGACAGAGATCGACCCCGGGAGCCGGGCAATCTCAGCCAGCATCACGTCGAGTGTTTCCTGGGCCCGCTCGGCCGTGGTGCCGGCATAGGCGATGGCAGCGGCGAGGTCGCGGTGGGTCTGGTAGCCCGCCGACACGCTGTAACACAGGCCCCGCTTTTCCCGGACCTCGGTGAACAGCCGGGAGCTTGACCCCCCGCCCAGCACTGACAACGCTGCGGTCACCTGCAGCGACTCGGGGTCACGGTAGGGCGGCACGCTCCAGGCGACTGCCACATGGGTCTGTTGCGAGTCGTACGGCACATGACACCGGCGGGGGCCGCGATCGCCGCTGGTCACCGCCGGGGCAGGGGCGGCCTCCCAGTCGCCGAAGAGCTGCTCCATCCGGGCCACGAAGTCGGGCCAGTCGATCCGGCCGGCGACGGCAATGATCATGCCGGCTGGTTGGATGAATGTGTTGTTGAACTCCCGAACGTCGGCCGGGGTGAGGGCAGCGACATCGGCGGACCGGCCTTCACTGGGCAGGCCCCAGGGGCTCGGGTAGTGGGCCTGCCGCAGGGCGAGCATGGTGCGGTGGGCCGGATCGTCTTCGGTGCCGGCGAGATCCTGCAGCACCGTCTGGCGGGCTGGCTCGAATTGGTCATCAGGCAGCGTCGGCCGGCGGAGGATATCAGCAAAGATTGCCACCGCATCGGGCAGCTGCCGGGCCACCATCGCTCCGGCGATGCTGCCATGGCTCATCGAGACCGACTGCGACCACTGCACCCCGGCGTTGTCGAGGTCGGCGACGATCTGGCGGCTGCTGCGGTCGCCGGCACCGCGGAGCATCAACTCACCGGTCAACGTTGCCAGGCCACAGCAGGGCTTGCCGCTGCGGTCGGCCCGGAGGCTGTCACAGATGCCGCCGGCCGGCAGATGAAACGAAACCGAGACCGACTCGACTCCCGGCAGGAACTCCCCCAGCAGCGTGATGCCGTTGTCGAGCGTGGCGGTCTGGAGCGTCTGCTTCACGGATGGTTGACGACGGCGAGGTTTCAGGAAGTCCGGGAGACGGCCAGGGACTCACGGCCGGCTGGCACCGCCGCGAGTTCGTTGCCCGCTCTTCCGGAGTCTGCCATATCGGTGGGCTCCTCGGCTACGACCAATCCCGAGACCAAGGCTGACACCATCGTAGCGACTACGCCCCGCTTTTCCTGGCGGGCGGTGGCTGCCGATGAATCCCGGACCTTTGCGGCCTCGCTCGAAGGAACCCCCAGCGGCAGCCGGTCGACGGCCTGTTCCTGCCGCTGCTGCTCGCGGCGAACCTGCTCAACACTCTTGTAGAGGGTTTTTGTGCGGCGAAAGCCGAGCCGATGATAGAGCCTGATCGCGGCGGTGTTCTCTGCGGTTACTTCCAGCGTGGCCCGGCGGACACCAGCCGTCTCAAAGCCGGCGAGGGCCTCGCCAATGAGGCTGCTGCCCAGGCCGAGCCCGCGGGCACCGGGAAGAATGCCAACATTCTGGATCGAGCCGAGGCCGGCCCGATCGATCACGCCCTGAATGGTTCCGCACCACTCCAGCGGTGCGAACCGCGTCGCCGGCCGGCCTCGCGTTGCCTGCCGACGGGCGACCAGCCAGGTTGCCTCGGGAAGAAAACCCGGCTTCCGACGAATTTCCCGCATCAGCCGGCGGCAGCCCTCAAGTCGCCCCAGGCAGGGGAAGACGACGGCGTCGATTTCGGAACGGAAGGCCGAAAACTTGATGCGGGCATGAACGTCAAGGAGAGCCTCATTCCAGGGCACGAACTCAAAGCCCGACGGCAGCCGAGCCGCGACCCAACGCCGTTCCCTGACGAGATCGACCTCCATCCGGAATCGTTTGAAGTAGGTCGATTCCAATGGATGCACCCTGGAAGGATTCTGAAACCTGCTCGCCTCTGAAATTAAGAATGCCCTCCGCTGGCGTCAACGCGCCGGTCACCGAATTGAAGGGCCAGCAGCCCCGGCAAGGGGATGGGGCGGCTGGGAGGATAAGGTCGATCCTGCGGGCAGATTGACACCTGCCCGCGACGTCGTCGTCAGGGTATACTTTTTTTGGTTCATCAAAAAAACTTTTTTGAGGGCGCAAAATGCGTTTGTTTCAGCATGCATTCGTGTGGCTGCTGGCAACTGCCGTCCTGCTGCTCGCCGACTCAGCGGCCGCTGTGGTTCGGGTCGTGGCGACTACCACCGTGGTAGCCGACCTGGTACGGCAGGTCGGCGGCGATCGTGTCGAGGTCGAGAGCCTGATGGCCGACGGAGTTGACCCGCATTCCTACCGGGCCACACCCCGGGACGCCGACCGGCTGCTGCGGGCCGACCTGATCGTTGCCAACGGGCTGCATCTCGAGGGCAAGCTGGCCCAGTTGCTTGAGCGGCTCGGCCAGCGCCGGCCCGTGGTGGCGGTGGCCGAGGCGGTGCCTCAGGCCGAGCTGTTGCCGATTGGCAACGGGCTGTTCGATCCCCATGTCTGGTTTGATGCGGCGTTGTGGAGTCACTGTCCGGCGGCCGTGGCCGAGGCGCTGGTGAAGCTGGACCCCGCCGGTGCCGCCGGCTACCGGCAACGGGCCGATGCGTCTGCCGCCCGGCTGCGACAACTCGATGCCACGGTCCGGTCGCGGCTGTTGACAGTCCCGCCGGCTCGCCGGGTGCTGATCACCGCTCACGATGCCTTCCGTTATTTTGGCCGGGCCTATGGACTGGAAGTGGTTGGTGTGCAGGGCACAAGCACTGAGAGTGAGGCCGGGCTGGCCGACATGAACCGGCTGGTCGAGTTGGTGGTCGGGCGTGGTATCCCGGCGGTGTTTGTCGAGACGAGTGTCTCAGATCGCAATGTGACGGCGCTGCGCGAGGGAGCCGCCGCACGGGGCCAGACCGTGTCACTCGGTGGCCGGCTCTACTCCGATGCCCTGGGACCGGCCGGCAGTGATGGCGATACGCTCGAGCGGGCGCTGCTTGCGAATGTTGAAACAATTGTCACGGCACTCGGCGGTGGCGCCGGGGCGGTCGCAGCGGCAGCGGAGTAGTGCAGCGGGTGAGCGAGCCTTCAGCAACAGTCGCGCCAGCAGCTACGGCCTGGCTTGAGTGGCACGATCTCACGGTTGCCTATGGCCGTCGGCCGGTGCTCTGGAACGTCGACCTGACGATCACTGAGCCCTGCTTGTTCGGCATCATCGGCCCCAATGGCGCCGGCAAGAGCACGCTGCTCAAGGCGACCCTCGGACTGGTGCCGATCGCCGGCGGCAGCGTGCTGTTCTGGGGCCGAAAGCTGGCCGAGGTGCGGCGTCGCATCGGCTATGTGCCTCAGCGGGAGACGGTCGACTGGGATTTTCCCGTCAGCGTGATGGACGTGGTGTTGATGGGGGCGACGTCCCAGCTGGGCTGGTTCCGGCGGGGTGGAAGGCGGGAACGCGAGCTGGCCCGTGACTGTCTGGAGCGGGTTGGGCTGGCCGATCTGGCTGGCCGGCAGATCGGCCGGCTTTCCGGTGGCCAGCAGCAGCGGGTCTTTCTGGCCCGGGCGTTGGCCCGGGAGGCCGACATCTATCTGCTCGATGAGCCGATGGCCGGTGTCGATGCCAGTTCGCAGGAACAGATTTTCGGCATCCTGGCCGGCCTGCGGGACGCCGGCAAACTGGTGGTTGCCGTCCACCACGATCTCCAAACGGCTTCCCGCTGGTTTGATGCGGTAGCACTCGTCGACATGCGGCTGGTCGCCGCTGGCCCAACCGCCGACGTACTCACGCCTGAAAACCTCAATCAGACCTATGCCGGCCGGGCTGGCATTCTGGACGAACTTGGCCGGGCCGTTGCCCGCGGGAAGCGGACTCCATGATGGCCACTTCCTTGCTTGCTGCAGTGCTGCCCTACAACACGCTGGTGGTGGCCGGTGGCGTGGCGGCAGTCGGCTGTGCCGCCGGGGTGGTCGGCACGCTCAGTGTCCTGCGGCGTCGGGCGCTGGTGGGTGATGCAGCGGCCCATGCCACGCTGGTCGGTGTTGCAGTATCGCTCCTGGTGACCGGCCAGCGGAGCCTGGCGATGCTGTTGGCCGGCGGGCTCATTTCGGCGATTGCCGCGCTGGGCCTGCTGGTGCTGATCCGCCGATTCACCCGCACCCGCGATGATGCTGCTACCGCGATCGTGCTGAGCGTGTCGTTCGGGTTGGGTATCGTGCTGATCTCGGGCATGGTGGCCCGCGGCGTGCCGGGCAGCGCTGGCCTAGAACGGTTTCTGTTGGGGCACACGGCGGCGCTGACCATTGGTGACGCCAGGCTGCTGGGCGTTGTCTCGGCCCTCGCGGTCCTCTGCGTCGTCCTGGGGCTGAAGGAAGCGGTCATGGTTGCCTTCGATCCCGCCTTTGCCGCGGCGGCTGGCTGGCCGGCGACGGTGATCGACCTGGTGTTGGTCGCCCTCGTGGCGGTGATGGTGGTGGTGGGCCTGCCGGCTGCCGGAGCGGTGCTCGTGACGGCCCTAGTGGTGATTCCGCCGGTGGCGGCCCGGCAGTGGACCGACCGGATCGTGCCGATGCTCGCCATCGCCGGCGGCATTGGTCTGGCCAGTGGGCTGGCGGGCGTGGTGGTCAGCAGCCTCGCCACCCGGCTGCCGACCGGGCCGGTGGTGGTGCTGGTGGCGGCCGGCTGCTTTGTGGTGTCGCTGGTCATCGCGCCCCGCCGGGGGCTGCTGGCCCGCTGGTGGGATCGCCCCGCGGCGGTGCCAACGGCTGATCAGCAGCGACTGGAGCAACGCTGATGGGGGCGGCAGCGCTGGCAGTGTCTTGGTGGGGCTGGCTGGAAGCAATCGGCCCGATGCACGGCTGGGCGATGGCAACCGCCGCGGTTGTTGCCGCCGGCTGCGCAACCGTCGGCAGCCTGCTGGTGGTGCGGCGGCTGAGCCTGCTGGGTGATGCCATCAGCCATGCCGTGCTGCCGGGCATAGTGGTGGCGGTGCTGCTGGGGGGCAGGCCGGGGGGGCTGCTCGTGCTTTTGGGCGCGGTGGTGGCCGCCCTGCTGACAGTTGGGCTGACGCAGTTGTTTCACCGGCAGGCGGGACTGGCTGAAGACGCCGGTGTGGGGGTCGCCTTCACCACGCTGTTCGCAATCGGTGTGCTGCTGGTAACCGTCTCCGGCTCACGGATCGACCTCGACCCCGGCTGCATCCTCTACGGCATACTGGAATTGGTGCCCTTCGACACGGTGCCGCTGCTGGGTTATGAACTACCGCGGGCGTTCCTGTCGGCCGCCGCGGTGCTGCTGGTGGTGACCGCCGGCCTCTGGCTCTCCTGGCGGTGGCAACTCTTCACCGCCTTCGATGCGGACGCAGCCCGGGCGGCAGGCGTGCCGACCACAGCCGTGACGATCGGCCTGCTCGTCTGTGTGTCACTGGCGACAGTGGCTGGCTTCGAAGCCGTTGGGGCGATTCTGGTAGTGGCCATGCTGGTGGTTCCGGCGGCGGCAGCAGAACTGCTGGTGCAGCGGCTCTCTCAGGTGGTGCTGCTGGCAGTTGCGTTGGCGGTGTCGGGGGCCGTGGCCGGCTATCTGGCGGCCTGGCGGTTTGACACCTCGGCAGCCGGGATGATGGCGGTGGTGCTGGGGCTGGAATATGGCGTGGCCGTGCTGGTCGCGCCGCAGGAGGGCCTGCTGGCCCGAGCCGCTGCCCGGCTGTCATATGCCTGGCGGGTGCGGTGTGAGGACCGGCTGGCGGCGCTTTGGCGGGCGGAAGAGGCGGGGGCCGCAATGCCGGTCGCTGCCGGGCTGTCATCCAGCCTGTCACTGCGGTGGTTGTCGCTTCAGGGGCAGATTGAACCAGTGAGTGATGGCTATCGGCTGACGCCGCGGGGGCGATCCGAGGGGGAGACGATCGTCCGCTCGCACCGGCTCTGGGAGACCTGGCTGGGCCAGCATGCCCACCTGCCGGTTGACCACCTGCATCCGCCAGCGGAATGGATCGAGCACCACCTGGGTGCCCGGCTGCGGCAGCGGATCGAGGAAGATCTGGGCCGCGACATTCGCGATCCCCACGGGAGCGATATTCCCCCGGAGCGAATTTGACTGTTGTCTTCGCTGCCGGCTGGCAAAGGCAGTCCCGTAGCGAGGGAGTCACGCCAGTTCCGGCAGCGGACGGGCCTCACGAAGCAAGTACTGCGGTCGTCCAGAGTGATCGGTGAACTGGGTGCTTGCTGGATCGATTCCCAGGTGGCGATAGAGGGTAGCCAACACCTCGCTGAAATGAACGGGACGATCGGCAATCGCTGCTCCATGCTTGTCGGTGGCTCCGATTACCTGACCATGCCGAAGCCCGCCACCGGCCAGGAGGCCACCGCCAACAGCCGGCCAGTGGTCGCGGCCGGCGTCCTTGTTGATTTTCGGGGTACGGCCAAACTCACCCCAGGCGACCACCGCGACGTCATCGGTAAGCCCGCGTTCGTGCAGATCCTCAATCAAGGCTGAGAGCCCCTGATCGAACTGTGGCAGGTGGGTGTTTTTCATGCCATTGAAGGTGTCGCTGTGAAAGTCCCAGCGGCCAAAGTTGAGGGTCACCACCCGGCAGCCTGCCTCGACCAGCCGGCGGGCCATCAAAAAGTGTTCGAGATTGCGAGGGGCGCCGTCGCCGAATCGCTTGCTATCACCCTTTCCGTACCGCTCCCGCACGCGGGCCGGTTCGGCGGAGATGTCAAGTGCCTCGGCCAGCCGGCTGCTGGTAAGGATGTCGAAGGCCGCCGACTCTATCTCATCAATGCCCGCCAGCATCCGCTGGGCATCGAGATCACGTCTGAGGCCATCGAGTTTGCCAAGGAGTTGCCGGCGATCCTGCATTCGCTCGGTCGACATGTCCTTTAGCACGATGTCGCCACTGCCCGGGCCGCTTGGCCGGAAGGCGGCGTGGGCCACTCCAAGGAACCCTGGGTGGCCGGGCGATCCGTAGGGCGGATGGCCGGCGTCGGGAGCCAAGCCAACAAACGGAGGGATACCCCGGCCGGCCGGACCCAAAGCCTTCGAGGCGACCGAACCGATGCTCGGCCAGCCTCCGCTGGGCTGATTGAGAAAGGATTGTCCCGTGTAGCAGATGAAGGAGTCGTGACTCCCATTGGGCGAGCCGTGGAGGCTCCGCAGCACAGTGCACCTGTCCATGATGCGGGCCATCTTGGGCATGTGCTCACAGATTTCCAGCCCCGGTAAACTGGTTTTAATGGGCCGGAACTCGCCGCGAATCTCCGCCGGCGCATCCATCTTGAGGTCATACATGTCCTGATGGGCCGGTGCCCCGCACATATAGATCATGATCACCGACTTGTGAGAACCGCCGATACCGGCAGCCTGCTCAGCCCGCAGCAGGGATGGCAGGCTCAGTCCACCGACAGAGAGGGCACCAATCCGCAGTAAATCCCGTCGGGGCAGGCCGTCACAAAGCCGACTTGATCGACCGCGGCGACTGTCGGAGGTGAGCGATAGCATCGGGCGTTTCTCGGAAGGCACAGGGCGATGGCAGGTGCAACGGGCGTCGACAGACGCTGATTTAATTGTCGGCTCATTCGTTAAGGGGTCAGCTTACTCATTATGACGAGGTATGAATTGCCGGTCGTCTTACGCAAATTATTGCCGGAGCAGGACCACTTCGCCACGCCGTCGCATTCTGAGACGACCTCGCGATAGCGTCTTTCTGTCCGCCGTGCCCGGTAAGCGGACAATGGCTGTGCAATAGTATCCGCGGTGGATGAGTTTTCCGGATCAGTCCTCGGAGCATTGAGTAGGCTCGATTCCTGGGTACCGATTCTTAAGCGTGGTGCTGGCGGCAGTACGCGGGCGAGCAACCGCCAAGGGGACAGGCAGATGCTGACGATTTACGGACATTCACGCGGATCATTCGACCGCCGAGCCTTCCTTTCCATCGGTGGGCTCTCGCTGGGAGTCGGTGGACTGCCATTGGCTCGGCTCCTGCGAGCCGAAGGGACATCGGCCGCCGCCCCCGATCCCGCCCGCCGGCACAAGGCGGTGATTAATATCTTCCTGGCCGGTGGGCCGCCCCATCAGGATCTCTGGGATCTCAAGCCAGATGCGCCGGCCGAGATTCGCGGCGAGTTTCGCCCGATAAAAACCTGCCTGCCTGGTGTCGAAATCTGTGAGGTCTTTCCCCGATTGGCCACCCGACTGGACCGGTGCACGATCATTCGCTCAGTGGTCGGCTGCGAGACGGCTCATGCCGGCTTTCAATGCCAGACTGGGTGGTCAAAAAACAGCCTGCAGAATCTTGGCGGTAGGCCTTCGATCGGCGCGGCCATTGCGAAACTGGAAGGCGCGGTCGATCCCACCGTGCCTCCATTTGTCGGACTGGCCGCCCCGACAAAGCATCTGCCCTGGTCAGACTCGGGCACCGCCGGCTTCCTCGGCCCGGCCTTCGGGCCATTTAAGCCTGAGGGGCCTGACCTTGAGAACATGACGCTCCGGTCAATATCGTTGGACCAAATGGCCGATCGTCGGAAGCTGCTCGCCAGCATCGATACCCTGCGGCGTGATGTTGATGCCAATGGCTCGCTGGCCGGCATGGATGCTTTTGCCCAGCGAGCTTTCGATGTGCTGACCGGTAGTCGGTTGCTTGAGGCACTCGATCTTGAGCGAGAGGATGCCCGGGTACGGGAGGCCTACGGAGACGGCAAGCCCTACAAATTCCAGTACGACGGGCCACCGACTTGCAACGATCATCTGCTGTTGGCCCGACGGCTGGTTGAGGCTGGTGTGCGGGTGGTCAGCCTCAGTTACGGCCGCTGGGATAGCCACTCGGCCAACTTTGATCTGGTTCGTGACCACGGCGGCAAACTTGACCAATGTCTGACAGCTTTGATTGACGACCTGTCCGACCGCGGACTACTCGAAGACGTGGCAGTGGTCGTCTGGGGGGAGTTTGGCCGCACTCCCAAGATCAACCCCAAGGCTGGTCGTGATCACTGGCCCAAGGTCAGCACCGCCCTTTTGATCGGCGGAGGTCTGCGGCATGGGCAAGTGATCGGGTCGACCAATCGGCTCGGTGAGCATGCGGTCGAACGGCCGGTGCACATGCAGGAGATCACGGCAACCCTCTACCATGCTCTGGGTATCACAACCTCCCAGGCGACCCTGATCGACACTGCGGGCCGCCCACAGTATCTGGTTGAGCGGCAGCCGTTGGCAGAACTCATTTGACGGTGCGGCTGTAATGTTACTCCGGGTGGCGTCGGTCGCATCGATTGGGCTTCACCGGCTGAACCGCAGGTCACTCTCCCGGTACGCCGCGGTTCAATCGTGTCGGGCGGCAGCGGCCGGTTCAACCGCGTGCCGAATCTTCACATCGGTCAGCCTCCAGAGCCCAAGCTGCCCAGCCGCGGTGCCCGCCACAAACACATCCCGGGCCGCGGCGAGTGTCTGCACAAACCCTGTTAGTCCATTGAATTCACGAATGGTCTTGCCGTCAGCTGGATTGACCAGGCGAATTACGCCGCTGCCACTGGTGGCGAGGAGTTCAGCTGTGACCCCGGGGAAGGAAACGGCCGTCACTTCTTTGCTGAACCCGCTCACCGTTCGCTCTTGCTCACCAGTCGTAGTCTTCCAGACCTTTACCACGCCGTCGCCACCAGCCGTGGCCAGCCGCTGGCCGTCAGGCTGCCAGGCCACCCCAAGCACATGGCCGGCATGGCCTTCGAACGAACGCAGGAGTTTCCCTTCTGGCCAGCTGTGCAGCTTCGCTGTCCGGTCGGTCGAGCCCGAGGCCAGCTGCGTCCCGTCACGCGAAAATGCGACGGCGACAACGGTGTCGGAATGCGGGTGTTCAAAGGCCGTTGCAAGGCTCCCGCTGCTGACATTCCAGGCCTTGATCTCCCCAGTGCGGCTCGGCAGGCCGCTGCCGGAGACCAGCCGGTCACCTGCCGTCGTGAAGGCCAACGCCAGCACTCTATCGACAGGCGGGCCTGACGGGTCGGCTGCTGTGAGCCGTGGAGTTGATTCGTCTCCGATACTCCGCAGCAGCGACCAGCGGGAGAGGGGTTGCCAGACCGAAACGGCTGAGTCGCTTCCGCCGAAGGCCACCTGCCCGTCGGGCAATGGGTAAAGGTGCTGCCCGGCTGGATTCCTATCGGCCACGGCCTGTGGCTGCCAGACGTTCCGTGGCTGTCCATCGACCGCCGCCCTGAGAACGGCTAGTCCTCCCTGGTCGATGCTCAGCAGCCAGCCGCTCTCGGCCAGAAAGCAGGCCTGCACAATTGGTTGGCGGCTGGTCTGCTCCTGCTTCCGAAGTTTCTCGAGTTGGCTGCTGACGGCTGCCGCGGCCTTTTCGGTTGCCGCCACCTCGGATCCGCGATTGGCCAGCCGTTGCTTGACTCGCTGCAACTGCTCAACGGCGAATACCGCTGCCCTTTTGGTCGACTCGAGATCTCGTTCAGCTTTTTCGGCAGCCTCGACCGCCGCTAGCCGAGCCATTTCGGCGTTGGTGGCCATCGTTTGTGCGGCGTCTTGTTTGATCTTGGCGGCCGACTTCTGCTCCGGTGCCTCTGCCGCTTCAGTCTGCTTCTTGGCCACCGCCAAGGCGGCTTCGGCCTCTGTTACGGCAGTGCCGGCAGCTTTGGCGGCCACGGCCTTGGCGGCGAACTCTTGTTCGGCCTTCGGCACCGCGGCGGCGGTTGTCTCCTGTTCGGTTACGACTGCATCTTTGGCCTTTGCTGCTTCCTTCATGCGACCAGCTGCCAGCTGGCCAATTTGCTTGAGGATGGCTGCCTCGGCTTCCAGCCGGTCAACCTCGTCGGCCAGCCGGGGATCACCCGCCACGGACGCCAGGAGTTTGCCGTCGGAGAGATTCCAGAGTTTCAGTCCACCCTCTCCAGCGGTGGCGAGCCGTTTGCCGGTGTGATCAACGGACACAGCCTGGAGTTTTCCACCGTGGGAGAACTGCCTCAGTTCCCTGCCCGATCCAACCTCGATCAGCCTGGCGGTGCCATCTAGGCCGGCCGTCACGATGACTCCGGCCGGCTCTTTCGGGGCTATCAGGATGCTGGCTCCGGTACCACTCAGGCCAATCCGGCGGGTCGGCACGCTGGCTTCCGCTCGCAACGGCAGGTCGGAAACAGACCAGAATTGCAATTCAGCCCGGTCACCGCAACTGGTCACCAGTGTTCGGCTGTTGGGAAGGATCGCAGCAGCCCTGACGTCGGGAACCTGGAGGCGGACCGGTGGCTGCCGGTCAGCCGGCCTGCGTGCCAGCACGAGACCGGTCTGGTCGACAGAGACCAACTGATGCTGATCGAGCCACCCGACCAGCACGATAGCTTCGGTATGCCCGGTGAGTCGGGCGACCGGCTGACATTCTCCGGCAGTTGGTCGTTCGAACAGTAACAGGCTGCCATCGCTCCTGCCGACGGCCAACCCGCCGTCGGCACCAGCAGCCATCGCGGTGACACCAGCGGTGTCGACCAATTCACTGACTCGGAGCGGCGGCACCCGTTGCCAGAGCCGAATCGTCCGGAATGATCCGGTGGCTAAGAGGTCACTTTTTGGCCCGAAGGCGATGGCAGTGATTGGATCCCGGTGGGCTACTGGAGGATCACCAGCCGCTGGCGTGAATTTTGGGTTCACCAGCGAAGCCAGACGGACGCCGGTGCCGGTGTCGAAGAGATCGACACGACCACTCCGGGCCGCGGCGGTCGTGCGGCCATCTGGGCTGACAGCGGTGGCAACAATCCCTCCCATGCCCGCCGGTAGGGGCAGCCAGGCGACAGCAGCGGCCTCCCGCGGCTCCGCTGCCGGCAGGCCGCTTTCGATCCAATGCTGAAGCAGTCCCAGCTCTTTTGGATTCAGGCTGCGGGCCCCGACGGCATTGTCCGCCGGTGGCATCACATCCTCCTGCTGATGGCTCGCACGCAGAAACAGTGGGCTCGTGGCAGGCTGCCCGGCGATGGCGGCTGCGCCGGCATCGCCCCCGACTTTGATGGCCTCAAGGCTGTCAAGTCGCAGACCTCCCTCAGCCCGCTGGGCGTTGTGGCAGGCGGTGCAGTTGGCCGCAAGCAGCGGGGCGATCTGCTGCCGGTATTCCACATTGGTGCCGGCGGCCGGCGGGCTGATCGGCAGGCTGGCCTGGACACTGGCTGCTGCCGCCAGAACAAGGGGCACCGCCACGGCCGGGCAGGTTGTGAAACGCATGAATGTTCCTGGCTTGCTAAGGGACCTGGTTCGTTGCCTGCGGTACGACGTCAACAATGATCACCGGAACAGTGATCGGCTCCTCGATCTGCTTGGCCTTGGCTGCCTGCTGCCGCTGGTTCAGTTTCTTGTCAGCCTCTGTTGCCGCGGCAGTGGCGGCCTCCAGCCGTTTTTCAGTGGCTGCCAGTTCGGCGGCAACTACGGTTCGTTCTGCACGGATTGTTGCCATGTCGGCAGGGGCGGCCTCGGCCTTCCCCGCGGCCTCCAGCTGGCGGTCGCATCCCTCAAGGGCGGCCTGCTGCTGGTTCCGGCTTTCAGTCAGTTCCGCCACGATCGCCTTGAGCCGACCATGCTCAGTTTCAGCACGGGCCACTGCCTCGGGGAACCGGCGGAAGCTTCGCTTGGCGATACCGGTCAACATCATCGGGTAACGACCAGCCGGAAGCGTGGCATCGGCGGTTATCTCCAGGGTTGCCTCCGTTGCCTTCTCGCCAATTGTGAGGCCGCCAGCTTTCAGCAGGTTCGGCAGGCCGCTCGGCTGCAAAGTGAGCGGCCCTTGGCTTTCCGGGTTGCGGCTCACCGCCAGCGTCACGGTTTGTTTTTCTCCGGCCGACAGTTTCAGCAGTCGGGATGCGGGCGTCACCGTATAGGCTGCTGTGTCCGCAGTCACGGCGATCCGCACCGTTCCGATTTCTCGCACCAGATGCGGCTGTTTCCGGCTGGTGACCGGCCAGCGGAGTGTGGCTGCCCGGGCGACTTGCAGTCGGGGCTCGACACCGATCCGCCCTCGACCGATCAGCCGGATGTCCGCGGCTGCGACCGGAGCGTCGGCAGCCGCCTCAAGCACCAGAAGCCCACGGTTGGCCTTGGCGGGGATCACGAGAGGGTCCGCCGACAGGCCGGCCGTGAGACCCTCGGCAGTCACCTCAACCACGCCGCTAAAGCCATCACGTCGAATGAGTAGCACGTCGATCGTGGTGGTGCCGCCGCGGGGGAGAGAGGGGGTGGTGATTCGCATCTTGTTGTTGATGTCGGTGCGGTCGGGACTTGCTAGGAAGGCGAGGAGTTCAAAGTCGGGGCGGGGGCGGCGGGCTTCGAGGACGAACGCAGCCGGATGCCCGCTCCTGTCAAGGTTTGACGCTGTCAACCGATAGCGGCCATCAGCGGGCACCTTGAATGAGAGCACCGGGTCGTAGCCCGCACCATCGACTGAAAGACCCTTGAACGCCTTTGCCACGTCATCGCTGAAGGCGACCTCTTTGAAGGTTTGCTGCCCCGATTCGGATACGGAAATCGACTCGATCAGCAGGGCGGCATCGGAGTGCTCCCCGAGCCGGCGTGAGAAAAGTTCGAAGATCCAGTTCTCACCTCCCTCGGCCTCAAACTCTAGTTGATGGTTCAGGTTGGACCCGCTCCAGCGTCCCACTCTGGTGGCTGGCAGAGTCAGCAGTCGAGTACCTGCCGGGTCAGCGGCTGCAGTCACCACCGGTCCCGGAGGACGGGTCGCCAGCGCTGGCACCGGGGTCGACTGCTCCGCGAGCCGCTCAGCCTGTAGGTCGACAACGTCTCCGACAATGTCGTACGGACTGAGCAGCCGCCGTAGTTGCCGCCAGGAACTCCGTGGGCGGGCCGGCATCCGTCCCGGCAGGCCAGGGGCAGCAGCCGACCCGGCCGACACCTCCAGATCGATACCCTGTCCCGGAACGACTACCGGCGGGTATACGTGCCGCACCGGTGGTGTGGACGAGACCACCAGGCGATAGAACCAGTCAGATCCACCACCGGCGAAGAGGTCTCGTACCTGCACCAGGTAACGGCCCGTGACCGGTGCGGTCAGGTCAAGTACCGGGTCACCGGCGGGTGTCCGGCCGGCAGTTGCCAGCACGGTGCCGTCCGGGCCAGAGACGCTGAGCAACGGCGTCATCCGGGCGTCGAGTCGTTCACTCCAGATGTCGAGATGCAACTGCTGCCCCGCTTGGCGGTCGATGCTGTAAGAATCGACCGCTGCTGCCACCGCCTGGGCGTTGACCACTGACGGCACCAGCACACTGAGTGGGGTTGCCGGCGTGGAGGCAGTCTCGGGCCGCAACTGTTCGACGGCTGTTCCCACCATAAACAGCCTCGGGTTGCTGACCCCAAAGCGGCCGCGGCAGAACGCCTCGTAGGCCCCCGGGGCGACATCGGCGGCGATCCTCACCTGAAACCGGCCAGGAATCGGTTCCGGATCGGGCAGCAATTCGGTCGCGACGGGACGCACCGACCGGGCCATGATACCCGGGTTCGCAAACCAGAGCTCACCGCCGTCAAGATCAACACCCCTGATTTCCACCTCAACCTCAGTGCCCCGCTGTCCCCCGGGAGGAAAGACTGACCAGAGCAGCGGCTGTGGTAGCTCGGCGGACAGGCTGCCCGGAATCAGGGCAAGCCCGAAAGCGAGGAAACAGAGACGGATCACAGGACTCTCCTTCCGGGCTGACTGGTCGCGAGACGATGGTATGGTCACCGCCGGCAGGATTGCCGCAGGCAGCCGCCGGCCAAGCGTTAGTGGTTAAAGAGAAATTCCTTGGTGTTGAGCAGACTCCAAAGGACGTCCTCCCAGCCATCCTCAGGCTGCTCCACACGGGTTGCCAGATAGCCGGCAATCGCCTCCCGTTCTGCGTCGCGGGGAGGGCGGGAAAAGGCAACCAGGTAGAGTTCGTCAATCCTTTCCTGCAGCGGTCGCTCTCCGGCGGATGCCAGTTGCTTTGACCGCTGGCCGCCAAGTTTCTCCAGCACCTGATCCGAGTTGATCAGGTGCAGGCACTGGGCGAGGTTCGCCTCGGTGCCGCGTTCACACTCGCAGGCGCTGTCTCCAGCCGGTCGACCGAAGACGGTGAGAAAATAGTTGTTGAAATTCGGGTCGGGCAGTTGCACTGCCCGGGTGCCAGTCGGCATACCGTCGAAACTTGTTTGGGCCAGGGTCAGCCGGTCGACGGCATCGAGAGCCACCTCGGCTGGAAGCCGACGGGCGAAGTAACGCGAAAAACTCTGTCTGTCTCCAGCATTGTACTCATTCGGTATCGAGGCGAGTTGGTAGGTGCGAGAGTTGCAGATCAGCCGGATGAGGGCCTTGAGATCGAAGCCGGACTCGACGAACGCCCCGGCGAGCGCGTCGAGAAGTTCTGGGTTGGTCGCTGGATTGGTGATACGGAGGTCATCCTCCGGTTCGACAATCCCCACGGCAAAGAAGTGCTTCCAGTAGCGATTGACCAGCGAGCGGGCAAAAAATTGATTCTCCGGATCGGTCATCCAGGCCACCAGCTGCCGACGGGGATCATCACCGGCAGCGATGGCCATTGAGTCGCCGTCGAGGACCGCCGGCCCGTGGGTCTGTCGCGGTCCCTTGGCCTGCGGCTGCCCGCGGCGGTGCACAATTCGATCTTCACCTGGGTGGCTGCCAGGCTTCCGGCCGACTTGAGAAAAGAAGGCTGCCAGCTTGAAGTAGTCATCAGTGCCCCACTTCTCGAATGGATGATGATGACAGCGGGCACACTGCAGCCGTTGCCCGAGAAATAGCTGGGCGGCATCCTCGACCTGCTGGTTCATATCTTTGACCTGCCGGTACCAGATGACCGGTGGGTTGGTTGCCACCTCGCCCGTTGCGGTGAGAATGTCAGCCACAAACTCCGAGTACGGTCGATTGGTCACCAGGCTTTCCCGAATCCAGGCGTGGAAGGCGTAGCTGCCGCGGCGGTGCAGTTCGGAATCAGTCCGCTGGTTTCGCAGGATGGCCGACCACTTCATGGCGAAACTATCGGCATAGCCCGGTGACTCAAGCAGCTGGTCAATTAACTGGCGGCGTTTGTCGGCGTCGGCGGCGGCCAGGAAGCGCCGGGTCTCCTCAAGCGTCGGAAGCCGGCCGGCGATATCGAGTGTCACCCGCCGCAGAAAGGTGGCGTCATCGCATCGCGGTGAAGGTGGCAGGTGGAGCTTGCGGAGCTGGGTAAGCACATGCCGGTCGACCAGGTTCTCGACATAATCTTTTTCAGAAGGTATTCGATCCAGTGGCAGGTCGAGTGGGAAGATGCCACGGAATACCGCCACCTTGCTGCAGAACCGAATCATGACGGCGACGGAGCCTGCCCGCTCTCGGCCGGCGGCTGCGGCCCCCTGGACGAGCCCAGATTCATCAACATCGGCAAGTTCGGCCGCGTTGCCCTCGTACTGAGCCAGCCGGGTCACATCCTCTGTTCGGCCGTCAGAATAGGTTGCCATGACCCGCAGTTGCTGCTGCTGGCCGGGGCCTAGCAATCGCTCCCGGGGGAAGACTTCAATCCCGGTCACCTCAGGCGGGTTGCTGCCGCTGGGCCGGCAGCCTTCAGCAATCCACTGCAACAACAGTTCGTAGTCGGGAGAAGTCTCAGTCAGGAGCTTGCCGCCGCCGTGCGGGATCCGGGCGGTCGCCTTGGCCAGCAACAGGCTGTCCGCAGGAGCCGCCAGCGACACCCGGCGGCCGCGGGCTTCGGTGACGAGGTGTTCGTGATCCTCGCCCGGCTCAAAGCCGAGCAGCGACAGCCGAAAGCTATTTTGTCCGCCACTTTTTCCATGGCAGCCGCCGCCGTTGCAGCCGTATTTGGTGAAGACCGGCACAACCTGGCTGACGAAATCAATGGGCGGGTCAGCATCGATCCGGCTGATCGTAAGCGGCAGCCGCACCGGTGGCACGGCCGCCACGGCCTGGCTGCTGAGACTTGCCGGCACCGCAACCATAACCACACCGATTCCATTCTGCCGCGGGTCGAGTAGACCAGCCTCACACCGAGCGAGCGTTGGTGGCTCCACCCTGTAGGTCGCAATATGAGTGAGATCGGCAACCGGCTGGCCAGCGGCATTGAGGGCGGTCACCACCAACTGCCGACGATCGCGGCTACCGACCAGCCGGAATTCGTTCTCCGGCGATCCCGTTGATACCTCGAGCCGGGTGAAGACCGGGCCCTTCGC
Organism: uncultured Pirellulales bacterium; assembly: GCA_965662195.1. Classification (GTDB taxonomy): domain Bacteria; phylum Planctomycetota; class Planctomycetia; order Pirellulales; family UBA1268; genus UBA1268. Next base: position 36,200 of record CBFIHA010000024.1, read on the forward strand.
ATCGCCGGGGAGCGGCTCTCCGCTCCGGACAAGGCCGGCGACTGCCAGGACCAAGAGGGGCCCAGCAATGCAAGAGCGTATAGCAGAGGTGGTAGTCATTGGTTCTTCCCAGGGATCAAGCAGGGCAGTGGGAGCAGGGTAAGCCGGACGCCTCACCACCAGTTTGGTCATCCATGATTAAGTTGCCCTGATGCGTCCGTCGCCGGCCACTGTCCGCCGGCGGGTGGCTTCTCCCATCGCCTGACTCTATCTGGCTGACAGATGTCCTGGCTGACAGATGTCGCCTGTGGAGCAAAATTATGCCCGGCAGCCGTATTTTTTGCTTCGGTGAGTCCGCCTGTCGCAGCAGTTTTTCAGGGACCTCCCGTCGCGGATCGTCTGTACAAGTTGGGGTGGCTGCTGCCAATCCGGGCGAATTTCGACGAGATTTTCCGCCCGGCGATTCCCTTGCCGGAAACGGTCAGCCGGAGTAGTCTTTCGAACCTTTGCGGGTTGCCGTTGGGGCGGAGGACTGGGGGATGATTGGGACACAAAGGATTCCTTGTTGACTGTCTTCTTCAATTCTTGTCGTTTAGATGACTTTGGGAAAATGTTGCCATGGCTGTGATCGCTGAGCTTGACCAAGTTACCTCTTGTCTCCAAGTGCGAGCGACCAGCCCGCAGCGACGAGGGTTCACATTAATCGAATTGCTGGTCGTGATTGCGATCATCGGTGTTCTGGTGGGGCTACTTTTGCCAGCGGTGCAAACCGCTCGGGAAGCAGCCCGCCGGATAGCCTGTTCAAACAAGCTCAAACAACTTGGGCTTGGCATGCACAATTTTCTATCTGCCAGAGGTGCGTTCCCATCGAATTGCTGGGCACCGAATTCAGGGACCCGTTGGAAAAACTGGGAATATCTCAGCGCTCACTATGCGATCCTGCCGTTCCTCGAGCAGAACACCTTGTTCGACGACATCAGTGCGACGCTCAGCAACTCATCTCCCAGTGCGACTTTTGTGCTTCTCCGTTCCCCAAACGAGTTATTCGCCTGTCCGTCAAACTACGAGGTCTTTGAGACAGCGACGAAGTGGGGTCCTTCAAATTACGGTTGGTGCGTCGGGTCTGGCGTGTATGCGATGCCAGGGCAATCGACTGCAAAGGGATTCACTCATATCAGCAGCAGCGGCGACAACGAACCCGGAGGCAATGGATCTGGAAATGCTCGGACTGAGTCGGTTCAGGCGTTGTCCGGATTTACGATCGCTGATTTTCTCGACGGAACTTCCACTGTGTTAATGGCTTCAGAATTTTTGACGGGTACTGGTGAGGGGGGGAGCGGTGGGCAGCCAATCTATCCCCGGAATATTGCCCTGCTTTCAGATAACAGTGCTCTGCAGGCTGTCTCAGACAAGTATTTTCCCACTGATGCCGAGATCGCGGTGATCGCAAACGCGGTTTCGAGCCCGACTGCGTGGGGTGGCAACAATGGAGGGCAGTGGGGTTGGCGGGGCGCAGCATCGTCAACTTTCAACGCAGCCGTGCCGCCCAACTGGGAGTATCCATCGGGTGGTGGTTCTTCTGGCCCCGGTTGGATGTACGACTGGGGGTACGGTGTCTTCCCACCGCGAAGTCGCCACCCCGGCATGGTCAATGCAGTCATGGTCGACGGAGCTGTCAAAACAATCAGCGACACAATTACAGCGACTGTATTCCAAAGGTTGGGTAACCGTGAGGACGGTCAGGCGGTACGTGTTGATTAATAGCTTTAAGGATTTAAGAAGAGGTCCGACTCAGACAAGCGGAAGTGAGATGTTCGGCTTTATCCAGATTTTCATCAGACAAACGGGGGGTGCTGTGACGGCCATGCTGTTTGTAGCGGGCGTCACAATCCTCGCTGGCTGTGATATGCGCACCAAAGATCGCGTGATGGACTTCAAGCCAGATCCGATCGGACCTGCGAAGGCCATTCTTCGAGCCTACGCCGATGGGCAGCCCGTAGGAAGCGAGTCGGAGACCTTTGATAGCCTCGTGTCCCAGGTGGCTGAAGCTGATCCTGATAAGGGGACGCAACTGCGAGAATTCTTTGAGCGGGTGAAGCGAGCAGGAAAAGCGAGCCGCAAGGAAGCGAAAAAGGTTCTCGACAAACTCGATTAGTCTTGGTGGTGGTTCAACCGCCGCAACGGAGACGATTGCAGAAAAAGTATGCCTGTGCATGGATGCGATTTTAGGAGTGAATCATCAATGCTCGAGCTTGCGAAGCAGGGCGAGGTTGCGAATGTCGTTGGCCGGGTCGGGCTTGCCGTCCGCCCCTTCTTTGGGCGTTTCGAGGATGAAGGGAACGCTCGCAAGCTGCGGATGATTGATCAGCAGCTTAAAGGCAGCCCGGCCAATCTTTCCTGCGCCGATCGCCTCGTGCCGGTCCACCCGCGAGCCGCATTCTCGCTTGGAGTCGTTGGCATGAATGAGCTTGAGCCGGTCCAGGCCAATCGCCTCGGCAAACTGCCGCAGCGTCTCGTCAAGCGCGGCCTGAGGAGCCAGTGGGTAGCCCGCGGCGAAGACGTGGCAGGTGTCGAGGCAGACCGCCACCCGGTCGCGAAGGGTTTTTGACCGATCAATCCGGTTGAGCATGGTGGCAATCTCTTCAAAGGTGTCACCGAGGCACGAACCCTGGCCGGCGGTCGTCTCAATGAGGATGCCGCTCGAGAGGTTCTTGGTTCGTTTGAGCGCCTCGGCGATGCCGTCGGCCGCCCGCCGCACCGCCACGGCCCGGTCCTGCTCGCCCGCCGCACCGGGGTGGGCGACCACCCAGGGAATACCGAGTAGATCGGCTCGTTCCAATTCGGTGACCAGGCCGGCGACTGACTTTTCGCGGAGGGTGTCCTCTGCTGAGGCGGGATTGATCAGGTAGGAGTCGTGGGCGACGACCAGCCCCAGCCCCGACTCTGCCACCGCGGCCCGGAAGGTGGCGGCGACGTCCGGATCGAGCGGCTTCACCGCCCACTGGTTGATGTTCCGGGTGAATACCTGCAGGCAGGTGCAGCCGGTCTCAACCGCCCGTTCGACCGCCTTTGGCAGGCCGCCCGCGATCGACTGGTGGGCGCCAATCAGACGGTCGGTGCCGCGGGACGGGCGGGTTGGCCGGGGCCGTGCCGGCCGGGTGGAACGCTGGGCTGACATTGGGCAACTTCAAAGGGGGGAAGTTTGGGTGGGTGACTGGAGGGCGGAATCGGTCGAACCGTCACCCGGTGGATTATTTTGCTCAATCAGCCCGGGAGTCGTACACTACACCACGGTATTTCTTTTCGGTGGGCCTCCGAGATCCTCCCATGGCTACCCTGATCTCGCTTCTCATGATCGTCGCCGGCCTGGCGTTCGGCCTGGTGCTGACGGCACTGGTGGTCCGTCCACTGCAGGCGGCCCGGCGGGCGGAACGGCTGGCCCGGCAGCAGCGGGACTTCCGTCGGCAGCGCGAGCAGTTGGAAGCCAAGTTTGTCGACCGGGCCGCCGCCAGCGGCAAGCCTCGCGGGCTCCGTTGGAGTGACGTCAGTTTCGAAGACGAGGTGTTCTATGCCCGTGACCGCCGCACCCGGAGCCTGAGGGCCCTGGTGGCGATCGAGGTCTGCTTCGAGGCGATCGAGGGTGGGGGCATGGAGGAGGTCGAGGCCGTTTCGAACGTACGGGCGGCGACCGCCGAGTTCCTCCATGATGGCACCCGCTGGCACACGGACGGCCGGGTCTTCTTCAACCTCGCGCCCAAGGGGTTGGTCCGGTATCTCCACGCCGACCTTGAGTCAGTCGAGCCGGCTGGCGAGACGGTCGCCGTTGGTGGCCGTGACGCCAGGCATCAATCGGGCTGACGGCCACTCCGTCGGGCAACCGGCGTGTCCCCGTATCTCACCTGCCAGGGAGGGCAGCTGTGCCGCGTCGTCCACTCACGATCCGCCAGAGCATGCTGCGAAACTTCGCGTTGCTCATCCTGCTGACCAGCGGCACCATTCTGCTGGCAACCTGGATTGCCGGTGCCTCGGCGGTTGAGGACCTGTCGAAGTCGCTGATCGATCGGACTGCCACCCGCACCGAGACCGAACTCGACCGCTTCTTTGGCACGGTCCAGTCCAACGTGATGATCGGCACCGACTGGGTGCGGGGGGGCATCCTCGACCCGACCGACCACGAGGCGATGAACACCCTCTTCGTGCCGATCCTGCGGCAGTACCCGCAGCTCTCGTCGATGATGGTGGCAACCTCCGACGGCGTCGAGTACCTGCTGCTCCGGGATCCCCTGACACCGACAGTCTGGACCAACCGCATCGTCCAGGCAGACAGCTGGGGCAGCCGGGTCTTCAACCGCCGCTGGGACACCGCCACCGGCGAGGTCGACGAGCAGTTCGGCGAGCTCGACTACGACCCCCGCACCCGCATCTGGTACCGCGAGGCTCTCAAGGCTCAGCCTGGTAAAGAAGTCTTCTGGACTGAGCCGGTGATCTTCTTCATCACAAAAGACCCCGGCATTACTGCCGCCACCCACTGGGAGGTCGAAGGCACCACCTACGTGGTCGCCTTTGATCTGCTACTGCTCGATATTTCGCGGTTCACCAGCAGCCTGCCGGTGAGCCAGCGGGGCACCGCCTTTGTGCTGGTGGACCGGGGCGGGGACGACGAACTGGCGGTGGTCGGCCTGCCGCGGGACAACAGCTATGACACCCCGGCGGCCATCCGCGAGGCGTTGCTGTTCGTGCCTCCAGATGCCGCCGTGGCGGACACGGCGGCGGAGCTGCCGCCAGCGGCAACGCATGACCATCCAGCCATGGCGGCCGCAGTGTCGGCCTGGGTGGAGGCGGGCAAGCCCGAGTCGGCCTTCCGCTTTCGGGCCGCCGGCGAGCCCTGGTGGGGCGGTTTTCATTCCTACCCGCTGGGTGAGAACACCTTTCGCATCGGCGTGGTAGTGCCCGAGCAGGATTTCCTCGGCGACGTCGTCCGCCAGCGGAACATCACCCTGGTGGTCTCGCTGGTCGCGTTGGCAGCTGCCCTCGTGATGGCCCTGGCGATGGCCCGCACCTACGGCCAGCCGCTGGAGGCACTGGCCGATTCCAGCCGCCGGATCCGCAGCCTTGACCTCGATGAGCACGCTCCGGTCGAGTCGAAGCTGGCCGAGGTGACGCAGCTGGCCGAGGCCCAGCGGCAGATGCTCTCGACGCTGCAGTCGTTTGCCAAGTATGTGCCGATGGAAGTGGTCCGCGAACTGCTACGGCGTGGTGAGGTGGCCCAGATCGGCGGGACGAGTGAGGCGCTGACCATCCTCTTCACTGATATCAGCGGCTTTACGACCATCGCCGAGGCCCTCGGCCCCGAGGCCCTGACCGACCACATGGCCGACTACTTCCATGAGACCCTCACGGTGCTCGAGCAGCATGAGGCCACGGTCGATAAGTTGATCGGTGATGCGATCGTCGCTTTTTGGGGTGCCCCCCGGCCCGACTCCGCGCATGCTGACCATGCCCTGGCGGCGGTGCTGGAAATCCAGCGGCAGCTGGCCACCTGCAACATCCGCTGGCGGCAGCAGGGCCTGCCCGAACTCCATACCCGCTTTGGTCTGGCGACTGGTCGGGTGATTGTCGGCAACGTCGGGGCCCGCAGCCGACTGAGCTACACCGTCCTGGGCGACACGGTGAATCTGGCGGCCCGGCTGGAGGGCATCAACAAGTTCTATGGCACCGAGGTGCTGGTCAGTGAAGAGGTCAGGCAGGCGGTGACCACTCCACTGGACTGGCGGCTGGTCGATCTGGTGGCGGTGAAGGGCAAGCGTCAGGGCAAACGGATCTACGAGCCGCTCGGGCCGGTGGGACAGACCGACCGGCGGCGGCTCGACTTTGCCCGCCGCTACGAACAGGCCTGGGCCGTCTATCAAAACAGGCAGTTCGGGCAGGCTCTGGCGATGACCGAAACCCTGCAGCGTGACTGGTGCGACGATGTCTCGCTGGCCCGGCTGCAGCAGATCTGTGCCGAATACCAACGACATCCGCCGCCGGACGATTGGGACGGAATCGCCCGCATGGCAACCAAATAGGCCGGCGACCGAAAAACTCGTCCTGCTGCTGCCACCGGCCCGATACCTCTCGAAAGAAGGGGTGGGGCCGATGGGCACGCGGATGGACAGGCTGGTGCGAGAGGGGATGCTCGCTGGCGTGCTGCTGGTGGTTTCGGGCGGGCTGTCGGTCTTGGCCGCACCGCCGGGAGCGGCCGTTCGGCTACCGGCGGAGTCGCAGCAGGACCGTTGTGCGGCGGCGGAAAAGTTTCTCGGTGACAGCCACGACTATGCCAAGGCCGCCTGCCGGATGCGGGACGGCTGCGAGCACCTCACGGTCGAAGCCTATTACGCCGCCGCCGAGGCGGCCTGGAACGCCATCTGGTCGGCTCCGGAATCGCCCGGCGTGATTGAGGAGGCCACCAATGCCTACGGTGATGCCCTGGCCGGGCTGTTGCAGGTCGCCCGCAAGCAGGGTCGGCTCAAGCCCGACGGGCTCTGGGTCGGCTCGCGGTACAAGCCGATCCGGGTGCCACTGATCATCCGCGGCCTGCCGGTGGTGAACTGTGAAATCGAGAGCATCGAGCCATCCCTGCCACCGGAAGACAGCCGCATCACCCGGCGGCACTACCGCACCGGCTTCGGCTGGCCGGTGGCAGTCCGGCTCAAGCCCGGGCAGCCCGGCACCCTCGAGGGTGACTTCGATCCACCGAGACAGTCAATCGCCGCCACCGCCGTGCTACGGTTTCGACTGCCGGGAGGCGAGAAGCCGCTGCACAAGCTGGCTGGGCCACTCTATCGCGACCCAGCCCCGGCAGTGCTCGACCTGGTCGATCCGGCTGAGGTGGCCGGCGTGCACATTGGCCGGGCGCGGCCGCCGCTGGCGGGCGACTTCACCACGCCACTGCTCGACATGCTGGCGGGCATGCCGAAGTCGGGCCTGACCGGTTTTCTGCAGCCCTTTGGAGGAGCCGATACCGAGCCCCGGCTGGAGTTCCTGCAGCCACATGTGAAGGGCCGCATTCCAGTGGTGTTCATTCATGGACTGGCCAGTGATGAGGGCACCTGGTTCGATCTTCTCAATGAACTCCGAGCCTGCCCGCTGTTCCAGCGGTATTACGAGCCCTGGGTCTTTCACTATCCGACCGGGGCCTCATTTCTGCCATCCTCGGCGGTGCTCCGTAAGAGCCTGGCCCGGGTGGTCAAGGAGCTCGACCCTGACGGCAGCGACCCCTGCCTGCAGAACCTGGTGCTGATTGGCCACAGCATGGGAGGACTGCATGCCAAGCTTCAGGTAGTCGCGTCAGGCAATCATTTTTGGAACGCGCTGGCGACGGTTCCGTTTGAACAGGTGCGGATGCCCCCACAGGTTCGGCAGACGATCAAGCCGGCGCTTTTTTTTCAGCCGGCGCCGTTCGTGAAGCGGGTGGTCTTCATTGCCACACCGCACAAGGGATCGTCGACTGCTTCACGGGGCGTGGGCAAGCTAGCGTCCCTGACTGTCCAGCGGCCACCGGAATTGACCGCCATTCACCACATGCTGGTGGCAGCTAATCCGGGGGCATTCCGGCCTGAGTTCGAACAGAACCTGCCGACCACCGTGCAGTTGCTCAAGCCAAACTCTCCACTTTTGAAGGTAGCGTATGACCTGCACCCGCCCTGCTGGGTCTCGCTGCACTCGGTGGTCGGCGTCGTCCATCAC
>CBFIHA010000025.1:0-43232 GCA_965662195.1 uncultured Pirellulales bacterium
CGTCCACGCCTGGAGAGCCGCCGTTGGCACGGCAACGCTCATAGGCATGGGCCAGGATGTCAGCCCGGTGCACCTTGTCGTACAGCATGTAGAACCGGTAGCTAGGCGACGCTTTCGCTTTCGCACGCAGCACGGTCTGAAGTTTCTCAACCTTTTCAGGAGGTCTCAGGCTCATCACCAATCTCCGGCTTTCACTTCTTTCCATACTCCTCTGAAAGTGAGGCTCCTTCCCTCGACCGGCATTACCCGGCTTCATCGGTACTACGAACCTCTCCGACTTCCACCCGGCCCGGCCTCTCCCTCACGGGTCGCCAGTTGCCCCTCAGTCGAGCACCGAAGTGGATCTCTCGTGATTGCGTGTTCTTCCCCTTGTCGCGTGCCATCGCCATTACCCCGGTGGGACCACCAGAGCACAGGTTGTGCAACTCCAGCGGCAACGGCCTTCCCCGTTCGGACAGCGGGTCGGCTCCCACAACTCACATTTTCGAGGCTTGCTCAGCGTTCACTCACGTTATGGCCCGCTGACTCGCTGAGCCGCCCAAGGCGGCCCGTTGACATCAAAGGCTCTCGACAGTTCGTTACCTCCCTATCGACTTCGACTGCTTCCTGGCGGACAACCATCTCCAGGTGCGGGTCTTGCACCCGCGGGATAAAACACACCATTCACGACGCACGCCCGAAGCGTGAGTTTTGATGGTGCGCGTTTGGATCAATCGCCAGAAAAAACCCACATTCTTCGAAGCCCGAAGCGCAAGCTGAGAGACACCGCGTTTTGATCCCGGAACCGCATTCCCTCGGCTCGCGCCTCGGGCTTCCTGGAGTTCGCTTCCGCTCACCGCAGCAGCAAGATTAGAAGCCAGGAGCGGAAGCGACGGGACTGGCGGATCGCTTGATCTCGCGTTCACCCCCACAGCCGGTCCGCCGGCTAGCGGCTTCCGTGCGGTGCCCGCCGTGAGGCTGGTATTCTCAATCCATGCAGACCACACGCCCACTGGTTGTGATCAACGTCGTCGGCCTCACCCATGCCATGCTTGGGCCCGACACTCCGAATATTTCAGCCGTGGCCGCTGACGGCTTTGCCCGGCCGCTGGGCACGGTGCTGCCGGCGGTGACCTGCTCAGCTCAGACGACCATGCTGACCGGCCTCCTGCCGCGGGATCACGGCATCGTCGGCAACGGCTGGTACTTCCGGGACCTGGCTGAGGTGATGTTCTGGCGGCAGTCGAACCGGCTGGTGCAGGGCAGACGCCTCTACGATCTCGCCCGCGAGCAGGACCCACGCTACACGGTCGCCAAGATGTTCTGGTGGTTCAACATGTACGCCGACGTGAACTTCTCGGTGACCCCGCGGCCCTCCTATCCCGCCGACGGCCGGAAGCTGTTTGACTCCTACAGCCATCCGGCCGGGTTGAAGGACGAACTGCAGGAGCGGCTGGGGGTCTTTCCGCTGCTGAAGTTCTGGGGTCCGGGAGCCGGTATCGAAAGCTCTGCCTGGATCGCCGCCGCCTCGGCGCTGATCATCGAGCGGCACCGCCCAAACCTCACGCTCGTCTATCTGCCGCACCTCGACTACAACCTGCAGCGGCTCGGCCCGGACGATCCCCGCTGCCGGACCGACATTCGGGCCGTCGATGCCGAGGCGGGCAAACTGATTGCCGCTGCCCGGCAGCAGGGGGCTGAGGTGGTGGTGCTCTCTGAGTACGGGATTACTCCGGCCGACCGGCCGATCCACATCAACCGGCTGCTGCGGGAGCATGGCTTTCTCACTGTCCGCAAGGAAATCACCGGCCGGGAAACCCTCGACGCTGGAGCCTCGCGGGCCTTCGCCGTGGCCGATCACCAGCTCGCCCATATCTATGTCAGCCACCCCGCCGACCTCCAGCCAGTGGCCAAACTACTAAGTCGCTGTGACGGCGTTGAGCAGGTGCTGGATCGACAGGGCCAAGCCGCCGTCGGCATCGACCATGGGCGAGCTGGTGAACTCGTCGCCGTTGCCGACCGACGGAGCTGGTTCACTTATTACTACTGGCTCGATGACGCCCTCGCCCCCGACTATGCCCGTACGGTCGACATTCACCGCAAGCCCGGCTACGACCCGGTCGAGCTCTTCCTCGACCCGGCATTACGCTTTCCAAAATTCAAAATCGCTCGCCGGCTGGCCCGCAAGATTCTCGGATTTCGGTATCTGATGGATGTGATCAGCCTCGATGCCGGCATTGTTCGCGGCAGCCACGGTCGGCTGCCCGACCCGGGCCACGAAGCGACCGATGGACCCGTCTTCATCTGTTCATCGCGGGCCATCGAGGCTGACGACTGGCCGATGACCGCCGTCCGCGACCGCCTGCTGCGGCTCCAGTTCGGGGAGCAACTTGGCTAGAAAGTCCACCACGAAGGCACGAAGGAGACGAAGGAGGTCGTCGTCGTTGCTCCTTTCTTTCCGCAGCTCTTTCGAGGGGCGGCGCTCGCATTGATTTTTGGCCGCAGACGGTTGGGGCTGGGGCTTCTTCGTGCTCTTCGTGGTGCCGTATTTCTTCGACGTGGCCCGAGAATTGGTGTTCACCCGACCGCGATGCTAGCCTTACAAGGTGCTGCCGAGCGTCGGCAGCAACCGTTCGTGTGCTTCTGGATACTGCTTTGATGAATCGCTTGTCACGGATGTTCGCCTACTGTCCTTCCATGCTTTCGGCCATGCTCTGCGGAGCCCTGCTGGCTGCCATGCTGGCCAGCCCCATGCCAGCCCGAGCTGAAGATGAAAGTTCCAAGAAGGATTCGCAGGACTCCTTCGCCAAGCTGACGAAGGATGCCAAGCGGCACGACGGCCTGCTGCCGCTGTACCGCAAAGAAGACAAGCTCTATGCAGAAATTCCCCAGCGGCTGCTCGACAAGGAGTTCTTCATCACCATCTCGATCGCCCGGGGCATCGGCGACCGGTTCCTGCTCGGCGGCCTCAGCTGGGGCGATGGCGATGACTGGGTCTGGGCCTTCCACAAGGTCGATGACAAGCTGCAGGTGGTCCGCAAGAACGTTCGGTTCTTTGCCGACCGCGGCAGCCCCGAGGCGGCGGCCGTTTCCAACGCCTTCACCGACAGCATCCTCTACAGCGTGCCGATTCTGGCCAAGACGCCGTCCGGCGGACACCTGATCGACCTGGAGAAAATCTTTTTTGCCGACCTGCCCAAGATCTCAAACCAGCTCTCGGGCTTCTCGTTTGCCAAGGATCGCTCCACCTGGGCCAGTACCAAGGCTTTTGAGGACAATGTCGAAATCGAGGTGGCGGCCACCTATTCCTCCAGCGGCAAGACCGACCTCGACACGGTGCCCGACTCACGGGCAGCCACGCTGACGATTCACTACTCCCTCAGCCTGCTCCCCCAGAACGACTACCATCCGCGGCTGGCCGACCCGCGGGTCGGCTACTTTGTGACGGCGCTCAAGGACTTTTCGCAGGGTGTCGATGACGACCGATTCGTGCGGTACATCAACCGCTGGCAGCTGGAGAAGGCCGACCCCAAGGCCAAGGTCTCACCACCCAAAAAGCCGATCGTCTTCTGGATCGAAAAGACCGTTCCCTACCGCTACCGGCAGCCGATCCGCGAGGGCATCGAGGGCTGGAACACCGCCTTCGAACAGGCTGGCTTCGCCTCGGCGATCGAGGTCCGGCAGCAACCGGAGAAGACCGACTGGGACCCGGAGGACGTTAACTACAACACCTTCCGCTGGATCACCTCGGGCCGGAGCTTTGCCATGGGGCCGAGTCGGGTGAACCCCCGGACCGGCCAGATTCTTGATGCTGACATCATCTTCGATGCCGACTTCGTGAAGCACTGGCAGACCGAGTTCGAGACCTTCACACCCGAGAGCGTCGCCTGGCTGACTGGCGGCCTCGATCCGACCGGTGTGCGGGGGATCAACCGCCAAGCGGCCGGCTGCGGCTGCGGCCACTGCAGCCTGTTTGCCGGCCACAGCTATCAGACCGCCCTCGGCGTCACCGCGTTGGCGGCTACCGCCACGCCGGCGGTGTCGGAAAAGGAAAAAGAGAAGCTGGTCCGCGAGGGGCTGAAGCTGGTTGCCATGCACGAGCTCGGCCACACCCTTGGCCTGCGACACAACTTCAAGGGCACGAGTCTCGCCTCGCTGGCCGACATCAACGCCGCTGACGCCGGCAAGCGGAAGCCCGCCTCAACCAGTGTGATGGACTATATCCCGGTCAACATCGTGCCCAAGGGACAGCCCCAGGCCGCCTACTATCCCACGCAACTGGGGGTCTATGACCGCTGGGCCATCGAATACGGCTACACGCCGCTGCCCGGCAGTCGCCCCGAGGACGAAAAGGAGGGGCTCGAAAAGATCGCCTCCCGCAGCGGTGAGCCACTGCTGGCCTTCGCCACCGACGAAGACACCGAATCGGGTGACCCGGATCCACTCTCCAACCGCTACGACCTGGGCGATGACCCTGTCGCCTTCGCCCAGCAGCGGGCGGCACTGGTCCGGGAAGTGATTCCCCAGTTGGTTGAGCGATTCACCACCGAAGACGCCGGCTATGAGCGGGTGCGACAGGCCTTCGGTGTGCTGCTGGCAGCCCATGGCCAGGCCGCCTTCATCGCCTCGCGGCTCATCGGTGGGCTCCACGGGTCGCGAAGTCATCGGGACGACCCTGGTGCCCCGCCACCGTTCAAGGTGGTGGAGGCGAAGCAGCAGCGGGAGGCCCTCGACCTGTTGGCCGAGCAGGTCTTTAGCGACAAGCCGTTCAGCTTTCCGCCCGAATTCTACAACCAGCTGGTTTCGACCCGCTGGCTGCACTGGGGGGCGAAGCCGGTTGATCGCGAGGACTATCCGGTGCACGAGGTGGTGCTGCTCTGGCAGCAACGGGTGCTCGATCAGCTGCTCAATCCCCGCACACTCACGCGGCTGGCCGACAGTGAACTGAAGCTGCCTGCCGACGAAGACGCCTTCACCGTGGCCGAACTGCTCGACCGGCTCACCCAGGCGGTGTTTGCCGAGGTGGGCGACCTTGCCGACGGCAGCTACACCCCCCGGAAGCCGGCCATTTCGAGCCTGCGCCGCAACCTTCAGCGGGCGACCCTCAGCGAGTTGGCCAGCCTGGCCCTCGGGCGATCGGGGCATTCGCTGAAGATCAGCTCCAACCCGCACGGCACGACGGTCAGCCACAGCAGCAGCCCGCCCCCGGATGCCCGGGCCCTGGCGGCCCTGCAACTGCGGCGGCTGTTCGGCCGGATCGAAAAACTCCTTGAGCGGGCGGACGCGAAAGAGCCGAAGCTGGTGCTCGACGACCCCAGCCGGGCTCATCTGCAGGATCTGGCGGCCCGCATCGACTCAATCCTCGATGCCGATGTGATCACAACGCAGCCGTAGCAAAGGCCCGTGCCGGCAGCTGCAGGGCGGCCCTGATTCCCCGGCTCGACGGCTGAGCCGCCGGGACGGTATCGTGAGGTGGTTCAGGCGGAACCTCCTCACCCTCGCAGGCCTCCATGCCGCAGCCCCCTCAGATCCTACTGATTTCCCCCGATCTGATGTCGACGAGCAAGCTGGCGGGCCTGACCCGGCAGGCTGACGGCCTGCTGGAGACGCTCCGCAGCCTCAGCGACAGCCCCCGTGGCAGTCACTACGACGTTGTCCTGCTCGATGTGCAGGCCTTTGCCGACGATCCGGCAGTGGTCGTGGCCCGGGTACTCAGCCTGCTCGACAGCCTGCCGGAGAAAAAGCCCCCGGCCCGGCTGATCGCCTTCGGCCCGCACGTACACAAGCAGCGGCTCGACGAGGCGGTGGCCGCTGGCGTCGATGAGGCGGTCAGCCGCGGCGAACTCTTCGGGGCCTTCCCGGCGCTCATCCGCCGCTGGCTTGCGCCGGCGGCGCACGACTAGGTTCTGTCTAAACAGGCTGCTGTTGGCCCAGCCGCGAGTTGCTTTGGTCTCTGGCGAGGACGGCGAAGCAGCCAGATTTGCAGATCTGGCGGTGGAGCCGGACGCAGCCAGAGGGCAAATGAGCCGCTCAAAGCCAGGTGCCGAGTTTTCAGACAGAGCCTCATCCCCTTCCGCTCAGCCACCCGGCTCGTCGAGGACGATCTCGTCGAGTTCAGTGGCATCGACATCCTGCCGCAGCAGCAGATAGATGGCCGGCGCAATCGACCAGAAATATCCCCAGCCGAACGCGGCCAGGACCGCCCGCAGGCCGTCGGTCCAGAACTGGAGGGCCTGGATGCCCCACCGGGGGTCGGCCGCGCCCCGGACCACCGACCCAATCACGTCAGCCGTACGGTCATGCCCCATGCCAAAGCTGGTCGCCCAGAGGGCAAAGGTCATGGTCGTATCGGCAAACAGGGCGGCAGCGAAGAAGGCGAGCACCGCCACGCCACAGCTGATCAGGCTGTAGAACGCAAAATGGATCGGCCGCTGATAGAGGTACGAAAAGGCCGTCGAAATCGCCTGAAAACTGTCCCCCCGCTCGACCCCGACCGCCGACACCATCAGCGGCCAACCGGCCGCCAGCCCAATCGCCAGAATCGCGAGCACGACGGCGGCAAGCAATACCAGGGGCCAAATCGCCCCGGCCACCGCCAGCCCCCAGTCAAGCCTCATCAGCAGGCCGAGCAGAGCCCCGGGGACAGATAGCGCCGCCAGGCCCAAAAAAACGAACGCAGCTGCGTTAAAGGCAGCCAGCCACTTGCGGCTGCCAAAGGCGATTGCCTGCGACAGGCCCGGCAGTTCCTCATCAACCAGCCTCAGGGCGACATGTCTGGTGATGGCGGTGGCGAAAATGGACCAGACCAGCAGAAACCAGACTACCCGAGCAAAGCTGCCCAGAAACTCGGGCGTGGTCGCCAGGGGATTCCATGGGGTGACCAACACCGCCAGCAGTTCAGCCACCGGAGCCGGCGCTGCTTTAAGCCAGCCAGAGGCCATCGGCAGGGCCACCCGGCTCGGGGTGGGAAGCAGACCAATTGAATCGTCGCCGCCGCTGCCGCAGGCGGCTGGGGCGGCCGGCTCGGCTACTAGCGTTGCCGCCACCGTCGGCAGACCGACCGAATCGGCCAGTGAGAAGCCGGCCCAGGTTGCCAGGGAACCCAGGGTGGCCAACACCAACACCGTCGGCGCGAAGGCCATACCGGCAGCCTTGAAGAGAATCCACCAAGAAAAGGCATCGCTCCAGACCACCTCGTGAACAACACGGCCGGCAGGGGAGGGAGGGGAAGAATCTGGCATGTGTGCAAACAGTCCGGAACTGGGCCAAAAGGGAATGAAGAATCAACTCATCGAAACCAAACCTGGTGTTCATTCGCCACGCAGGCACGAAAGACACGGAGAGAGGAAGCTCTGACAGCCAACCAACTCATGGAACGTTGCCGGGGGATACAGCGGCGGGCCCACTCTCGGCTCTCTCCTCCGGTCTCTTCGTGCCTGCGTGGTGCGGTTTTAGTAGGCTTCTCACCTCGGGTTGCCCGAGAATACCAAACAGACCTCGCCTCGAGGCATTCTCCCCAGGTTCTGTCTGAAAAGGCTACCGTTGGCCTGAGAGCGAGTTGCTTTGGTCTCTGGCAAAGACGGCGAAGCAGCAACATTTGCAGAACGGGCGATGGAGCCGGACTGAGCCGGAGGGGGACTGAGCCGCTCGAAGCCGGGTACTGGGTTTTCCGAGAGAGCCGAGCCAGAGGATTTCAATGGGAGACCAACGCCTCGTCAGGCCCCTCTGCCAGTTCCTCGTCATCATCGAGGCGGCCGACATGCGGCACGCTGTACGATTCCTCAAGCCAGCGGCCAAGGTCGATCGTCTTGCAGCGATCGCTGCAGAAGGGGGCGGTTGGCGTTGCCGGTCGTTCGGCAGTCGGCCGCAGAAGCACGGGGGTATCACACACAGGACAGCGTGGCATCGTTTTCCTCCTGGTTGAAAACGTGGCAAACCCGGAACGGGCATCTCCCAAGAGCACGAAGTATACCGCAGAACCCAAAAACCAACGAATCTCTTCGTTCATCAGTTGTCGGACGAACCACCCGACTTTTTCTCGGTCGCCCCGCTTCCCTCTTTTTTCCCACCCTCCTGCTTGCCGCTGGGGGGCTTGTCGGCTGCCGCGGCCTTCTTGTACGAATCGCTGCGGTAGTCGGTCTGGTAGAACCCTGAGCCCTTGAACACGATTGCCCCGCCCGTGCCAATCAGCCGGCGGAGCTTCCGCTTCTTGCACTCGGGGCAGGTCTTCTTGGTCGATTCGGTCATCGACTGAAACAGTTCAAAGGTATGACCGCAGGCGTCGCAGACGTAATCGTAGGTTGGCATCTGAGTGGTGCTTTTGTCGTGTGTGGGTCTTTGCTTTCAACACCCGGACGGCACACTGCCGCCGGCAAATCCTTCAATCCGCCGCTGCCACGATCACCTGCGCCGGCCGCACCACGCGGTCATGCAGCAGATACCCCTTGCTGGCCACCCCCATGACTGCTCCGGGGGTGGCATCGCCGGCGGGCTGCTGGGCGATTGCCTCATGCACAGCCGGGTCGAAGGAGACGCCATCGGTGGCGATTGTCTTACAGCCATGGCTTTCGAGCAGCTTCTCGATCTGCTGGGCCGTCATCTGGAAGCCGGACCGCAGGCTTTCAAAATCGGTCGTCTTCTCACTCGCCTCGATTGCCCGCTCGATGTTGTCGAGCACCGGGAGAATGTCACGTAGCAGGTTGATCTCCGCGTATCGCAGCAGATCCTGATATTCTCGCTGGCCCCGCTTGCGGACGTTCTCAATTTCGGCCTGGGCCCGCAGGAGCCGTTCCTCCGCCTCCCGCAGCCGTGACTCAGCTGTGGCCTCAGCAGGCCCCGTCGCTGCATCTTCAAGTGGCAGATCGTTCACGGGCGGTTCGGCGCCTGCCTCAGGTTCCCGATCATTCAATTCATTCATTGTTTTCTCCTTCGCTGGAAGCCACATTCTGCAGGTGGTTCATCACCGTCACTCCGCTGCTCTCTCCTGCCAGTCAGTCCGATTCGTCCGATGTCTCGCCCGTCGCCGACTCCGCTGTGAAGTATTCTGCCAGGCGGCTGAAAAAGCTGGATCGCTTGGGACTGACCTCGGCCTGCTCTTCCTCGGCGAGTTCCCGCAGTAATTCCTCGGCCCGTGTGGAGAGCTTCTTCGGCACCTCCACATGCACATGCACGTTGAGGTCGCCCACTCCCCGCCCCCGCACGTCGGGCATGCCGAGGCCGCGAACCCGGATGACATCACCCGGCTGCGTGCCACGCGGAATCTGGAGTGGCTTGGGGCCGTCAAGCGTCGGTGCCTCGACCATCGTCCCGAGGGCGCACTGGCTGAACGTCAGCGGCACCTCACAGTGCAGCTCATGCCCCTCCCGCCGCAGAAAGGGATGCGACTCAATTTCAATGACGCAGTAACAGTCGCCTGGAGGACCACCATTTCCACCCGGCTCACCCTCGCCGGCCAGCCGCACCCGTACGTCGTTGTCAACGCCTGGCGGGATGGTCACCCGCCGTTCAATTGCCACCTCGGTCAGACCCTGCCCGGCGCAGTCGGGGCACTTTTCACGAACCACCCGCCCGGCTCCCCGGCAAGCCGGACAGGTCGTCTGCAGCCGGAAGACGCCGGCCGCCTGAACCACCTGGCCCTGCCCGCCGCAATAATCGCAGGGTTGCGGCTTTGTCCCTGGTTTTGCGCCGCTGCCGCCACAGCTCCCGCATTCTTCGTGACGACTGAACCGCACGGTCTTGGTAGCTCCCCGCGATGCCTCCAGCAGCGACAGTCGCGTCGTGCAAAACACATCCCGCCCCTTGCGGGCCCGGGCGGCCCGGCCTCGACCCCCAAACACCCCACCGCCGAACAGATCACCAAAGGCCTCGAAGATGTCAGAAATGTCGTTGAATTCGTGCTGGCCGCCCCCGCCCTGGAGCCCGGCATGCCCATACCGGTCGTACCGGGCCCGCAGATTCTCATCGGAAAGCACCTCGAAGGCCCGAGCAGCTTCCTTGAACCGGCTGGCCGCCTCGTCGTCTCCCGGATTTTTGTCGGGATGGAAACGGATCGCCAATTTTCGGTAGGCCTCGGTGATCTGGCCGGTGCTCGCCCGCCGTTCAACTCCGAGCACTTCGTAGTAGCAACGCTGGTCGACCATCGAATCAGTTCTCCCGGGCATGGCCTGGCTGTGGTTGGCAGCAGTGCCACGCTTGCCGGCGTGGCCGGTTTCCGGCGGCGGCCGGTCCTCCGCAAACGCCGACCGCCGGCGGGCCGACTTTACGTGGCACCGCCGGCGGACAGGTTGAAATCGTCATGACAATGCCGTCCGATTCGTCAGCGGACCGAACCTTCGATCCGCTGCTTCTTCGCGTCCTCCTTGTCGAGGTTCGTCACCAACGCCTCGGTCGTCAGCAAGAGCCCGGAGATGCTCGCGGCGTTGGTCAGTGCGACTCGCACGACCTTGACGGGATCAATGATACCGGCCTTCACCATGTCGACGTATTCACCCTTGTTGGCATCGTAGCCGGTGTGGATGTCCTTTTGCGACACCTCATCGGCCACCACACCACCGTCGATTCCGGCATTTTCGGCGATCTGCCGCAGTGGGGATTCAAGAGCACGGAGGACAATATCGACCCCGATTTTCTCGTCTCCCTTGGCCTGTGACCGCGCCTTCTCCACCGCCTCGCGGCAGCGAATCAGGGCGACGCCACCGCCGGGGACAATCCCCTCTTCAACAGCCGCCCGGGTGGCATGCAGCGCATCCTCAACCCGGGCCTTCTTTTGCTTCATTTCGGCCTCGGTTCCGGCACCAACCGACACGATCGCCACGCCACCGGTCAGTTTGGCAAGCCGCTCCTGCAGTTTCTCGCGGTCATACTCGCTTTCAGTCGCTTCCAACTGATTACGAATCTGCTGCACGCGGGCCTGAACATCCGCCGGTTTGCCAGCACCCTCAACGATTGTCGTCTCGCTCTTGTCAATCGAGATCGTCCGAGCCTTGCCGAGGTGGGAGAGTTCCACGTTCTCGAGTTTGATTCCGAGGTCCTCGCTGATCAGCGTGCCGCCAGTGAGCGTGGCGATATCGCCAAGCAATGCCTTGCGGCGATCGCCGAAACCGGGGGCCTTGGCAGCGGAAATGTTAAGCACCCCCCGCAGTTTATTCACGACGAGGGCCGTTAGGGCATCACCGTCGATGTCCTCGGCGATGATCAGCAAAGGCTTGCCGGACTGGGCCACCTTCTCCAGCAGCGGCACAAGATCCCGCAGGCTCGAGATTTTCTTCTCGTGAATGAGGATCAGGGCATCCTCCAGTTCACAGAGCATTTCGGCCGGTTTGTTGATGAAGTAGGGCGAAATATAGCCCTTATCGAACTGCATGCCGTCGACGAACCGGACCGATGTCTCGGTGGTCTTGCCCTCCTCGACGGTGATCACACCGTCCTTGCCGACCTTCTGCAGGGCCTCAGCCAGCAGATCACCGATGAAGCGATCGTTGTTTGCGCTGATCGCCCCAACCTGGGCAACCTCTTCGGGCCGGCTGACCTGACGCGCAATCTGCATCAGGTGCTGGACCGCGGCAGCCACCGCTTTCTCAATGCCCCGGCGGACAGCGGTTGGATTGCTGCCGGCGACAATGTTGCGAATGCCCTCGCGAAAAATCGCCCGGGCCAGCACGGTTGCGGTGGTGGTGCCATCACCAGCCAGATCGGAGGTCTTTGAGGCCACCTCATTGACCAGTTTGGCTCCCATGTTCTCGAAGGCATCCTCGAGATCGACCTCCTTGCTGACGGTCACGCCATCCTTGGTGACCGTGGGGCCGCCGAAGGACTTGTCGATGATGACGTTCCGGCCGGTAGGGCCCATGGTGACCGCAACGGCGTCGGCCAGTTTTTCGACACCCTTGAGAAGTTTGCCGCGGGCTTTGTCATCGAACAGCAATTGCTTGGGCACGACTTGTCTCTCCTAAAAGTCAGACGAGCTGATGGGTCTTTGAAAGTTGACGGGGTTGGCACCGACCGGAGGTCAGTTCTTTTACTTCATCACCTTCGCCAGGATGTCGGTCTCCCGCAGGATCTTCACATCGTGGCCGTCAACCTCGATGTCACTCCCGGAATACTTGCCATAAATCACTTCGTCACCGATGGCGACGGAGAGCGTGGCCCGTTGGCCATTTTCCAACAGTCGGCCCGGCCCGAGGGCCACCACATGCCCCCGCTGGGGCTTCTCTTGGGCCGAATCGGGCAACACAATGCCGCCGGCAGTCCGCTCTTCGGCCTCGACCGGCTCGACCACAACGCGGTCGTCCAACGGATGAATCTTCAGGTTCTTCGCAGCCATTCGTCTCATGCTCCAGAAGTGGGTTCGACCAGATCCAAATCGGTTCGACGGCTGACGGCCACGCGGCCGTCCCGCCAGCCCGGGGATGCACCCCGGAACGTGTTCACATCATGCCTGGCATGCCACCCATGCCACCCATGCCCGGCATGCCGCCCATGCCACCCATGCCACCCATGCCACCCATGCCGTGGTCGTGACCCTCGGCTGCCGGTTCTTCCTCCTTGGGAATCTCGGTGATAAGCGCGTCGGTTGTCAGCAGCAGGGCAGCAACGCTGGCAGCATTCTGCAAGGCCGTGCGGACAACCTTGGCCGGGTCGATGACACCGGCGCTAACAAGGTCGCAGTACTCGCCCTTGTCGGCGTCATAGCCATCGTTTCGGCCCTTCAGTTGCCGGACCCGATTGACCACCACCGAGCCGTCGAGGCCGGCGTTAGCGGCAATTGCCTCGAGCGGGTAGTGCAACGCGTTCCTGACGATCGTCGCGCCGAGCTTCTCGTCACCCTTGAGGTCGAGCTTCTCGATCGCCTTTTCACCCCGCAGCAGGGCGACGCCACCGCCGGGTACGACGCCCTCGGCCAAGGCCGCCTGGGTCGCGCTCTTGGCATCCTCAATGAGTGCCTTCCGCTCCTTCATCTCGGTTTCGGTGGCGGCCCCGACGTTGATCTCGGCCACCCCCCCGGCGATTTTGGCGAGCCGCTCCTGGAGCTTCTCCCGGTCGTAATCACTGGTCGTGTTCTCGATCTCCGTCCGAATTTGGGCGGCCCGACCATCGATCGCCTGCTTGGTTCCACCCCCGCTGACAATGGTGGTGTTCTCAGCTGCGATAATCACCTTCTTGGCCCGGCCGAGGTCGCTCAGCTTGACGGCATCGAGGGCGATGCCAAGGTCTTTGAAGATCGCCTGGCCGCCGGTCAGCACCGCAATGTCGCCGAGCATCGCCTTTCGACGATCGCCATACCCGGGCGCCTTGACCGCAACAGCCTGGACAATGCCCCGCAGTTTATTGACCACCAGAGTTGCCAAGGCCTCACCATCGACATCCTCGGCAATGATCAGCAACGGCTTGCCCGCCTTGCTGATCGCCTCGAGCAATGGCACAAGGGTCTTCGCACTCGAGATCTTCTCCTCAAAGAGAAGAATATAGGGACTCTCAAGCTCACACAGCTGGGCATCGGCGTCGGTGACAAAATGCGGTGACAAATAGCCGCGGTCGAATTGCATGCCCTCAACGACGTCAACAAACGTCTCTGACTGCTTGCCCTCTTCGACAGTGATGACACCGTCTTTGCCGACCTTGAGAAAGGCCTCCGACAATACGTTGCCAATCGTCGGGTCGTTGTTTCCGGCGATGGTGGCGATCTGGATGAGTTCTTTCTTGCTCTTTTCGTTGATCGGCGTGGCCAATGCCAGCACCGACTGCGAAACCGCTTCGACCGCCTTGTGGATCCCGCGGCCCAACGCCATGGCGTCGGCTCCAGCGGCGATCATCTTTAGTCCCTCGCGGAAAATCGCCTCCGAGAGAACCGTCGCGGTGGTGGTGCCGTCGCCCGCCACATCGTTGGTCTTACTGGCGGCCTCTTTGACCAACTGGGCGCCGAGGTTCTCAAAAGCGTCCTCGAGCTCGATATCCTCGGCGACGGTGACACCGTCCTTGGTCACCTTGGGCGAGCCCCAGCCCTTGTCGAGCACCGCATTGCGACCCCGGGGGCCGAGCGTGCTTTTCACGGCCCGGGCGAGCTTGGAAACACCTGCCAGCAGTGGCTGGCGGGCCTCATCCTCGAACACCATTTGCTTTGCCACTAGAAGCTCCTTCGGAAGGTGTGTTGAACGGACCTCGCGTTCGCGGCCCGGCTGGATCTGGCAGCCGGCATGTTCGTTGCGGGGCAGGAATGCAACCGCCGTGCCGGAACCAACACCCGCTCAGAAAATTTTGCTCGGTCCTACAAATACCGGCCCAGCGGGCATCCGCTCCGCAACGGCCGGCGTCGGCCGGCCGCCTGCCAACTCGGCCACGTGCCGTTTTGGCAGGGAGCAGTCGGCACGAACCGGGTTAGCGGCTGCGGGGAGCCCAGTCGATGTCGCCCTCCAGCCCCCGGCAGAAAGCGGCCAGCAGGTCGGCTGTCTGATCGGCATCCTGCAGCGAAATGGTCTCAACGGCCGAGTGCATGTAGCGGTTGGCGACGCTGACCAGACCGGTGGCGACCCCGCCGCGGGTGACCTGCAAAGCGTTGGCATCTGTCGGCGTTGCCCGGCCAAAGGCCGACAGCTGAATCGGGATGGCGTTGGCTTCCCCTGCCTGCAGCAGCCGCTCGACCACCTGCGGGTGCATATTCGGCCCCCGGTAGACGACCGGCCCCTTGCCGAGGCCAATGTCCCCCTCTGTTTTTTTGTCGATCGTCGGGCAGTCCGTCGCATGGGTAACGTCGACTGCGATCGCCACATCGGGATCGACCCGGTGGCAGCTCGTCTTGGCCCCCCGCAGGCCAATCTCCTCCTGGACGGTCGAGGCGACCGCGAGGGCACAGGGCAGGGGGCCGGCCGCAACCGCCCGCCGGAAGGCCTCCAGCACCACCCACAGGCCGATCTTGTCGTCCATCGCCACCGATGCGGCCAGGCCATTCCGCAGCGGCTGGTACTTCAGCTCAAAGGTGACCGAGTCACCAATCCGAACAACGCTTTCGGCATCGGCCTTGTCCTTGGCCCCGATGTCGATCCAGAGGTCCTTCATTTTCGGGACCGTCTTCCGCTCCTCCTCGGTCAGCAAATGGATCGGTTTCCGGCTCATGACCCCGGTGATTCCCCCAGTGCTCGTCCAGATCACCACGCGGGCGCCAATGAGCTGCATCGGATCCCAGCCGCCGATCGGCTGGACCGAGATGTATCCATCAGCATCGATGTGCTGCACGATCAGGCCGATCTGGTCGCAGTGGCCCGCGAGGAACATCCGCGTTTTGCCCCCCGGGTTTGCGGTGCCGATGACGTTGCCGTGGGAATCGGTTTCGACCGTCTCAGCACACCCACTCAGGTACTCCCGCACCAGATTCTGAACCGGCTCTTCGTAACCCGACGCGCTGGGGGTTTCGAGGATTTTGACGAGAAATTCATGGGCGGCGGCATCCACGGGCGGCTCCTGCAAACGGTAGAGGGGGCGGAAGGAACTGAACCACCCGCCAGGATAGCAGACGTCCCTGAGATCGGCCGCCGGCCCGTTCCCGGCGGGGGCCATGCGGTTCGCTTCCGACGATCGGCCAGCCTGAGTAGGATCGGCGGATCGGAATATGGCAGCCATGGAATGCGGAGCGGGTGATGAGCGAACCAGTACGGGTCGGTGTGGTCGGCATGGGAACGGTCGGGTCGGGTGTGGTCCGGGTCCTCAGCCAATCCGCCGACCACATCGCCCGGCAGGCGGGTCGGCCGATCGTGGTCGAGCAGGTGGTTGTTGGCGATGCAGGCAAGCCCCGCGGCGTGCCTGTCCCCGGAAATCCGATTTCGGTGGACCTCGCGACCGTGAGCGACAACCCCGCCATTTCGGTGGCCGCCATGCTTGTTGGCGGCCTTGAGCCGGCCCGGTCGATCACGCTTGAGCTGCTCCGCAAGGGCAAGGATGTAGTGACCGCCAACAAAGCCCTGCTGGCCGAGCACGGCCCCGAACTCTTCGGGGTGGCCCGCGAGATGGGCCGGTCGATTGCCTTCGAGGCCGCCGTCGCCGGTGGCATCCCAATCGTTGCCGCCATCGCCGAATGCCTTGCCGCCAATCGCATCGAATCGATTCGCGGCATCCTCAATGGCACCAGCAACTTCATCCTCACCCGCATGGAGGAGGACGGCAGCGACTATGCCGAGGTACTCGCCCTCGCCCAGGCTGAAGGCTACGCCGAAGCCGATCCGGCGATGGATGTCGACGGCACCGACGCCACCCAAAAACTCGCGATTCTGGCCCACCTTGCCTTTGGAGTCTGGGTGCCGTGGGGACAGATTCCCCGCGTGGGACTCGAGACAATCGATCAGGAACTCATTCGGTTTGCCGATGAGCTGGGCTATCGGATCCGGGTGGTGGCCGATGCCAGCCGGGCCGACCGGACGCTGGCCATGTGGGTCGGGCCAACGCTGGTCCGCAAGGGGACGCCACTGGCCGAGACCCGGGGGGCTTTTAACGCCGTCAGCGTGGTCGGCGACGCGGTCGGGCCGATGTTTTTCCATGGCCTCGGCGCAGGGCAGATGCCGACCGCATCGGCGGTGGTTGCCGACATCATCGACACCGTTGTTGGCAGGGCCGCCATCACCTTCCAAACGACCGGCATGCTGGAGGCCGACCCGCCGGCGGCCCCCCTCGCCGCCGGCGGCCGCAGCCGGTACCTGCTGCGGCTACAAGTGACCGACAGGCCGGGTGTCATGGCCGATCTCACCAGTGTCCTCGGAAGCGAGGGAATCTCAAGTGCCTCGGTGATCCAGCATCAGACCGCAGCCGGCTCGACAGCGGTGCCGCTGGTCATCATGACCCACACCTGTGAAGTGGCAGCGATTGCCCGGGCGGTCGCCGCCCTCGACCGCCAGGCGGCCGTGCAGGCGGCAACCAGCTGCCTGCCAGTGCTTGACGACTGATCCCGCGGCGGCCACCCGGCCGTCCACCCAGCCAAGGCCCCAGCCCCCATGAAATATCTTGTTGTTATTCCCGATGGCGCCGCAGATGAGCCGCAGGAGTCGCTTGGTGGCCGCACACCACTGGCCGCCGCGGTGACGCCTGCACTCAACGCCCTGGCCAGCCGGGGCGTTGTTGGCCAGACGAACCACGTACCCGACAGCCTCAATCCCGGCTCAGAGGTGGCCTGCATGAGCCTGCTCGGCTATGACCCGCTGGCCTGCTTCACCGGCCGGGCTCCGCTGGAAGCGGCGGCGAAGGGCATTGCCCTCGGCCCGGACGACTGGGCGGTGCGGTGCAACCTGGTCACCATCAACGCTGGTGCGGAAGGCCCGGTGATGACCGACTTCACCGCCGACCATATTGGGACCGACGAGGCCGCAGCCCTGCTGGCAGCCTGTCAGGCCGGGTTGGCCCGGGACTTCCCCGACTTGGCTGGCTGGGAGTTCACCACCGGTGTCAGCTACCGCAATCTGCTGCTCTACCGGGCCAGTGCCGATCGCCCGGCACCGCTGGGGGCCGACCTGCGGACCACCGCCCCTCATGACCGGGTTGGCCAGCCAGTCGCCGACGCCTTTCCCCGCGGCACCGGAAGCCGACTGCTGACCGAGATCATGGCCACAAGCGAGACGTGGCTGGCCGACCATCCCGTCAATGCCGCCCGCCACGCTGCGGGCAGGGGGCTGACGACTCATCTCTGGCTCTGGGGGGCAGGCGGCAGGCCGGCCTTCATCCCCTTCGTGGAGCAGTACGGCGTGACCGGCCGGATGATCACCGCGGTCGACCTGTTGCGGGGCCTGGCCAATCTGGCCGGCTGGACCTGCCGCGAGGTGGAAGGCGCCACCGGCTACCTCGACACCGACTATGCTGCCAAAGGCCGGGCGGCCATTGAGGAGTTCGCCCACGCCGACCTGGTCTGCGTTCACATCGAGGCTCCCGACGAGGCCGGCCATGAAGGCAACGCCGCCGCCAAGGTCAAGGCGATCGAGGAGATCGACCAGCACATTGTCGGTCCGGTCGTTGGCCATTTGAACGAGCAGGCGGCAGCAGGCGAACCCTTCCGGGTGCTCGTCTGCCCCGACCATCCCACATTTCTGTCCAGCCGCATGCACTCGCGAGGCCGGGTTCCGTTCGTTGCCGCCGGTGCAGGCCTCACCAGCTCCGGACAGCAGGCCTACGACGAGGCGGCAGCTGCGGCAGGTCCGCTGGTCGAACCCGGCTGGCAGCTGATGGGCCGCTTCATCGCCGGCACGCTTTGAGAGAGGAAACAGACCAGCCCATGGCCCGCGTTGTCCAGAAGTTCGGCGGCACCAGCGTTGCCGACCCTCAGAAAATCATGGCTGCAGCCCGCAAGGCGGCCGTCCGCCACGCCGCCGGCGACGAGGTGGTGGTGGTGGTCAGCGCGATGGGCAAGCAGACAGACACGCTGGTCGATCTGGCTCGGCAGATCACCGACTCGCCCAGTGCCCGCGAGATGGACATGCTGCTCTCCACCGGCGAGCAGGTGAGTGTGTCGCTGTTCGCAATGGCGTTACAGCAGTTGGGCCACAAGGCAGTGAGTCTCACAGGCGGCCAGATTGGCATCCGCACCGACTCCAGCCACACCCGGGCCCGGATCCGGTCAATCTCCACCGACCACGTCAACCGGCTGCTGGCCGACGGGGCGATTGTGATCGCCGCCGGCTTCCAGGGGTTCGATCAGGACGGCAACATCACCACGCTTGGCCGGGGCGGTTCCGACACCACTGCAGTGGCGCTCGCCGCCGTGCTCGAGGCGGACTGCTGTGAGATCTACACCGACGTTGATGGCATCTACACGACCGACCCGCGGATCCTGCCTGAGGCCAGCAGGCTCGACTCGATCAGCCACGACGAAATGCTCGAACTGGCCAGCCTCGGGGCCGGGGTGATGCACTCACGATCGATTGAGTTTGCCAAGAAATTCGGGGTGCCGGTGGTGGTGCGGTCGAGTTTTGCCGAGGGCCCCGGCACCGCGATCGTGCCAGCCGAACGGGCGGTGGCCCGGCCCGTCAGCGGTGTGGCCCTGGCCAGAAACGAGGCCCGCGTCACCCTGGCCGGCGTGCCTGATCAGCCGGGCTCAAGCCATCGCCTCTTCTCGCGGCTGGCAGCCGCGGGGATCGCCGTCGACATGATCATCCAGAACGCGGGGCAGGGGGGGGCCGCCGAGATTTCCTTCACCGTTGAGGAGGATGACCTGGAGGCGGCACTCGCGATTACCGCTCAGGTCTCGGCTGAACTCGGAGCCGGCTGCCTGACCCATGATCGCAGCCTTGCCAAGGTCTCGGTCGTCGGCCTCGGCATGGCCACGGCCGAGGGCGTTGCCGGTCGGCTGTTCGCCGCCGTTTCCGCCGCCGGCATCAACGTGCAGATGATCACCACCAGTGAAATCAAAATTTCGGTACTGGTCAGCCGTGCCGACGCGACCCGCGCCGTTGCCGCCGCCCACCAGGCGTTCGGGCTCGAGGCTGCCGACGGTCACCTGGCTCAGGCCATCCTGCCGCCGCTGACCAAGTCGGACCCGCTGGAGGTGGTCAGGCGGTTGGAGGGGATGGAAGACCTTGCCATCGAGGGCTGCCAACTTGACGCCTCCCAGGCATTGGTAACCTTCACCGACCTGCCAGACACCCCCGGCGTGGCGGCTGACGTCTTCGCCGAGGTCGGCCAAGCGGGCCTGTTTGTCGACATGATCGTGCAGAGCTTTCCACGGGAAGGGCGAGCCGAAATCTCTTTCACCGTGCCGGCCGCCGACCGCGAGCGGGCCGTGGCGGTGGCCGCGGCGATCGCTGCGGCTCGAGGAGCACGGGTCACCGATGTGCCGCATGTGGCCAAGCTCTCGATTACCGGCGTCGGCATCCGCAGCCATGCTGGCGTGGCCGACCGGCTCTTTGCGCCGCTGGCTGAGGCGGGCGTGAACATCGACCTGGTCAGCACCAGCGAAGTCCGGGTCAACGTGATCGTGGCGGCTGCGGCAGGCGAACGGTCGCTGGCCTTGCTGCGGCAGGCCTTCGGGCTGGACTGATTTGCGGGCGTAACGTCCGGCGATCCGTGGAAAAAGCCATCCCTGGCAACTGTGTTCGGCACGGCACGGGCGAATCTTTTCGTTTTTGGGGGGCTAAAGATCCATGGAAGCCCCGGTCGCAAATTTTGATGTTGTGCGTTTGCATCAACCGCCAGAAAAAACCCCCATTCTTCAAAGCCCGAAGCGCAAGCTGAGGGAAATCGCGTGGGTGATCCAAGAAACGCATTCCCTCGGCTCGCGGCTCGGGCTTTCTGGAGTTTGGTTCCGCTAAGCGCACCATCAAAACTTGCGCTGGGAGCTTTCTGAGGGAGTGTGAGGTGGCCCAGCGGGCATGTGGGAGTCGTCTGATTCCAATTCGACGTTTCAGCCTCTTCTGTACCGGACACCCATTGCCACAGCTGGCAATCCTGTTCGGCATGAAACGTGCTGCCTCAGATGGCCCTTTTTTAGAGCTGTTTTTGAGAAGGGAACACCGACATCCAGCGTGGGTCGGGCTGCCCGTGCCCTGACGCCGGACACTCGCTGCGGCCCTCCAGGCCTTCGCTCGTTCGAAGCTGCCTGCGCTCCGCCATCCATGGCTCCGCCGACCGATCCGCCACGGGCGGATCGGTGCCCGAGCTACGCCGGCTCTCAGGGCACGGGCACCCCTCCCGGAATATTACGTGGGGATTAGATCCAGGACGGGTAGGCTCGGGGGTCGGCGAACGCTCGAGGAGTGTTGGGCGTATCCTCGCCCCGCGACGAGACTTTCGCCGCCCCCGAGCCGGCGATACTCGCAGGCCGGATGCGGTCTAACCTGCAAGATTCGTGCAGAACAGGATTGCCAATCATGGTCCCTGCCCGCGAATGCGGGCACTTACCAGGCCACTTGGACACCCCCCGGAACCGCCGAGGGTTTTCGGGGCCGGTCTGCCGCACCCTGCGGCGGCAGATTTTTCCACAGTATGCTAGTTGCCAACTCGATAGGGTTGCGAGAAACAGGTTTTTCTGTTCACCACCGGTTCCACCGCATGGCCGCAGTCACCACCACCGACAATGACGATCTGTTCCAGGGATCGACCATGACCTTTGGGGAGCACCTGGAGGAGCTGCGGACCTGCTTGATCCGCGGTGCCATCGGGCTGGTGCTCGGCGTCATCGTCGGCTTCTTTGTGGGCCGGCCGGTGGTCCATCTGATCGAGGCCCCACTCCGCCGGGCCCTCGGCGATTATTACACCGACCGGGCAATCGAGGCCTTTGACGCCTGGCAACCCCGGCGGGAAGGCGGCCCTGCCCTGCCCTACTCCCGGGCCGAGGTGATCGATGCCGTGGAGCGGCACGGCCTTTCATTCGACCTGCGAGAGATCCATCCCGGCCGGCTTCCGGGCCGTCAGCAGGCGGCACTGGACGGGAAGCAGTTTGAACTCGATGCACTCGAACCGGTCCTGCTGTGGCAGCCGCTGGCCCGGGACAGCCGGGTCAGCATCACCACCCTCAGTGCCCAGGAGGCCTTCGGCATCTACGTCAAGGCTGCCCTGCTGGTCGGCTTCGTGCTGGCCGGACCCTGGATCCTCTACCAGCTCTGGACCTTTGTGGCGGCTGGTCTGTATCCCCACGAGAAGCGGCTGGTACATCTGTTCCTGCCGGTCAGCACCGCCCTGTTCCTCGCCGGGGTCGGCCTCGCGTTCTTCTTCGTCTTCGACTTCGTCCTTTCCTACCTGCTGGCCTTCAACGAGTGGCTGGGGCTCGACCCCGACCCCCGCATCAGCGAGTGGCTCGGGTTCGTGCTGATCCTGCCGGTCGGGTTCGGCCTTGGCTTCCAACTGCCGCTGGTGATGGTCTTTCTGGATCGACTGGGTATCGTCGAAGCCGATACCTTCACCAGCCAGTGGCGGATGGCCCTCGTCGTGATTTTCATCGCGGCCGCGATTCTGACCCCGGCCGACCCCTACAGCATGCTCTTCCTCGCCATGCCTTTGGCAGCGCTCTATTTCGGCGGCATCGGGCTGTGCCGCTACACAAATGCCAAGCAGTAGAAGATTCCACCTGTGATGGCCGTGGCCAGCAGGTCGACGGCCGCCCACCATGCCAGGCGGCGATGCCGGGGGCTATGGCTGCCCGGGTGCGGTGGTCGGGGAAACCGCAGCAGGGCCTCGATGAAGACCCAGAGCAGCAACACGAAACTGGAGACGGCGAAAAGGAGGTGGATGCCCAGGGCCACGCCGACCCCGACCGGCCAATAGGGGCTCGGCGCTGCACGAATCCGCCAGTCACTGATCAGGCGAATATCGACCTCAAAGACGACTATCGCAGTCAGCAGGGCCGCCATAATGAAAATCTGCAGGGCCTTGTGGACCCGGTACCGGCCCTGCCTGACCATGACAATACTCACGGCCAGAACCGGCAGCAGGGCGAAGAGCCCGACAACCACGACATCCATTCCGAAGGAAGCTCGACTGCCCAGAAAGCCATCGATACCCGGAAACGCAGCACGCGCCGTATCGACCGCTGCCATTGCCACCATCCCAGGTTCTCCAGAGGTCCGAGGCTCTGCTTCTCGGCGGCCGCCAAGACCAGGCTCCTCAGGACAGACCGTACGACGCACTGCCGACCGATTCCACCCCCGGCTCCACTCGTGCGGCCATTTGCGGCATTGGCCGCATTCCGACTACGATCCCGCGACACGTGGCCGAGTGGCGAAACTGGCAGACGCACGGGACTTAAAATCCCGTGGAGAGGAATCTCCGTGCGGGTTCGAGCCCCGCCTCGGCCACCTTCTGATCTGAAATTCGAGGTTGCCGCGATGCGGCGGAAGTCGGTATTTCTCTTGAACTGAGGAGATTCGCGGCCGGCGTTCTACACCGGTCGGCATTGAACCAGCAGACACCGTGGGAGTCATGCATGCCATTGTTGGCAGGTGAGCAAGCAGCTCGAAACAGTCATCCCCGAGCCGGCTGTCGTTCGCGATTCGGCTCGATCTGGATTCCCTGGCTGGCAGCCCCGCTCTTTGCCCTGCTGCCATTGGCCGGCTGCTGGCTGGCCAGCCACCTCCACCAACCGATCAGCAGCCGGGGGCAGCATCGGCGGCCTGATTTGGCAGGGTCGGCGGCCCCGATGGCGACCCTCGTCAGGGGCACACCCTACCGGTAGCTACTGTTTTGAACACCGCTCTCGCAACGCAGGTGACGCCGGCTGACTGACCCGTGGCTTATCGCCGCGTCACACCGGCCCGCCGGGCTGTCTGCCGAGCCACCAAAAATCGCCGCAGACCGCTGACGATCCGCTGCGGCGACTGGCTGCCAGAGGCCATGAAAACCGGTGTCTCACCGTCATCGGTGACGATCACTTCGACCGCATCCGGCTCGAGCCGCCCACCCAGCAGCAGTTCGAGTGAGGCATCGACCTGCTCTCCATCCTCGGTGGTTGCCGGCAGTGCCGCCACGACGAAGCTCTCCTCGGTGAGGGCATGGAATTCAGGATCGTTGACCAGTGTGGCGGAGCGGATGGCGGCCGTCTGCTCCGGACTGCCACTGACCACCAACAGGATTGGCCGCTTGCTCCTGCGGGCCGTGTCGACCGCCGCGCCTAGGCTGGTGAGGACGGGCTGCCCCGCATCCGCCACGGCCTGGGGAGCAGGTGTCTTGGCGTCGACTCGCTCGATCCAGCTTGCCGCCGAAAGCCCACGATACCCCTTCTCCTCGGCAATCTTCTCCCCGAAGGAATTGAGCACCAGAACCGTCGGGAAGGTGCGGACGCCGTACTTGATGCAGATTCGCGACCGTTCGCTGCGAACCTCGGGGGTAATGCCCGATTCGGGCAGGTCGACCATCAGGAGCACGACGTGCTCGGCCGACCACTGGCCAAAGGCAGTTGTCGCCAGCACCCGTTCCTCCAGCGTTCGGCAGTGCGGACACCAGTCGCTGCCAGTGAACAGGGCCAGCACCGGTTTGCCATTCCGCGTCGACTCAGCGAGGGCCTCGTCATAGTCGGTGAGCCAGTTTTCCGCCCCTTGGCCCGTTGACGCCAGACAGAGGCCGGCAACAACCAGCGCCAGCGGCAGAACACGGGCAAATCGCCCAATCAAAATGCTCATCTGTACTTTTCCTCCGTGCGGCCCATCTACCCAAACTCTCATCGGGCGACCGTTGCCTCTGCCAAGAGACCCTTCCTTGGGATACAGGTTGAAACGGTAGCAGCGATCGACCGACCTGACAATCAACCAGGGCGACGCAGACCACCCAGCTTCACGCAGGCCCCGTTTTTGCTGGGAGCAGCCCCAGGATCTGGGCCGATTTGTCGGGGCGAAACGGACGGGTCAGATCGGAACCGGCAGCCAGAGCAGATCGCCGACCGGGAGTTCCTGCCGCTCCTGGGGCGAGGCAGGGCTGGGAATAGCAAAAACGCCGCCCACCGTGAGGTGGGCGGCGCCTTCGCCTAGATGGTCAGGAGTATTCGCTCCTTTCGGCTGCCGGGGCCATGGATGGCCCGGCAGCCGTGAAACTAGAACTGCCAGATCAGGTCACAGCCGCCGTAGAACTGGGCGTTCTTGTCGTTCAGCCGGCCGTAGGGCATGGTGCCCGCGCCGCCGTTTCCTTGATCAATCCACCCCTGGTCGGCTGAGAACCAGTCGTACCGCAGTTCCGGCCGGATGATCAGGTTGTTCCCGATCAGGTAGTTGAGACCCCAGGTCATCTGCCAGAGGTTGCCGACGTAGCCGCCAACTTGCGGAGACCCATCACGGAGACCCGACTGAACTCGGTATCCGTTGTTATCGCGGAACCACTCGAGTCGCAACCCACCGATCAGATAGTCGGTGAAGTTGTAGAACAGGTACTGGTTCACACCGTACCAGTAGGCTGAGCCCGGCTGGTTGCCCTGAGGAGCGTACCCGTTGGGGTCCACCGCATAGGCCGCGTAACCGAAGTCACTCTGGTACACGTAGGTCAGCTTGTCAGTGAACTCGTTGGTGTACACGATGCTCGTGACCGTTCGGTTACCAATGAAGGGGTCACCAGCACCATTCTCAAGGCCATTCGCCTCATTGCCACTCGAGTTGGCAAGTGTGAGCGCCTGAGTTCCGTCAGAGCTCGAGAACGTGATGGCTCCCAGGAACGCAGCATTGCTGTTGCTTCCTGGTTGGGGATTCGCCTGGTTTGTCGGCAGCCCGATATCCCAGTTGTCCCACCCGTTGGTCACACCACCGATGATCGTCAACTGATCATTCGGCACCCAGGTACCCAGCACACCCGTGTGGGTGAAGGGCTCGCCATACTGCATCGTATAGGCGTGGGTGTAGAAGAAGTTACCGATCGCCGGCACCACTTCGTAACCGATGAGGGTGTAGAAGTGACCAAACTTGACGTTCAGCTCCTGGGTTCCCACCTCGCCATAAAGCTGCGGCATGGCCAAACCGTAGTAGCGTCCGGAATTCCAGACACTATCGAGCCCACCGGCCACGGTGTACAGAAAGTCCGTACCGTAGAGCAGGTCAACTCGACCACCAATGCTCAGCTGATCTTCCTTCAGCACCCGCTCGTTGATGAGGTAGAGCTGGTTCATCTGTCCCTGCCAGGCGCGATCATTGAACGTGATCGGACCGTTCCAGTCAGCTCCCCAAGCATTGGCACCGATACCGATGTCAAAGAAACCGTAGGTCTCGATACCCCGGTCAAGCAGGAAATCGGTCTCGAGGTAGCGGGTTGCCCCGGCCTCGATAGCAGCCTCCTGCGGCGCGGCAGCACGATACTGATAAACATCTTCGTCGGGCACTCCGGCCCGCGGCATCAGCGTAACCGGGGGCTCACCCTCGGCCTGGGCGAACGAGTCGTAGATACTCGTATCAACCCGCGACGGAACGGTCGGCTCGGCTCCAACCACCGAGGTGGTCACCAGTCCAGCCGCCACCCACAACGGTAGCTTAAATTTCAGGAATCGCATGGTTCCAAAGTCTCCCAATCCATAGGTGTCGAACCTCAGGCTGCATCCATCGCAGCCTGCTAGGCGTTCAGGACGACAGAAATCTCCGACCACGTCCGCCGCCGCGGGCCGTTTCCCCAATGTCCCAATCGGGTTTTCGTCGGACTCGACCCCAAAAAGTCAGTAGTCACGCCGGGAGCCGCAGGGTTTCTCGGACCGACATGACCGGACCGCGGCGCTGGCAAACTGGGCAAGCTTTACGCCGTGAAGGTGCCTTCCAGCAGGGCTGCCACAAAGGCTTCGGGATCGAATGCCTCAAGGTCCTCGGCGGCTTCGCCGAGGCCGACGAACTTGACCGGTAGCCCGAACCGCTCCACGACCGGCACAATCACGCCGCCGCGGGCCGACCCGTCAAGCTTGGCCAGCACGATTCCAGTGCAGCCGGCTGCCTCCTTAAAGCCCTCCGCCTGTGAGAGCGCGTTCTGGCCGGCGGTGGCGTCAATCACCAGCAGCACCTCGTGCGGCGCGTCGGGAATCTGCTTGCTGATGACGCGGCGGATCTTGCCGAGTTCCTGCATCAGGTTCGACTGGTTCTGGAGCCGGCCGGCGGTATCGATAATGCAGACGTCGACCTTTTCCTCGATGGCCCGGGCGACCGCCCGGTGGGCGATGCTGGCCGGGTCCGAACCCGGCTCCCCGCGGACAATCTCAGCCCCCAGCCGGCCGGCCCACATCGCCAGCTGTTCGACCGCCGCAGCCCGGAAGGTGTCGCCCGCTCCGAGCAGCACCCGTTTGCCCTCCCCGGTGAACCGCTGGACCAGCTTGGCAATCGAGGTGGTCTTCCCCGAGCCATTGACGCCTGTCACCAGAATCACGGTCGGCCCAGCTTCCGCCGCGGCAAGACCGTCGGCCGTGCCGGCCAGCCGCTCGAGCAGTGTCCGACGAATTGAATCAAGGACCACCTGCGGATCGACCACCCGGGCTCGCAGCCGTTCGCCGACGTCCTTGACGATTGCCTCGGCCGCCGACGGCCCCATGTCGGTGCGGACCAGCGCCCGGCGAAGCTCACTCAGAAAATCCGCGTCGACATGCCGTCCTTCCTGTTTGAAGAGGTCGCGGACATCGGTGTTGAGCACCTGTGAGGTCTTGGCCAGTCCCGACCGGAGCCGGTCGAGAAAGCCCGGCTTGCCGGCTACCGGCGTTGGGGCGGCGGCAGGCTCAGGGGCGGAATCAGCAGGCTTGTCGGCTCGTCCGAATCGAAACAGGGCCATGGGATGAACACCAGGGTGGGCAGAGGGAGGGGGAGAGAAAACGGTATCAGCCGTCGGTGTCGGCCGCGGCTGGCACCTCGAAGGCGTGCTGCAACTCGCTGCGATCCTTGAGGCAGCGACCGAGAATACCGGCGACGAACGCGGGCGATCCCGCCCCGCCGTACCGACGGGCGAGTTCAATTGCCTCGTCGACGATCACCGGACCGGGTGTTTCGGACTGAGCGAGTTCGTAAACCGCCAGCCTGAGGACCGCCCGGTCGGTCGCCGCCATCCGGCTGATCCGCCAGTGCTCGGACCGCAGATCGAGTTGCGCGTCAATCTGCTCCCGCTGCTCCATCACCCCCTCAACCAACGCCGCGGCGAAGCTGACCAATGGCGGCAGCCGCAGGCGGGCCCGCAGAAACGGGCCGGCATCGGTTTCGGCAGCCGTTGGGTTGAGGTCGAACTGAAACAGAACCTGAAGGGCAACTTCGCGGGCGCGGCGGCGGGTGGACATACGGGCAGACGGCAGTTTTGGCGGATCAAGAAAGAGGGGGAACAAGTCGAAGCAAGCTCAATGGTATCAGGCGGTGGCTGTTCGCAATGCCAGCCTGCTCAGCCCCCGGCTCCGTCGGCCGCAGCCGGGGGGAGACTGGCCAGAAGCCCGATCATGGCCAGGGCAGCGTGGGCGGCCTCCTGCCCCTTGTTGCCCACAGCCCCACCGGCTCGCGCTTCTGCCTGGGCGAGTGTCTCGCAGGTCAACACACCAAAGCTGACCGGCAGCCCGTGCCGTCGGGCCACCGCTTCGATGCCCGTGGCGACCGCCGTGTTGATGTGCCGGTCGTGGCTGGTCTCACCGCGGATGACTGCCCCCAGGCAGAGGACGGCGGCAAACCGGCCACTGCCGGCGAGCCGGTCAGCCGCCAACGGCAGTTCGAATGCTCCCGGCACCCAGGCAATCTCGATCCGGTCAGGAGCGATGCCGGCGGCGACGAACGTGGTCACGGCCCCGTCAAGCAGTCGGCCGGTCAGCCCCTCGTTGTACCGCGACACGGCAATGGCGACCCGCGTCCCTGCGGGCAGTTCAGCCGCGACGGCCGGATGGACCCGGCAATCGCGAACAACCTTACTGCCGACGGCAGTCTCAGACTCAAGCCGCATCACTTCCCTCAGGACTTCAGGCTCTGAAGAAATTCGCGATTCGACCCGGTCTTTGCCAGCCGGTTGATCAGCAACTCCATCGCCTCGGGCGGATTCATCTCGCAGAGGACACGACGCAGGACGTTGGTCCGCCGGTACTCGTCAGGCTCCAGCAGCATCTCCTCGCGGCGGGTGCCTGAACGGTTGATGTCGATCGCCGGGTAGACCCGCTTGTCAACCAGCCGCCGGTCGAGCACGATTTCGAGGTTCCCGGTTCCCTTGAACTCCTCAAAAATCACGTCATCCATCTTGCTACCGGTATCGACTAGGGCCGTGGCGATGATCGTCAGCGAGCCCCCCTCCTCCACCTTGCGGGCACTGCCGAAGAACCGCTTCGGCCGCTGGAGGGCACCTGAGTCAACGCCGCCGGAAAGAATCTTGCCGGAGTTGGGCACCTCCGAGTTCCAGGCCCGGGCCAGCCGGGTGATCGAGTCGAGAAAGATCACGACATCCCTGCCGTACTCCACCAGCCGCTTGGCCTTTTCAATGACCATCTCGGCCACCTGGATGTGCCGACTGGCATTCTCGTCGAAAGTCGAGCTGATCACCTCGCAGCCGGGCCCGGCCACCTGCCGCTCCATGTCGGTGACCTCCTCAGGCCGCTCGTCGATCAGCAGCATGAAGACAAAGGCTTCGGGGTAGTTGGCGAGCACCGCCTTGGCCATCTTCTGCATGAGGATCGTCTTGCCGGCTCGCGGCGGACTGACGATCAGCCCCCGCTGGCCAAAGCCGATCGGTACCACCAGATCGACAACACGGGTCGAGATTTCATCCGTTGCGGTTTCAAGCGCGATTCGCTGGTCAGGATGCAGCGGTGTCAGGTCGTCGAAAAACACATGATTGGCGAGGCGGGCCGGATCATCTCCATTGATTGCCTCAACCCGCAGCAGGGCGAAGTACCGCTCGCTCTCCTTGGGCGGCCGGATCTGGCCGGCGACACTCATCCCGTTCCGGAGACCAAACCGCCGGATCTGACTGGGCGAGACATAGATGTCATCCGGGCAGGCCAGGTAGTGATAGTCGGGGCTCCGCAGAAAGCCGAAGCCGTCGGGCAGAATTTCGAGCGTGCCCTCCCCGAACATCAGCCCGTTGAGCTTGACCCGCTCCTTCAGGATCTTGAAGACAAGGTCTTGCTTTTTGACACCAGTGACATCACCGACCTGCTCGGCCCGGGCAAGTTCGATCAGCTCCCCCATCGACAGCTTCTGCAGTTCGGCGATGTTGGTGTCGCTCTGCTGCTTGAGCAGGTCGTAACGCTCGCGGACCTCCAGATCATCGGCATCGACTTCGGCGGCGATCTCCTCGGCGAGGGAGAGCGGTTGCGCGTCGAGCCGGCCGCCGTCGGCCGGTTGTTCGGATTCAGTCGGTGCCATCAGAAGCTCGTAGGTGACCGCGAGGCCGCGGGCCGACGCCGGGTGGCGGCGGCCGAAACGACCCGAGGGTCGGGGGCCGAGTAATGGGAAGTGGAGAGGAAACGGGGGGCGGGAGTCGACCAGCCTCGCAGTGAACCGCAGGCACCCTCACCAGCCGGTGACGCACAGGTGCCAACGGCTTGTCGGGCTTAGCGGCTGGAAAGTTCCTGCCAGACCCGGTCGACTTGTTTTTCAGTATACGCCAAGTCCCCCGCGGTATCCACGGTCCAGCCGGGCCGCTCGGCGAGGGCCGTAGGGTCAAAGTCCGCCCGCCAGGCTGCCTCGCGGGCGGCGACGTCCGCCGGGGAAAGCCCTCGGGCCGCCAACCGGGCATGCCTGACAGAATCATCACATTCGAGGCAAATCAGTCGATCGCAACGGGCATGCCAGCCCGCCTGCACCAGCAACGGGACATCAAGCACAATCACGGTGCCGGCCAACGGCGGCCGGACCGCGGCGACAAGCCGGGCATCGATGGCCGCCCGTACCCAGGGATGCACGATGGCCTCGATCGCCGCGAGATTGGCCCGATGGGTGGAGTCAGCCCCAAAGACAAGCCCGGCGAGCAGCTTGCGATCGACCCGGCCCTCGGCCGTGAAAATATCTGGACCGAACCGTTCCCGCAGCTGCTGCTGCACCGCTGCGTCATCGAGTGCCTGATGGGCTAGCTGGTCGGCATCGATGACCTCGGCCCCGAGTTGCCCCAGCCGGCCGGCCACCGTCGTCTTGCCCGAGCCGATCATCCCGACCAACCCCACGATCGTCGTGTGGGAGGGATTCATTTTTCGCACCCAGCCCAGCTTCCACCACAGTGAACCGTCACCTCAAGGGGCACGGTCAGCTCCATTGCCTGCTGCATTTCGGCAACCACCAGCTGCTCGACGGCGGCCAGCTCGCCTTCGCTCACTTCCAACAACAGCTCGTCATGAATCTGCAGCACCAGCGCTGCAGACCGCTGTTCGGCCCGCAGACGGGCATCGACCCTGAGCATCGCCAGCTTGATCAGATCGGCCGCCGAGCCCTGCACCACCGTGTTGACAGCGGTCCGTTCCGGTAGCGAGAGGGCGAAGACGCCACCGGCTCCCCGCCGGCCCTGCCGGTCGCGGACCCCTTCAATGGCCCGCCGACGGCCGAGCATTGTGGTCACTCCCCGTTCCACCCGGCAGCGGTCGAGGACCTCATCCATGAATGCAGCCGCGCCGGCGAAGGTCTCGAAATAGGCGGCAATGAAGGCGGCGGCCTCGGCCTGCGAGATTCCCAGTGCCTTCGCCAGCCCAAATGCCGACTGGCCGTAGAGAATGCCGAAGTTAACCGCCTTTGCCGTGCGCCGCATCTCAGAGGTGACTGCATCGGGTTCGACCTCAAAGACCGCCGCGGCGGTCCGGGTATGAATGTCCTCGGCCTGCCGGAAGGCCGCGATCATCGCGGTATCGCCGGAGAGATGGGCGAGGATCCGTAGTTCGATCTGTGAGTAATCAGCAGCCAGAAACTGCCAGCCGGGCTCGCCCGGCAGGAAGGCGGCCCTGATCTGCTGGCCCTCACGGGTCCGGACCGGAATGTTCTGGAGGTTGGGCTCACTGGAACTCAGCCGGCCGGTGGCCGTGACCGTCTGGTTGAAGGTGGTGTGGATCCGGCCGTCCGCCGGGTCGACCAGCAGCGGCAAGGCATCGACATAGGTGCTTTTGAGCTTGGCATATTTGCGATGCTCCAGCAGTTTGGCGGGCAGTGGATGCAGTGGGGCGAGCTCCTCAAGCACCTCAGCGTCGGTACTCGGTCCGGTCTTCGTTCGCTTGACCACCGGCAGCCCCTGTTCGTCGAACAGGACCGTCCGCACCTGCAACGGCGAGGCCAGAGAAAAGGCATGGCCGGCGAGGGCATGGGCTTCCTGCTCAAGCGTCTCGAGCCGGGCCGCGTAGTCGGCCGACAGCTCGGCCAGCACCGCGACATCGACCCGTACGCCACGGCGTTCCATGGCTGCCAGGATGCGGATCAGCGGCAATTCGACCTCGTGGTAAAGCGGCAGCAGCCCCGCCTTGGCAAGCTGTTCGGTGAGCGGTTCGACGACGACCGCGACAGCATGGCAGACGGCGGCAGCCTCAGCGGGATCGGCGGGAGCGTCGCTGAGGTCAGCCGGCAGTGATGCCCCCACCCGGCCGACCAGGTCGGCGAGCCCCTGATTCCGCTGCCCGGCATCGAGCAGATGCCCCGCCAGCAGCGTGTCGAACCGCAGGCCGCCCATTTCAAGCCCGAGCCGAGCCAGCCCCCGCAGCTGCCGCTTGAGGTCGTGGCCGACCATGGGAATCTCTGGATCGGCCAGCAGTTCGGTAATGGCCGGAATCTCCCGCAACTGGTCGGCCGAAAACCAGATCACACTGTTGGTGGCTGGAGTTGCCATTACCGCCAGGCCGGTTGTCCTGGGCGGCACCGGCGGCTGGCCTGCTTTACTCTGCGGTCCGGCCGACTCGGTCATCGCCACGACGAGAGCTCCATCGGCGTTGAGGTCAGCCCGGAGATTGCGGATCGCCTCAGCGACCGCCCGCTTTGAGGCTGGGCGCAGGGCTTCCACAGCAGACCCGTCGTTGCCTCCCAGCGGCAGCAGCCCCTGCCCCCCCCGCCCTGCCCCGGGTGCCACTCCCACAGCGTTGCCGGCTGCCGGGCCGGCGACCTTCGTGACGAGACTTTTGAAGCCGAGTGATTTGAGAAACCCGGCCAGGGGCTCGGTGGCCGGCCGCTGCAGGCCAGCCCGGTCCCAGGGAATCTCGATCGGCGTCGCAGTCTCGAGGCGAATCAGCTGACGGCCCTGCCGGGCGGTTGCGCCGTGGGCAGTCAGGTTCTCCCGGCGTTTCGCGCCGCTGATGGCATCGATGTGGTCGAGGATGCCTTCAAGCGTGGCGTATTCCTGCAGCAGACTCGAGGCGATCTTCGGCCCGATGCCGGGCACGCCCGGGACATTGTCGACCGCATCCCCAACGAGCGCGAGATAGTCGACGACCTGGTCAGGCCTGATACCCCAGTCTGTTTGCAGTTCGGCCGCACTGAGCATCATGTTGTTGCGGAGGTTGAACAGTTGCACCTGGGGGCCGAGTAACTGGCGGGCATCCTTATCGGAGGTGACGAGCACGCAGTCGCCACCCGCCTCGACAGCCTGATGGGCAATGGTGGCCAGGATGTCGTCGGCCTCATAGCCGGGGAGTTCCAGGCAAGGCACGCCGACGAGTTCGAGCAGGTGGCGGACGAGCGGGATCTGCGGCACGAGGTCGGCCGGCATCTCGGCCCGGGTGCCCTTGTAATCGGGAAACAGATTGTGACGGAAGGTCGGCCCGGCGGCATCAGAGGCGACGAGCAGGTAGTCGGGCCGCTTCTTGTCCAGGATGTCGAGGAGATCCCGGGTGAACCCAAAGACGGCCGAAACGGGCGTGCCGTCGGGGCTGGTCATCTCAGGCAGCGCATGGAAGAGCTGATAAATCCGTGAAAACAGATCGATCACCCAGACTGACTTGCCGGAGAGGTCGGGACAGGCGGGTGGGGGTGAGGCTGGCATGGCAAGGAGCATATCGCGAGCTGACGGAGGCTGCCGGAAAGCCGGCTGAGATCGTGGCACCGGCAGGGCCGGGTGCGAAGCCGCGGTTCGCTGGCAGCCGCTCGGGGGGACCCCTGCCCACTCGCTGGACGTTCACGGCGGCCATCCGGGCCGCCGTTCTCTGCCCGTCCGCTGCGCTTCGCCATCCTGGCTGCGCTTGCGTTGCTGAGATGGTGCATCGTCGCATCTTCCAGCAAAAAGCCCCATGCTTCGAAGCCCGAAGCGCAAGCTGAGGGAAACCGCTTCTTTGGTCCCCAGAACGCATTCCCTCGGCTCGCGCCTCGGGCTTCTTCCGGGAGTTTGGTTCCGCTCAGCACAGCATCAAAACTTGCGTTCAGAGCTCAATCGCGGGCACCCCCGAACTCGTCGACTGTAGTGGCCGGAGAGCAGCCGCTAGTCCACGCTCGGCGGTTCGTACTCGAAGTCTTTCCACTTCATCGCCCGCCGGAACGGCTCGATGCGCAGGACAACTTCGCCGTTTTGAAAGATGCGAACCGTGCCGCTGGTCTCGCTCACGGCGACGGCGACGCTGCGGGTCCGACGGGTGATCGCCGCGGCCGCCCAGTGCCTTGCCCCGAGTCCCTTGGCAACCGACACATTCTCGGCTGACGCGTCGATGTACCGGGCGGCCGCCTCGATGGTGCCATCAGCACTCACCACAAAGGCGCCATCAAGTTGGGCGATCTCTTTCAGGCCCTCTCGGACACGGGGATCGCTCAGTTTGCGTTCCGAACGGTTGTAGCCCCGCACCGGGTCAAAGCCGGTCGAATGGCTCGACTGGATCACCTTGCGGGCATCGCCAACCACGAACAGGGTGCCGACCGGCTTGCCCTCACGGCCCTCGCGGCCGATCTCAACGGCCATGTCGACGACCAGCTTGAGAGTCTCGAGCGGCACCTTCGTCTCGAGACTCCGCAGGTCCCGGCTGGTGAGCTGCCCCAGATGCTCTTCGAGCCGCAACAGGCTGACCGAGTCGACCGTCCCCGCCTCAAAGCCGCTGTAGACTGCGACCACTTGGGCCTCGGGAGCGATCTTGTCGTCGGCCACGCACTCAAGCAGAGCCTGGGTCAGCCGCTCGTGCACCGGCAGACCGGCAACATCGAGCAGCACCCGCTCCATGCCATGATCGGAAACCCCAACCAGGTGCGCCTCGTCCTCCGAGGCAATCAAGACCGTCAGGGTGCCGAGGGCGTCCCGCAGCCGGGCCCAGTCGAGCCGCTGCTCAACCATCAACAGCAAGGCGGCCGATTCGGTGACCTCGACCAGCCGCGCAGCACCCTCGAGCAGTTGCTGCAATTGCCGGGAGAGAACGTGCGTACTCATGGCTGCCAGCCGACCGCGAACGCCGAAGGAAGACCGCTCCGTGCGGACCCCGCGGTGCAAAGGTACGGGGAGTCGCCGGACGGTTCAAGAATGCCTGCTTACCGCCGTGTCCGACCGGCATCGGGCTTCTCCGCCCGCCGGCTGGTGCCGTCGGGCCGGTCGGCCACCTGGGCGGCGGCGGCCTTCATCGGGCCAGTGAAGGCCACGACATTCCCCGGCAGCACCACCCCCCAGACCCGCTCCTGATAGATCGACAGGGCATGCAGGGCGTGGCCCAGCGGGCCGTTTTTCCAGTCGCGGCTGGCCTCCCTGGCGAGGGCCAGGGCGAGAAATTCAGCGGCGGTGATGACCCGATGCTCGTAGAGCATTTCCTGGTCAACCGACGCCACCAGCCACTCCAGGATGTGGCCGGTTGTCTGAATCTTCCGGTCGATGTCGTCATCGCGGTCGGCCGGGTACTTGAACCATTCGGTGCTGAACGACCCGTCACGATTCTGCAGTCGTTGGAGGGCGAGATTTTGATAGTCGCGGACATACCGGTCGGCCCGCTTGTAGACGCCTTCGAGTTCTCCGGTCGCCTTGAGCCGCCGTTGACAGCCGTAGGCGAGGCCAAAGAGGCGATGAGTGCCTCCGCAGGGAGCGGTACGGATCGGCTGCCGCAGTTCCTCCTGCATCAGCCGTTCCAGCGACCAGGCATCACCGTCCCGGCTTCGCCAGGTGGCATCCGTCGGCAGGTAGTGGGCCAGCCCGATCAGGGCGAAGGTCAGTTCGGTGCCGGCGCGGCAGTTGAGCTTCTCCGCTTCGACCAGGTCCGCCACGGTGAATTCGTGGTCTCCGAGCAGCAGCGGTGACTTGGCCGAGACCCGACACTGGGCCAGGATTGCCAGGTACTGCCCCGAGTGCCCCTGGAGACCAACACCGTAGAGTGCGTGAGGCCGGCCGTCACGGACGGTGAGCATCACCTGGCCCCGGCAGCGGCCGCCTGAGTTCATCCAGCCGATCGCGTTGACCAGTTCACCTCGCGGGCCGCCGGCACGAATCTCGGTGGGAATGCCGAACGAGACAAACCCATGCATGATCTCCCAGGGGCTGTGCTGCGAGGTGTTCAGGGGCCTGCGCTGGTAGGTCGCCAGTGTCTGGGCGATTCGCACCCGCAGCCGATCCAGCCGGGCTGACTTCGGCGGTGGCGGACCGATTGGCTTCCGGCTGGCAAACCGATTTCCGCTCGGCGTTTTCTTCGGCTGCTGCGAGTCGGGCTTCAGCGGCTGGCCCCCGATCTTCCCCATTCGCCCGCCTGACTCCTCCTGTTCCTGTTCGGGGCGATCAGCGGCCGCGACCAGAATCGGCTCGTAGAGCGGCTCCGCCGCCGGGCCGTATGACGGATCGACGGCGGTCCGAACGACGTGGCGGCTGACTGCCTCCGCCGCCTTGCCAAACCTTACGACGGTCGCCCAAGCCGGAAGCTTGACCGGTGCCTTCGGCGTGGCGTCTGCCCCCTTTGGGCTCCGATCCTGATCAGTGCCGGAGGCGGTCAAATCGGCTTGCAACCGCTCGGCCGCCGCCGTTTCGGCTGGGCTTGCCGGCAGCGGAACTGGCACGGCGATCAGCTGTGGCTTCGGTTCCGGCCTACTGCTGAAAAATCGGTCGAGGAACCGTCCGTTGCGGGGCGGAGCCGCCGCGACTTCTCCGACAATCGCCGGTAACGACCAGCCTCCGACTGCGAGGACAACGATGGGGAGCAACGCCCCTGCAGCCCACCACCGCAGCCTGCCAGCAGGTCGCGAAGGCAACTCGGAGCGGCTCGACGCGGCGATCGGCGACGTTGATAACCATCGACCGATTCCGGTGGTGCCCAGTTGAAAGGCTGCCCCTGAGGGTTTTTTCACTGGACGACCTGGGTGGATGGTCACGGCGGCTCGGTCGGCATGGACTGTCGGACAGTCAGAGGCGGGAGGGGGGTTTGGCACGTTATTCGGGTATCGTCGAGAGGTTTTCGGTACGGTGCC
Source organism: uncultured Pirellulales bacterium (assembly GCA_965662195.1). Lineage (GTDB taxonomy): Bacteria > Planctomycetota > Planctomycetia > Pirellulales > UBA1268 > UBA1268. Next base: position 36,648 of record CBFIHA010000025.1, read on the forward strand.
AGCCCTGCCGGCCAACTCCAAACAGTGCCTGCGTTCGCACGCTTTCTCCAAATTTCACGGCGATGGCAGAACAGGGGGAACTCGGATCCCGCCCTGATCCGTAGATCTTTCAAGACAACATCTCTTTCACCTGCTCGACCATCACGCTGTCACGCTCAGGCACCTTTGGGTTATCGGTCGACCGCCGGGAGAATCACGACGGCACATCGCCCCGTACGAGAATTCCACCATCCTGCTTAATCGGAATCGTGGGAATCCCCGCAGGCGTCGGGCTCCCCTCGCCGAATCCAAGCGAAAAACGGCTGCGGAGGGTTTTGCGGCGCAAAACTAAAACAGGCCCCGCCACGCCTCCGCCAGCGACCAGGCGGGCCGTGCGGCATCGGGATTGGCAACCCATTCCCGCCAGACATTCACGTCATTACCCAGATCCTCACCTGTCACTTCTTTCAGCGCAGCGACAGCGCGATACTGCACCGCCGGATCAGCCGCCTCAAGGGCTTCGGCCAGAACCGGCACCGCCTGCTCATCACCGAGGTCACCAATTGCCCTGAGCGCGTGCAACCGGACATCGATGTCGTCATCACTGCGATAGCGGTGGGCGAGATGCCGAACGGCTTCGGGACCACCGATCTCCGCCCAGGCATCGCAGGCAGCCATCCGCACCATTACGTCGGGGTCATCCAGACCACCGACACAGATTGCCCGGGCGGAATCGTCATCAAACTCGGCGGAAAGACCGAGAATTCGAGCCCTGACCCGGGGGTCGTGCTCGGCAAGCATGCTGCCGACAAGTTCCCTGGTAAAGGCAGCCTGCGCGGCGGGCGCAGCATCCCGGGCCTCCTGGGCCTGCTGTCGCAATTCCTTGATTCGCTGGTCGGCTGTCAGGCCGTACCGCTCCTGCTCGAGGGCTACCTGCTTGGCATCCTTCCACGGCAGGGGCCCGGCGCAGCCACCCACAAGCAGCCCACTGAGCAGGACCAGCCACAGCGAACGGTGCGGCCGGGGCCGGCGAGACTGACCAGCGTGAATGGGTGTCAGAAATTGAGACATAGCGGCAACGCTTTCGCAAACCGGAGGCACGGGATGTCAGGGGGGCAGGAACGTAACGCCGACCGCAGGTGGACTCCAAGAGCAAACCTGCTCCACCGGCAGCCCCCCTCGCCCCACGAAAGCAGCCAGCCAGCCTAATTTCCCGTCGGGTGCGCGGCGTCCGCCCAATTGCGGTGGCTCAGGACGGCGAATCAGGCCACACTCCGAACATGCCTGATCGCAATGCCCATTCAATGCAGTGGCCTCGGTGGGCGGTCTGTTGCTGGCTTGCCATTCAGGTGGCCGCAGCGGCGACCGAACCGACTGACATTCGGGTGGTGACTGCCGCCCCGGACGGGGGCAGGCACGCGGTGGCGGGCCGGCTGCTGGTGGAGGCCCGGGACGGCAGCCTGTTGGTCGAGACTGTGACCCAGCAACTCCAGATTCTGGCGGGCGACCAGATCATCAGCCGGACGATGAGCCCACCGGCCGAGCCACTTGCCCCCCGTGAACTCGGCCGTCAGACGCTGGCGGAACTTCCCGCCGGCTTCCGCCTGTTGACGACGAGGCACTATCTGATTTGCTACGACACTTCACTGGGGTACGCCCGCTGGGCAGCAGCCCTGCTGGAGCAGCTGCACCAGGGCTTTCACGCCTACTTCTCGCGGCTCGGGCTGCCGCTGGAGCCGTCCGAGCGGCCGCTTATCGTCGTGATCTTTTCCGGCCGCCGCGAGTATGAAGCGGCAGCCGCTCGGGATGTTGGAGCCGCCAGCCACAGCATCGTTGGCTACTACAACCAGCTGACCAACCGCATCACCACCTTCGACATCACCGGCCTCGACGCCCTGCAGGATGGCCGTACCACATCAGCCGGGCGGGCAGGCCTGGCCCTGCTCAACAGTCCAAGGGCGGCGAGCCTGGTGGCCACGCTGGTCCACGAGGCGACGCACCAGCTGGCCTTCAACGCCGGCCTTCATCAGCGGTTGGCACCGGTTCCGGTCTGGGTCAGCGAAGGCATCGCGACCTACTTCGAGACGCCGGAACTCGCCAGCACGCGGGGCTGGCGGACGATCGGCGGCGTCAACAGGCCCCGGCTGGATCTTGTCCGTCGGCAGTTCACGCCCGGCCTGCTCGACCGCATCATCACCAGCGACGAACCATTCCGTGATCCCGAAGAGGCGCTCGTGGCCTACGCCCACGCCTGGGCGATGATCTCCTATTTAGCCAAGCTGCGGCGGGCTGAATTTGCCAGCTATCTGCAGCAACTGTCTGAAAATGCGCCACTGGCCGCCGATTCCGCCGATCTCAGGCGGCAGAGCTTCCGGGCCGCTTTCGACTGTGGTCCGGCGGACCTTGAGCAGCCGTTGCTCCGCTATTTGGCGACCCTGCCCTCGCCGCCGTGACCGTCCACCAGCCGGTGGAACTGTCAAAATCGTCAAGATTCCCCGGCGGAACCGGCAAGCCGGCCGTCACGAACGGTACAATCTGCAGGAGAGAGAACGGCCTCTTGAGAAAACGTCGAATGAGACCGGGGGCGGGGTTTTTATGCCGGCAGCATTGCCCAGCCGGGCAGCTGGCTGGTTGAGCCATCACGAACTGCCGGCCGCCCGGCACCAATAGCTCGCAAAGGAAGCCACTTATGGCGAAGAAGACGGCGAGTGCCGTTCAACTACTGACGATCTCGCTGATCATTTTCGTGATGCTCACGTTTGTGCTGGCGGTGACGACCTATGTCTTCTACGCCCAGAAGCAGGATGCCGTCGTGGCTGCGAAAACGGCCAAGGAGTCAACCACAGCCGCTCAGCAAAAACAGCAGGCCGCCGAGCAGGCCCAGCAAAAGATGCTCTCCAAGATCATCGGCGCCGAGAAAGGGCAGACGATCGACGACCTTGACACTGAGTTGTTGAATTTCCGCGACAAAGTCAAGGGTGGTGGCGACGAAAACACGACTCCCACCTACCGCCTCCTTGTCAAGACACTCGACACGGCCGTCCAGAGTGCCAATCAGGACAACGCCAGCCTCGCCGAAGAAAAACGCAACCTTGAGGGCAAGCTCGCCGCAGCCAAGCAGGGAAGGCTTACCGACCAGACCGCCCACAAAGATCAGCTCGAGAAGGAACAAGAGGAACTCGCGGCGGTGGCCGCCGCCCGGCAGAAGATGAATCAGCAATACGAAGCCGACGTGGCTCGGCTGAGCAGCGCGCTTGAGGCGGCGAATGAAAAAGCTGAACGGCTGCAGAGCCTGGAAGACAAGATCCGCCGTGAGGCGGCCCCCTACGTGGCAACCGAAAGCCGCGACGATTTTGAGGCGGCCACCACCGCTGCGGAACAGGTCGCCATGCTGCTGGATGAACTGAAGCAGCGGGATCAGGTCGTGAGCAGGCAAAACCAGGTACTCGGCGCGATGCGAATCGCCGATCCCGTCCTGCAGGACACCATCCTGGCAGCAACTCCGGCCGACGACCGGATTGACGGCTTCGACGGCCGGATTGTTCTGATCAATGAACTGGAGCAATCGGTCCTGATCGACTTTCCCCGGACCATCGGCATCCGTCCCGGCATGCTCTTCTTCGTCTACAGTCCCGGTGACCAGCTGCCGCTGATGGCCGACAAAAAGGGCATCCTGGAGATCGTCACCGTCGAGTCGGGCTCGATGGCCCGGGGCCGGGTGCTCGATACCTCGACGCGAGACCCGATCCTGCTCGGCGATGCCGTCGCCACCAGTCTCTGGAGCCCCCTGATGCCGCTGGAGGTGGTCGTGGTCGGGCATGTGCAGCTCGACAATGATTCGGCCACCGATACCGATCGGGTGCAAGACCTGGTGGTGAGTGTCGGGGGCGAGGTTGCTGACACCGTCTCTCACACGACCTCGCTGGTTGTGGATGCCGGTGAGCCGCGGCAGGTGGGCGCTGTCGGCGGCCGCGAAGACTGGACCGACCAGGACAAGGCGCGACGGCTCCAGAACCTGACCCAGGCGGCGAAACTCGGGGTCAAGGTGGTCCGAATCGACGGCTTCCTGGAACTCTTCGGGCTTGAGCAGAACTATTTCGAGGCCGACTATCTGGTGACGCCGACCCCCTGACCGCTTGCGGACAGGCCGCTGCGTTGGTGCACTCGTCGGCCGGTGGCTTGGGTTTTGCCGTCGGTGCCAGCAGATGCCATACTCGGCAGCCTCGACAGCCGCTCGACCGCATCGCTGGGTCGAATTCCGCCAGCTCCCTGACGGAGCGGATTCACCACGAGTTCGCGGCAGGTTCCGTCCAGCACACACCAAAGGGTACGACAATGTTTCACGTTCGACGGTGTCCGTCCACCATGCGGGCCCTGGCCTGGCTGCTCGCCTGCCTGGCCGTTTCACCAGCCGCAGCAGCTGAAGATTCTGCCGATGCCGGCTTCGTACCAATCTTCGATGGCAAGTCGCTGGCCGGCTGGGAGGGCAAACCTGAGTTCTGGCGGGTCGAGGACGGGGCGATCGTCGGCGAGACGACGGCTGAAAACCCGACCAAGGGCAACACCTTTTTGATCTGGCGGCAGGGAGAAGTCGATGACTTTGAGCTGAGGCTGTCATTTCGCCTGCGGAACCACAACAGCGGCATCCAGTACCGCAGCCGTGATCTCGGAAATGCTGTCGTCGGTGGCTATCAGGCCGACATCGCCGAAAGCACGCAGCCGTTTTGTGGCATTCTCTACGAGGAAAAGGGCCGAGGCATTCTGGCCCGACGTGGCCAGCGGATCACGGTCACCGCCTCCGGCGAAAAAAAACCGGGTGAACCAATCGGCACACCGGAGGACCTCGGCAAGGCGATCAAGGCGGGCGACTGGAACGACTATCTGATCGTGGCCCGCGGCAACCGGCTGCAGCACTTCATCAACGGCCAGCTGATGTCCGAGACGGTCGATGAACAGGCTGAGAAGCGATCCATGCGGGGCATTCTGGCGCTGCAGCTGCATGCTGGTCCGCCGATGAAGGTCGAGTTCAAAGACATCCAGCTGAAGCGACTGAAGCTGGCCGACGGCCGCAAGAAGCTGGTGCTGCTGGCCGGCCCGGCGAGCCACCGTCAGGGTGACCATGAGTTCCGGGCTGGCTGCCTGCTGTTCAAGAGGTGCCTCGATGCCGCCCTGCCTGAGCAGCTCGTGACCGCGGTCTACACCAATGGCTGGCCCGACGATCCAACCGCCTTTGACAACGCGAATGGCATCTTGATGTTTGCTGATGGCGGCGGCAGGCATCCAGTGGTGCAGAGCAACCGCCTGGCCCAGATCGATGCCCTAGCCCACCGCGGCGTCGGCATTGCCTGCCTGCATTACGGCGTCGAGGTGCCGAAGGAAAAGGGTGGCCCTGAGTTTCTCAACTGGATTGGGGGCTATTTCGAGACCAACTGGTCGGTCAACCCACACTGGACGCTCTCCGCCACCGAGCTGGCCAGTGATCATCCGATCTGCCGCGGGGTCGAGCCGTTTGAAGTCAACGACGAGTGGTACTACCACATGCGGTTCCGCGAACCGGCCGACGCCGTGACGGCAATCCTGTCGGCTGTGCCGCCCGACAGCACCCGCGAGCGGCCGGACGGCCCCCACAGCAACAACCCCACAGTCCGGGCCAACAAAGGTGGCCGCGAGGTGCTGGCCTGGGCCTATGAGCGGCCTGATGGCGGCCGTGGCTTCGGTTGCACCGGTGGCCACTTCCATAAAAACTGGGGCAACGACGAGTTCCGCCGGCTGATGCTCAACGCCCTGGTCTGGACGGCGGGGCTTGAAGTGCCCACGGCTGGCATTCCCTCGACAGTCACGTCGGAGGAACTCGAGGCCAACCTCGACCCGCCCCCAGCGGCCCGCAAGAAGACGCCGGCGGCCAAGCCGGCAGCCGCAAAGACGCCGGCACAGCCAGCGGCCTGACTGCCCCCTGACCTTTCCTCAACCGTTCCCTATTTGACACCCCAAGGAGAAAACCGCCATGCCCAAGCTGACCGTTGAAGGAGTTGGTGAATTCGAGATACCCGCCGGCAAGCGGCTGGTCAATGCCCTCGTCGATGAGTGTGGCGTCGATCAGCTCCACGCCTGCGGTGGTTTCGCCCGCTGCACCACCTGCCGGGTGGAATTCGTGGCCGGTGAGCCGCAGACGATGACCAAGGCTGAAAAGGATGTGCTCGATGCCAAGGGGCTTTCGGCCACTCCGGGCGTGCGGCTCTCCTGCCAGATTGCCTGCGATGCCGACATGACGGTGAAGGCCATCTGCCGGCTCGAAGGCTCCGGCCGTGCCGACGCCGGCAGCCGCCCCGGCGACGCCATCGAACCCGCCCCCGAGTGGGTCTAGCGGGGCTGCTGCCCGTAACTCTCAGAGGTCGTGCCGCGGGAATTCAGAACCCGCTCCTCCCCAAAGGTTCTGCTGAAGCCCCGTGCTTCGAAGCCCGAATCGCACGCTTTGATGTTGCGCGTTCACGGCAAGCAGCAAAAAAGTCCGTCGAAAAGTACATGCTTTGAAGCCCGAAGCGCAAGCTGAGGGAAACGGCTCTTTTTGATCCCCGAAACGTATTCCCTCGGCTCGCGCCTCGGGCT
>CBFIHA010000026.1:0-42056 GCA_965662195.1 uncultured Pirellulales bacterium
GCGGCTCATTTGCCCTCTGGCTACGTCCGGCTCCATCGCCAGATCTGCAATCTGGCTGCTTCGCCGTCCTTGCCAGACACCAAAGCAGCTCGCTCTCAGGCCAACGGTAGCCTTCTCAGACAGAACCTGGGCTCTGTCTGAAAACTCAGTACCTGGCTTCGAGCGGCTCATTTGCCCTCTGGATCCGTCCGGCTCCGACCCACCGAGCGGAAGACTCCACCGCGAACAGAGCTGCCCTGGATGGCTTTTTCGGCAAACAGCCACTCTCTCTGTCAAGCGAACGCTCGTGAGATCCCCTGGGGACTGTGGTCCGCCGCTGCCGCTGGCCCGAGCCATCCGTCTGCTGTGCTGTCATGCTGGTACGCGGAGGACGCGGCCTTGAGGGCTTGCCGCCGTGTTCCTCGCCGTCCCCGGGGACGAATCGCTACACTGCAGCCCTCCATCAGTAGCCAGCAGCAGGCTCATCATGACCACATGTTCCAGTAGCTCTCAGAAGCCGTCACCGAATGGACGGCAGCTGAGAGGGCGTGCTCTGCTGCCGCTCTTGCTGCTAAGCCTCCAAAGCACAGGCTGCCGTCAGCCCCAGCCCCAGCCAGCGGCTCCAGCCGCGGTGACGGCTGAGGTTGTGATCACGACGCCGCGGGTCGTTCGGCTGCCTGAATACCTCGAAGTTACCGGGCGAATTGACGCTGAGCGTGTGGTCGAGATTCGCAGTCGCGTCACCGGCTATCTCACCAGGGTAGCTTTTCGGGATGGTCAGTTTGTCTCCAAGGGGGATCCGCTCTACGAGATCGATGACCGCCCCGCGCGGGCGCAGCTCGGCGAAGCGGTCGGTGTCATCGAACGACTGCTCGGGGAGCAACGGTTTCTGAAGGTGCAGGTTGATCGCTTTGAAAAGCTGGTCGCCAAGGGGGCGGCGAGCCAGCAGGATTTTGACAGCTACAAGGCGAAGCTCGAGGAGAATGCCGGCAGCCTGATCGCGGCACAGGCACAGCATGAGGCCGCCCGACTCACTGTTGAGTTCTGTTCAATCACCGCGCCAATCACCGGGCAGATCGGCCGCACTCAGTTACAAGTTGGCAACCTGATTACGCAAGACACAACCACGCTGACTACGATCGTGTCGATCGACCCGATCTTCGTCTATTTCAATGTGGATGAACCGACGTTTCTGCGGGTGATGAACCATGCCCGTGAGTCCGGCCGGGGCCCGGGGATTGGCCAGGCGGCGACGACGGCCGATGTCGGGCTGGTCGATGATGTTGACCGCAACTATCCATACAGCAGCGAGATCGATTTTCTCAACAATCAGGTCGACACCAACACGGCGACCATCACGATGCGGGGTCGGCTCGATAACCCCTATTCCGCCGACCCGGCTGCCCCCCGCCCGCCGCTCTTTCGTTCGGGCATGTTCGCCCGGGTGCGACTGCCACTGGGTGACTCGGTCGAGCGAATGTTCGTGCCTGAGGCCGCCGTCGGCAGCATCCAAGATCGCAAGATCGTCTGGGTTGTCGGGAGCGCTGATCTGGTCTCGGCCAGAGAGGTGGCCCTCGGGCAAAAACTGGGCAGCTGGATCACCGTTCTTGCGGTCGATCCCTCCCAGCCTGTCTCGACTACCGACCGGATCGTGGTTCGTGGCCTGCAGCGGTGCCGGGAAGGCAAGCCAGTCAGCCCAAGTCCAGCCGCTGAGGCCAGCCTTGATCTGGCAAGCCTCGTGGTTCCAGTGACGACGGCGCATGAGCAGACCACCGAACCACCCGCCGTGGAGCCTGCCCCCGGTCGAGTGGTCCCTCAGCCACAGCCCGCGGTGGGCCCGCCGGCTGCCGTTTTGCCCCAGCTTTCTCCTGCCGCCGAGCCGCTGCCCCCGCCGGGTAACCAATCGCCGTGATCTCGCGATTCTTCATCCAGCGGCCGATCTTTGCGTCGGTGATCTCAATTGTCATCACGCTGGCCGGTGGGGTGAGCCTGCTCTCGCTGCCGATTTCATTGTTTCCGCCCGTCGCGCCCCCCATCGTGCAGGTGACCTGCCTCTATCCGGGTGCCAATGCTGCGGTTGTGACCGACACGATCGCCGCCCCGATCGAACAGCAGGTCAATGGTGTTGACCAACTGCTTTACATGCAGTCGCAGGCAACCAATGACGGCTACTACGTGCTCCAGCTCACCTTTGAAGTGGGCGCCGATGCCGACTTGGCGCTGGTTCAGACGCAGAACCGCGTACAGCTTGCGATGCCACTTCTGCCCACCGTCGTGCAAAAGCAGGGTGTGAGCGTCAAAAAGCGTTCCCCGGACATTCTCATGACGGTCGATCTGTTCTCGTCTGACGGGCGGTACGACGACGTTTTCATGAGTAACTATGCCACGGTTCACCTCAGGGACGAGCTGCTCCGGTGCCCCGGGATTGGTGACATTCTGTTGCTCGGACAGCGAGATTATTCACTGCGGATCTGGCTCGATCCCGAGCAGCTCGCCTCGCGCGGCCTGACCTCTCAGGATGCGCACGATGCGATTGCCACCCAGAACGTGCAGGTGCTCGGGGGCGTCAGCGGCCAGTCACCGGCCGCTGACGGCCAGCAGCTGCAGCTGCCCGTCGCCGCCACGGGGCTCCTCTCCACGCCCGAGGAGTTCGGTGCGATTGTCCTGCGGTCCGATCCAACGGTGCCGGGGACGCCGCTGGTGCGGCTGCGGGACGTGGCCCGGATCGAACTGGGGGCAGCCAGCTATGACCAGACCTGTCGCTACAACGGGCTGCTGGTGGTGGGGCTGGCTGTGTTTCAACTTCCCGACGCCAACGCACTCGAAACCTCCTGGGCCGTCCAGGCAAAGATGGCGGAGCTGGCCACCCGGTTTCCGGCCGGACTGCAATATCGCGTCACCTATGACACGACTCCGTACATCACCGAGTCGATCGAGGAAGTGCTGAAGACCCTTCGCGATGCGATCCTGCTCGTCGGGCTCGTCGTGCTGCTATTTTTACAGAACTGGCGGGCGACACTGATTCCGCTGGTGGCGGTGCCGGTGGCGATTGTGGGCACCTTCGCCGCCATGGCTGCCCTGGGTTTCAGCCTCAATACGCTTTCCCTCTTCGGGCTGGTGCTGGCGATCGGCATCGTGGTCGATGATGCAATCGTCGTGGTGGAAAACGTCGAACGCTGGATCAGGCAGGGGCTCGACCCGTATGCGGCGGCAGAGCGGGCGATGACTGAGGTCACCGGCCCGGTGATTGGGGTGGCGGCGGTGCTCTCGGCCGTGTTTGTGCCCTGCGCTTTCATCGGTGGGGTGACCGGTCTCTTTTTCCGGCAGTTTGCCCTGACCATTGCCGTGTCGACGATTCTCTCAGCGGTCAACTCGCTCACCCTGAGCCCGGCCCTTGCAGCGATGCTCCTGCGGCCGCACGACGCTCCGCCCGACTTCTTTCAGCGGTTCCTTGGTTGGGTCATGGGGCCGGTCTTCTGGGTCTTCAATCATCTCTTTGATGCCCTCAACAATGGCTATGCCCGGGGCGTGGCGGCCGTTGTGCGGCATGGCCGGCTGGCGCTCCTCGTCTACCTGTTCCTGGTGTTCGTCACCTGGCGGCTCTTTGCCGTCTATCCGCAGGGGTTCGTGCCATTGCAGGATCAGGGGTATCTGGTTGCCGCGGTGGAATTGCCCGATGGGGCGTCTGTGCAACGCACCAGCGAGGTGCTGGAGCGGATCGATGCCCTGGCCCACGACGTGCCCGGGATTGCCGATGTGTTCACCGTGGCCGGCATGTCACTTGTCTACAACGCCAATGCGCCTCACTGGGGCTCGCTGTTTCTCATGCTCGATGAGTATGAAAACCGGCGCACCCCCGAGACCTCGAGCTTTGGCATCATTCGAGCGCTGCAAGCGCGTTGCCGGCAGGAAATCCTCGATGCGGAAGTGGGGATTTACCCACCGCCACCGGTCAAGGGGATGGGCATGGCCGGGGGCTTCAAGTTCTATCTGCAGGACCGTGGCAGCCTTGGACCCAAGGTGATCCAGGAAGCGAGCCAGAAAATCGTGGCCGACATGGAGGGCTGGCAGCTCCCCTTCATTGCTGGCGGCTATCGGGCTGACTCGCCGCAGTATTTCCTCGATATTGACCGGGACAAGATTCGCGGGCTCGGCATCCCGCTTGCGGCGGTTTTTACCGCCCTGCAACTGGATGTTGGCTCGTTGACCGTGAATACTTTCAGCCGTTTTGGTCGTACCTGGCAGGTCAAGGTGATGGCTGATGAGGGCTTCCGCCGCCGCCTCGAGGATCTGCGTGAGCTGAAGGTGGTTGCCCGCGACGGTGGCCTGGTGCCGCTGGCCTCGGTGCTGGAGGTTCGCCAGTCGATGGGGCCATCAATCATGATGCGGTACAACCTCTACCCGGCGGCGCCGATCGTGGGGATTCCCAATCCCTTCGAGGGCGGATCGGTGCTCATCGACCGTGTGGCTGCCGCAACCCAGCAACACCTGCCCGAAAACTTCTCCTATGAATGGACAGAGGTGTTTCTCCTGCAGATCGCGGCGGGCAACACGGCGGGACTGCTGCTGGGGCTGGGTGTGATCCTGGTGTTCCTCGTGCTGGCAGCACTCTACGAGAGCTGGACGCAGCCCCTGGCAGTGATCCTTGTCGTACCGCTGTGTTTGCTGGCGGCAGTGATCGGTTTGTTGGTTGCATTTCTACCGATCGACATCCTCGCCCAGGTGGGGCTTGTTGTGCTGGTCGGGCTTGCCTGCAAAAACGCCATTCTGATTGTGGAGTTTGCCCGGCAGCTACATGCGGAGGGGCACGACGCCCGCTCCGCGGCAATTGCGGCCAGCCGGCTACGGCTGCGGCCGATTCTGATGACTTCGCTGGCCTTTATTCTGGGGGTCGTGCCGCTGGTGATTGCCCGGGGGGCGGGGGCCGAGCTCCGCTGGTCGTTGGGCGTTACCGTCTTTTCCGGCATGATTGGCGTGACCCTCTTCGGGATTTTCCTGACGCCCGTGTTCTATGAAAAACTGACCGGGCTCAGCGATCGCTGGCGACCGCGCAAGCCCCAGCCGGAGGCCGCCCGGCCATGATTGCAGGGTTCTTCATCGAGCGGCCGATCTTTGCGTCGGTGATCTCAATCGTGCTGGTTCTCTGTGGCGGGGTCGCTGCGTTCACCCTGCCGACCACCCAATACCCCGACATCACGCCACCCACCATCGAGGTGTCGACGGTCTACCCCGGAGCGAATGCGGAGCTTGTCCGCGATACGATTGCCGCGCCGATCGAGCAGCAGGTGAGTGGTGTTGAAAACGCCCTCTCGCTGAGTTCCCAGTGCACCAACGACGGCCGCTATCGGCTCACCATCACCTTCGCACCGGGCACTGATCTCAATATGGCCCAGGTGCTCACCCAGGTGCGGGTCACGCTGGCGATGCCATCCTTGCCCGACCTGGTGCAGCGTGAGGGGGTGGCCGTGCTGAAGAAGTCGCCGGCCGCAATGATGATCGTCAACTTTACCGCCGCCCGGGACGCAGCCGGCAGGCCCCTCTACGACGAGATCTTCCTCTCAAACTACGCCACGATTCAGATTCGTGATGAGCTGCTGCGGGTGGAGGGCGTCGGTGACATCGACTTCATCGGGCAGCGGGATTACAGCATGCGCGTCTGGCTCGATCCGGAAAAGATGGCTGCGGTCGGCCTCTCAGCGGGAGACATGCGGACCGCGCTGGAGAATCAGAACTATCAGATCACTGCCGGCAGTGTCGGCCAGCAGCCGGCTCCACAGGGGCAGGCCTTTCAGATTCCACTCTCAGCAGTCGGCCGGCTGGTGACGGTCCAGGAGTTTGGCAACGTGATTGTCAAGGAGACGCCGACAGCAGACGGCGACGTCGCGGCGGTGATTGTGCGGCTGCGGGACGTGGCTCGGGTCGAACTTGGTGCACAGTTTTATGACCAGATCTGTCGGTTTGATGGCGAGCCGAGTGTGGGCATGAATATCTATCAGCTGCCGGGCTCGAACGCGATCGCCGCCGCGGCAGCTGTGCGGGCAAAGCTGGCGGCTTTGGGCGAACGTTTTCCCAAGGGGCTCGAAGCACAGGTGGTCTACGACACCACGCCCTTCATCGAGGAGTCGAAGGCTGAGGTACTCAAGACGCTCCGTGATGCCACCATCCTGGTGGCGTTGGTGGTGCTGCTTTTTCTGCAGAACTGGCGGGCCACCCTGATTCCACTCATTGCGGTGCCGGTGGCAATCGTCGGTACCTTCGCCTTCATGGCCGCACTGGGGTTCAGCCTCAATAACCTCTCGCTGTTCGGGCTTGTGCTGGCGATCGGTATCGTGGTCGATGATGCGATTGTCGTGGTCGAGAACGTCGAACGCTGGATTGAGCACGGTCTTGCGCCGCGGGAGGCGGCATTCAAGGCGATGCAGGAAGTCACCGGGCCAGTGATCGGCGTGGCCCTGGTGCTGTGCGCCGTATTTGTGCCGTGCAGTTTCATCGCCGGCATCGTCGGCCAGTTCTTCCGGCAGTTTGCCCTGACCATTGCGGTCTCAACGCTCCTCTCAGCAGTCAACTCACTGACACTTTCACCGGCGCTCGCAGCGATTTTGTTGCGTCCGCACGGGGCCTCACCAGACCCTATCGACCGCGTCCTGGGGTTTCTCTGCGGGTGGATCTTCCGTGGCTTCAATGCCGGGTTCGCCCTGCTGACCCGGGGCTACGGCTGGGCAGTCCGCGGCTCGCTTCGGCTGGCCTGGCTGATCCTGCTGGTGTTTGCCGGTTTGCTGGTGGTCACCTGGCTGTTGTTCAAGGTCACGCCGGTGGGCTTCATCCCCGAGCAGGACAAGGGCTATCTGATCGCTGATGTGGTGCTTCCGGAGGGGGCGAGCGTGCAGCGGACAGCAGCGGTGATGGCAGCGCTTGAGCGGCGGGCACTGGAGGAGCCGGGGGTGTCCCATGCCGTTTCGGTGGCTGGGCGGTCGGTGGTGCTGGGGGGCAATTCACCAAACTGGGGTGCCATGTATGTCATGCTCGACAGCTTCGCAGAGCGGCAGGGGGCCGCTGCGTCGGCCGAGGCCATCGCCGCTCGGCTGCGCCGCGACTGGCAGGCTGCGGTAGATGACGCCCGGGTGGAGGTGTTTGGCCCGCCGCCGGTGGATGGCCTTGGCACAGTGGCAGGCTTCAAGCTGGCGGTAGAAGACCGCGGTGACTACGGCGCCGCTCAACTGGAGCAGGTGACCGCGGCGCTGATCGCGGACTGCCGGGATGATGACCGGCTCACGGGCCTGTTTACCAACTACTCGGCCAGTGCTCCCTGGCTGTTTCTCGACATTGACCGCGAGAAGGCTGCGGCAGTGGGCGTGCGACTGGGCGACCTGTTTGAAACCCTGCAGGTGCAACTCGGCTCATACTACATCAATAACTTCAACCGGTTCGGCCGGTCGTGGCAGGTCAACATGCAGGCCGATGCCCGGCATCGCGGCGACCTCGGCCGGGCCATAGAAGACCTCACGGTGCTGGGAGCCAACGGGCAGGCGGTGCCCTTGGCAACGCTGGTCCAGGTAAAGGATCGCGTCGGTCCCTCCCTCGTGATGCGGTACAATCTCTACCCGACGGCAGCGGTGTACGGTGAGCCCGCCTCAGGAACAGGCAGCACCTCGGCTCTGTCCATCGTCCGCGAGCACTTCGACCGGCTGCAGGACCAGGCGACCATTCCGCCGCTCTTCGCAGCCGAGTGGACGGAGATGGCCTTCATGCAGATCCGTTCGGGGGCGACGGCCACGTTCCTGTTCGTCCTGGGGGTGGTACTCGTATTTCTCGTGCTGGCGGCCCTGTATGAGAGCTGGGCGTTGCCGCTGGCGGTGATTCTTGTGGTGCCGATGTGCCTGCTCTCGGCAGTGCTGGGGGTGCGTCAGGCAGGCATGGAGATCACGATTTTCACCCAGATTGGCTTTGTGGTGCTGGTGGGGCTGGCCTGCAAAAACGCGATTTTGATCGTCGAGTTTGCCCGCCAGCTCGCCCACGAGGGCAAGCCGCTGGTGGAAGCCACCGTGGAAGCCAGTCGGCTGCGGCTGCGGCCGATCCTGATGACGTCGCTGGCCTTTATTCTCGGTGTGCTCCCCCTGGTGGTGGCCGAAGGGGCGGGTGCGGAGATGCGCCGGACGCTCGGCCTGGCCGTCTTCAGTGGCATGCTGGGGGTGACCCTGTTCGGTATTTTTCTCACGCCGGTGTTCTTCTACAGCCTGTTGCGGCAGAGCAGCTTGGGGAAGACACAGCAGCCAGTTGAAAGTCGGCCCTAGCGAAACCAGCCATGTCACCCCTCCAGGAGGAAAAGCCGCAATCACCGCGGCTTCTTGCCTCGGAGCCACTCGGGCCAGAGGCACCAGGCGTCAAAGCCGGCGGGAGGCTGTTTGCCGATGTAGTCGTTGGGGAGGCTGCCCTCAACGCTTGGGAGCGGCTTACAGCACTGACCACTGGCGGCGAGGGCGTCGAGCCGCAGCTGCCAGCCACCGCCGAGGGCGCGGTAGATCTTGATCATGCCCTTGGCCACGCCGCCAACACTGGTATTGAGCCGAATCTGTTCAGTGACCTGCGTCTGCTGGACGACGAATACCCGATTGAAGTCACTTGCTCCCTCCTTGTACTGAATCTCAACAAGTTCGGCCGATCGGCTGGCAGCAGTCACAGCCTCCTGCTGTTTGTCGGCGGCAACGCGGGCCTTGATGGTGGTGATGATGCCGTCTTCAGCTTCGCGGCCTGCTCGCAGCACCGTCTGTTGATAGGTAGCAGAAAGAGCCCGGAACTTGGCATCCTGCTGACGGATGTTGTTGAGCAGCCGTCCGTAGTTCAGAATCTTCCAGTCAACCACTGGTGCCACGAAGCCATACATGGAATCAGATTCAAACAGCTGTCCGATTTCGTTGGCGTAAACGCCGAGATACCCGTTGATTGAGAAGGAGGGATACAGCTGCGCTTCGGCCACACCAATCTGCGCGCACTGGGCGGCCACCAACCGTTCGGCCTGCCGCACATCGGGCCGCCGCCGAATGAGTTCCGCTGGAATGCCAATCACCAGCGACGGCGGCACAGTTGGAATGCCACTCTCCCCCAGCCGCAGTGCCAGGTCTTCCGGTGGAATCCCAAGCAGCATGCAGAGGGCATTGGTCGCCAGTCGCGCCTCTCGCTCATAGTAAGGAATGAGGGCCTCGGTCTTGGCGAGGTTCAGCCGTGCCTGAGAGACATCGAGTTCGCTGGTGACGCCTCCCTCGAACCGGTCGGCTGCAACCTGCAGGGAATCACGCTGAATGTTGAGTAGGTGCTGCAGGTCGGCCACCTGGTGACGGGCGACGCGATAATCGACGTAACGATCGGCCACATCAGCGATGAGCGTGACCAGCACCCCGTCATATTCCTCGACACTCGCCTGGTACTCTGCCGCAGCCGATTCGATCTTGCGGCGGAGCTTGCCCCAGAGGTCAAGCTCCCACGACAGGTTGAAGCCTGTCTGCCAGAGACTGAATGGGGGAATTGAGAGGTTCTCAAACGCTTCGACGTTGTTGCTCAGCTGCCAACGGGCATATTCGGCGATGGCTCCCTGCGCCTGCGGCATGAAGCCGCCCACGGTGATGTTGTAGGCCGCCCGGGAGGCCAGCACCCGGAAGCCCGCCTCGCGGAGAGAGAGGTTCTGCTCATAAGCCTGCAGCACCAACTGGTCGAGTATCGGATCGTTGAACTGCCGCCACCACTGCGCCTCAACATCGCATTCGGAACGCACCTGCGGGTCATCGGCGTCGATCCATTCAGGCTCAACTGGGGCGACTGGCCGCTGATAGGTCGGCCCAACCTTCATGTGGTGCCGCCAGTAATCGCCCCAGGAGGTGCACCCCGGTGCGGCCAGAGCGCAGGCGATCAGAGGGAGGACCAGCTGCCAACGTCCACGCAGACGAGCGTGCTGGGGAACAACGCTGCCGTTCCCCGATGCGGTGGCCTCCGGTCCTGAGCGGAATGGGCCCTGGTGGGTGATTCCATTGTGAAAACGTACCCGCACAGTCTTCTTCCACCGCAGGGTAAGTGTAAGGGTGGTGGTCACGGGTCGATCGCATGGGCGGGTGCGAGCAAGTTCTTCAGCGGGCGCGCAGCCTGGGCCAGAACGCCGAATTCACTGGTGGAATCGAGCTTTTGAAAAACACTCCTTGAGGCTTTCTGCCATTTGATTTCGGCAGCAGATAACGTGGGGGCAGTGGGGAGCGTGGCGAGTTCCATTCGCTTCCCCGTTCACCTAAGTTGCCAGGTGGAATGGCGGGACTGAGAGCTTCAGGCGGCAGGGGCAGGGCACAGGCAGCCAGTGCGATGCCGGCTGAGTTCGGCTTTGGGAGCGGCCTGATTGGCTGGCCAGCCTGGTCGGGCGCAGTGTGCCAGCCTTCAACGTATCGCCGGCTGAACCGCCACTTCAGAGGCAGCGTCTGTTGGGGTGATCGGCAATCTGCTCGCATCCCCTACTCAGGCTCATCCCCTACTCAGGCTCATCCCCTACTCAGGGGCGCACGAAACATCCGCTTCGTACACGAAAAGATGAGGACTTGTAGCTGAGATGTGGGTAAACTAAATTTTTGAACCGTTCCTTGGCCGTTGGTGGCCGTCAATCTCAGGTCAGCCCGATGGGTATTCGAGGGTGGTTGGTCTTGGTCACGGTCGTGGCCTGGTGTGTTGGTGTCACGGTCGTTGTCTGGGCTGACGACGCGGCGCCAGCCCCCGCTGGCAACAGGCCTCAAATCACCGCTATGGAACGGCTCTCTGCCCAGTCGCTCGACGGGCAGACCCTGTTGTTCGCTGACCTCCTTGGCACCGATGGCGCGGCCGTCTGCTTCACCTTCCTCCATCCCACCTGCCCCCTGGCCCAGCGGTACGGACCGGTCCTCGCTGAACTTGAGAAGGAGTTCAACGAGCAGGGCGTCCACTTCGTGGGGGTGGTCTGCGAGTTTGACGAGCCTGAGGAGATCACCACCTATCGCGACGACTATGCGATTCACTTCCCATTTCTTACCGATCGCGACTTCCACCTCGCCGAGGCCCTCGACGCCACCACAACCCCCGAGGTGGTGCTCGTCGATGCCAGCGGCCGCACACGGTATCAGGGCCGGATCGACGACCGCTACAAGGAGCGGGGTGAGAAGTCGCCCGGTGCTCCTGAGCCCGATCTCAAGAACGCGATCGTCGATCTGCTCGCCGGCCGCGAGGTGAAGCTGCCTGTCACTGCAGCTATCGGTTGCCCGCTCGACCGGCCGGAAGTGCCCACCACGCCGAGCCAGGCCGATCACACGGTCACGTACGCCGAAGACGTGCTGCCCTTCCTGCATGACAAGTGCCAGCGGTGCCACAGCCCCGGTCAGGCCGGGCCTTTTACCCTGACCTCCTACGACGATGCGGTTGATTGGATGGAACTGGCGATCGAGGAGATTGAAGCCCGACGGATGCCGCCCGCCCAGGTGGAAAGCGATTTTGAACTACACGGCACCGGGCCGCCGACGGCTGCGGAACTCGCCATGCTGCGGGAGTGGGTGAAGACCAACAAGCCTGTCGGGGATCCGGCGAAAACCCCGAAGCTCGCGCCGTTGCCGGACTACGGGGCCTTTCAGGAGGACCTCGGGCCACCCGACATCGTGCTCGAGCAGCAGAGCCCCACGCAGTTGGGTGCTCACGGCGAAGACCTTTACCGCAACGTGATCTTTCCGCTCGGTAACAAAGAAGATCTGGCGATCCGGGCGATGCAGTTTCTGCCGGGTAATCGAACGATCGTTCACCACGCCCTCACCGCCTACCTGCCGCGGGAGTCCGGCGAAGAGGCCATCGCCAACTGGGGCGGCCGGGACGGCATGAGCCATCCGGACGATCAGGCTGGCGGCTGGTACGACCCGCACGGGCTGGGATTTCGGCCGCCGCCGTTTCGGGAGGACGGCCTTCCGCGAACCAGTTTTCTCGGTGGCTACGTGCCGGGTACGCGGGCGGGCCTGGCGGGCCCGGGCTCGGTGTTCCTGGTGCCGGCCGGCTCCGACTTGACCGCACAGGTTCACTATGCCCGCACCGGCAAGACCGAGACCGATTCCAGCCGCATCGGGATTTGGCTGGCCGACGAGGCCGTCACCGCAGACCCGCAGCGGAAGCTGATGAACATCATCTATCTCACCGGTAGCTTTGGCGTCGTTCCGCCGGGTGTCAAAGATTTTCGGGTCACCGGCAACTTCACGTTACCGCAGGACGCGGAGTTGGTGACCATCACGCCGCACACGCACCTGTTGGCAAAGTGGCTTGAGGTCCGGGCCTGGCTTCCCGGCGAGGACACGCCACAGCTCGTCGTGCGGGTGCCGAAGTGGGACTACAACTGGCAGTGCCCCTATTCACTGAAACAGCCGCAGCGGTTCCCGGCAGGAACGCGTTTCGAAGTTGAGTGCAGCTACGACAACTCAGACGCCAATCCGCAGAACCCGTTCAGCCCGCCGCAGGCCGTCTGGCATGCCGAGCAGGTTGTTGACGAGATGGTGCTGCCGATGATTCTGTTCACCTCCAAAAGCCCGCTGGACCCAGCGGGCCGCAGCTTTTTCGAGTTTTACACCGAAACGGTGCGGTCGAGCTTTCTCAAGCGGCTCGTGCGACACCGCCACAAATATGTTTCAGATGCTGAGGGCAACGTGACGCTTGCGCCCGACTTCAAGGACGACTGAGGGAATCCTTTGCATGGATGACGACAAGAGCACGGGCCTCTCAGTGGTCGCCAAGGCCGTGACGGTGACGGTGCCGACAGACTTAAGCAGTGAACCTAAGACGCTGCTGAAAGACATATCGCTGCAGATCAAGCCCGGAGAGTTTATCTGCGTGCTCGGCCCCAGCGGCGCCGGCAAGAGTACGCTGGTACGGGCGATTCTGGGAGAGCGTGCAATTGCCGCCGGGCAGCTGCTCGTCGGCGGCCACGATGTGTCTTCCAAAGCCGACTCACTGCGGGGAGCGATCGGCTATGTCCCGCAGAAAGACATTAATCCGACCGCTCTGCCGGTAGAACGGGCGCTTCACTTTGCCTCGCAGGTGAGGCTGCCTGCTGAGACAGCCACCGAAAAGCGACTGGGTTCGATCGACCGCGCGCTCGACAATGTGGGGCTCAAGGCGGCGCGGAAGACAACAATCGGAAGTCTCTCGGGCGGCGAAGCCAAGCGGGCGAGCCTCGCGGCCGAACTGCTCGCCGATCCAGGCCTGCTGGTGGTCGACGAAGCGACTTCCAGCCTCGATCCCGCCACCGAAGCACGCATCATGATGCTGCTGGCCGACCAGGCGAAGGCCGGCACGACCGTGATCACGGTCACGCACCACCTCGACAACGTCGATCAGGCCGACAAGCTCTTGATTCTGGGCCACGGTGAACTGGTCTGGTTTGGCTCGCGAGTGGACGCACTGTGTCACTTTGAGGTGCAACGGCTCGCCGACGTCTACCTCGCCATTGAAGACAAACCCGCAGGCTACTGGGGAGCCCGCTGGCGAGACCGGCAGTCGGAAGATCACAAGTTGGCTGAGGCTGAAACACAAAGCGATGGGCAGCCTCCGGCGCGAAGCGAGGCTGG
This sequence comes from uncultured Pirellulales bacterium, assembly GCA_965662195.1. Taxonomy (GTDB): domain Bacteria; phylum Planctomycetota; class Planctomycetia; order Pirellulales; family UBA1268; genus UBA1268. Next base: position 13,578 of record CBFIHA010000026.1, read on the forward strand.
GGCGGCAGCGGCTGCCACCCTCACCGACGTCTCGATCCCTGGCTTTCGCCGACAGTTCAGTGCCTTTCTCACCCGTGAAATCGAGACAACCGTCCGTGATGCCCGCGGCCTCGGTATGGCGCTCTTGTTGCCGCTGACGCTTGCCGCCGTGATCCTATTCGGATTCTTGACGACACGGTTTGAAAACCCGCTGATGGTGACGCGGCTGCTCGATTCCGATGAGAAGGAAGTGCTTGCTGATGTGTGGGGGGAGGTGCGGGAAGCAATCGGCACCGAGACAGTGTCCGAACTGGACGCCAGCATTCCCGGGCAGATTCGCGTGTTTCTCGACAGTCACCCGAAGATCCTGGCTCACCTGCGGGAGCCATCCACCGAGCGACTGGTCACGGATGCCCTGGCCGACACGATTCCACTCGCCCCGGAAAAGGAAATTACTGATCCAGGTGGCACGTTCAAATGGGTCGCTTTGATGAGCACCTGCATGGTGATTCTCGGGTTTGTCACCGGCTTTCGCGAGATCGTCAAGGAGCGGCCGATGCTCGACCTCGAGCGGCGGCACGGCCTGCAGTTTGCAGCTTACGTGCTCGCAAAAGTGCTCGCGCTGGCCGTTGTGCTGGCAGTTCAGGTGGCGATATTCACTGCCACGGTGGAACTGGGTTTCATGATTCGCGATGCGCTCGGTGGTCACAAGCCGGAAGCACTCTATTACCGTGGCCCAGTGCTGTCCGGCAGCTTCAACTGGCTGGCAGCGGTTGCGTGTGCCGCAATCGGCCTGATTGTCTCAGCCTGTGTCCGCACGACCGACAAGGGTGTGCTGGCGGTGCCGCTGTTGATCATGCCCCAGATGCTGCTTGGTGCCACAATCCTGCCGATCACGGGCGGCATCCTTCAGCCAATCGCCATGCTGTTCTCGCCCCTCTACTGGTCCCATCGCGGCAGCCGGAGTGAAGGCGATGGCGTGCCCGACTTTTGGCGGAACCTGGGCGACTACGATCCGGCCCTCTGGATTCCGTTTGCGGCCCTCGTTTTACAAATCCTGGTTGCTACCGCAATCACGATCGTCGTCCTCCGCTGGCAGGAGCGGGCCAGCCTCGGCCGCAATCGCCCCGTGAAATGAGTTGTGAGGGCTTCTCACCGGCCCTGCTTGCTCGCCGCAGCTTGTTGAACCCGAAGAATCGGTTCGTGGCCTGCCGGTGCACCGCAATAGGGGGGTGGCGTCGTGCCCCGGAAATCGTCTTTTCGGCTATTCTTCACCAACAAGACATTTGCGAAATTGCCTGTGGCCCCCATATTGAAGTCCAACATTTTCCTGTGTTCAGAGGAGTGTCGTGCTGAGTATCTGTGATCTGGAAGATCCGCCGTCGGTAGCAGCCAGCAACAAATCTGTGGCCTGCAGCGCAACGATGCAGAAACGGTATCCGACGAAGGCGGAAGTACTCGCCGTCATTCCAGCAGAGTGCTTTCACCGCGACTTGATCAAGTCGTTGCTCTACCTGCTTGCTTCTCTGGCGATGACGATCGGCAGTGGAGCCCTCGCATATTTGTTCATTCCGCTCACCTGGTCCTGGCTGCCTGCGTGGATTGCCTACGCCGTTGTGGCCGGGACCGCGGGCACGGGTTGCTGGGTCGTCGCGCACGAGTGTGGTCATCGGGCGTTTACGAAATACAACGGGCTTCAGGATTTGATCGGTTACTGTTTGCACAGCGGACTCCTGGTGCCCTATTTTTCCTGGCAACGCAGCCATGCTCTGCATCATGCCCGCACCAATCACCTTGAACTCGGTGAAACACATGTGCCAGTTCGCAACACGACGGCGGGTGGCAAAGCGTGGCGGTGGTGGCAGGAAACGATTGGTGACGAAGCCTTCGCCATCGTTTTGATCGCAATCCACTTCCTGATCGGGTGGCCCCTCTACCTGTTGACCGGTGCCACGGGTGGCCCGGCCCGGGGCACGACCAACCACTTCTGGCCGGCCTGGCCATTTTCAGCTTCACTCTTTCCTGGGGGATGGACTCGCAAGGTCTGGCTGTCAGATATCGGCGTTCTTGCCATGCTCGGCCTGCTTGGCTGGTGGACTCATTCTTCAGGGTTTCTTCCAGTCCTCGCGGTCTACATCGGACCCTACCTGGTGGTGAACTTCTGGCTGGTCTTGTACACCTGGCTTCAGCACACCGATGTCGATATTCCACACTTCGACGAGGAGGACTGGACGTGGGTCAAGGGAGCCTTCATGACGGTTGACCGCCCCTACGGTTCCGTTCTCAATTTCATGCATCATCACATCGGCAGCACGCATGTGGCGCATCACATGGATGCACGGATCCCGCACTACCACGCCGTCAAGGCAACGCGTGCCTTGCGGGAAAAATTCCCTGATTTTTATCGCTATGATCCGACTCCGATTCCGCAAGCACTCTGGAGAGTGGCGACGCGGTGCCATGTTGTGTCGAAGAGCGACGAAGGATGGACGTTCGCCAACTGACCGCCCCGAAAAAGGTGCCAGCCACCAAATCTGGGCAATCTGCATGTTCGCTGTCTTTCCCAGTGGCCCCAGATTTGGTGGCTGGCACCTTTTTTTTGGAGAAACTTTGTGAACGTCCGTTTGGTGCTGGTGATCGTCACCGGGATGGGGCTGGCTCAGGGCCGCGGTTCTGCCGCTGCCGAGGCTGGCCGTCGCTATGACTTGGTGGCCCGGGCCAGTGAGATCGACCCGGCGGCCAACGAGCATCCCGAGATCGGCTTCAGCTTCACTGACCCAAAGACCGGGAAGCCAGCTGACCTTGAGCATGCCGTGGTCGATACCAGCGTCCCAAGTAAGGGGCGGCTGGTGATCTGGCTGATGGCCCACAGCCCGGGGCTGTTTGACCGAGTTGCCAGCTATGGCCTGCACGGCATCCAGGTCCACTATGCCAACCGTTGGTTCGGTACGCTGAAGCCAGCGGAGCGGGACTCGGGTGACGTGCTCGGTAAGATACGGCTTGAAGCGGCGACCGGTGAGGACATCAGCCCGCTGGTGGCAATTCCCAAGCCCGACGGCATGCGGGAGCGGTCCCGGCAGTTTCTGCTCTGGCTCGACCGAGAAAATCCTGAAGGGAATTGGGCCCAGTTCCTCACGGCGGATCGCAGCGACCTGCGGTGGGACACGGTGACGCTGGCCGGTATCTCCCACGGCTCGACCACAGCCGCCCGCTTCGCGTTGCATCAGGCGGTCGATCGGGTGGTGATGTTCTCAGGGCCCCGGGACAATACCGAAACCTGGCAGGGGGGGGCGTCGGCCACGTCCCCCAACCGGTTCTTCGGCTTTACCCATGTGCTCGACGGCGGCTGGGAGCGGGACCACTACTGCCGCTCGTGGCAGCTGCTCCGGATGCAGGAGTGCGGCCCGGTGGTCAACGTCGAAAAGACGCCTTCCCCCTACGGCAACAGCCGGCGGCTGATCAGCAATTGCGACATGGGGGGAAACGCCGGCCGCGCTCACTCTGGAGTGATCCCGAACGGCAACGCCTGTAAGGATGCTGCCGGCGGGTTCCTGCACGAACCGGTCTGGCGGTATCTCTTCATGCATCCGGTCACTGAGGTGGGCCCAGCGGTCGCCCCCGACCCCGACTGTGAGATGCAGCGACAGACAGCTCACACCGCTGTGAACAGCCGAGACGAACGGCAGCTGGAGGGCTGGCGGGTGCTCATCAGCCGCACGCTCCTGGCCGACCATGCCAAAGCGACTGAGAAGGCGATCGGGCTGCTGGCCGGGCAGCTGCAGGAGATTGTTCGGGTGGTGCCGGCTGCCGCAGTTCGCAAGCTCAAGGCTGTGCCGCTGTATCTGTCGCCAGCCTACGACGGCTTTCCAGCGCGGGCAGAATACCACCCGGCTACCGCCTGGCTGCGGCAGCATGGCCGTGATCCCGCGATGGCCAAGGCGGTTGAGTTCACCAACGTGTTGATTTTTGAGGCTGAAACCAGACGGATGCCCAACTTTGCGCTGCACGAACTGGCCCATGCCTACCATGACCGGGAACTCGCCAATGGCTTTGGCAACACCGATGTGATCGAGGTGTTCCAGCGGGCCCAGGCCTCCGGCCGCTACGACGAGGTGGAGCGGCAGGATGCCAGCGGCATCATGTCACTTGACCGGGCCTATGCCCTGACCAATCAGCAGGAGTATTTCGCCGAGACGACCGAGGCCTTTTTCTCACGCAACGATTTCTTTCCGTTTTGCCGCGTGGAACTTGAAGCCCACGACCCGCACGCCTGCCGTTTGCTCGCGAAGCTCTGGGGCTGCCCAGCAGCCAGCATCGGGGTGCCCGTCGAGGCAACGATGCCTCAGGGCGAGTCGGCTGTGACCGAGTAGGTTGGCAGGTGTCGGGCGGGCACCTCCAGGGTCAGCAGGTGCAGGGTGGTGACGTAGATGCGGCCACCGTAGTGGCCCCAGCGGTCAGGCCGGCTGCCGAGGGGGTCCCAGCTGCCAGCCGCCGGGCCGGTACGCGCCTGCTGCTCAGCCAGCAGGTCGACCAGGTCGCGGTACCAGCGGTTCCACGGGTCGCCACCTGTGTGGACGAGGACCTGCGAGGCGTAATACCAGAGATAGGCATCGCGGGCCCGCTGCTCAGCCGAGCCGTAGCTGGGGGATGTCGCCGCCAGCAGTTCAGCCGGCCGGGCCACCAGCCGGTCCCCCGCCCGTACCCCCGTGTGCAGCCGCATCAGCGCACCTACGGCAGTCATGCAGCTGACCGATAGCGGCGATTGGCGTTGCTGGTTGTCCCGTGGGTTGTAGGTGTAGCGGGTGGGATCGACCGGCGAGGCCGACTGTTCCACCAATTCCCGTACCCCGCTAAAGGTCTCCGCCGCCACCGGCACGCCGGCCAAGGCACCGGCCCGCAGGGCCACCAGCATCCAGCCACTGACCGACAAGTCAGAGTCGGTGCCGGGCAGATACCGCCAGCCGCCAGAGACGGGATGCTGACTGGCGGTGATGAACTGGCAGGCCTTTGCCGCAGCTGGCCGCACCAGCGGATCACCGGTCATGCCGACCGCCTCGCAGAGGGCCATCGTGGCGATCGCATGGCTGTACATCCACCCGCAGCTGTTGGAGAGGGGGTCGGCCTGCAGGTAGAGATCGCCATTGGGCTGCTGGACGGCCAGCAGCCACTGGATGCCGCGGCGGACCGTGTCGCGATGGGGACCAGAGAAGTGATCATGCCCCGCACCCAGAAAGCTGAGCAGGGCCAGGCCGGTAGCTGCCGTGTCGCAGGTCAGCCGGGGAGCATCGTCTGGGCGTGCGCCGGCGTAACTGGTCAGGCTCCAGCGGCCGTCGGCCTGCTGCGAACGAACCAGAAAGGCCAGGCCCCGGTCGATCATGGCGTCAGCCTGGGCAAGGGCCTCGCGGTCAGCCACCTTGGCCGATGCCGCCGCCATCCAGCGGTCGGCCAGGCGGCCGGCAAACGCCTCGGCCACGTCCCGCACCCGACCATCAGGCGGCAGCGTCGCAGCAGCAATCCGCGTAAGTGAAGGCCCAGTTGGGCTGGGCACGGCACCAGCTGTTGTGCCGGTCAGCCGGCTGCTGCGAAGCTGTTCACTCGAAATCGAAAGGCCCTCCTCGTCGGCACCGGCAGGAGCCGCAGCGGGCAGGCCCCGGGCTGTCGTGATCGCCTGCCCCCGGTTGGCCAGCATGGCCAGCCGGCCGCCGGCTGCCGGACCAGGCCGCAGGCCGGGGGCTGGCCCGGCAGCCGGAACTGCTGCTGCCGGACCGCTTCCCCGCATGGCCAGGCTCTCAACCGCCGCAGCGGCAGCAGCCGGGTCCGCCGCCGTGCCAAGCAGGTCATTTCGCCGGGACAGTTCTGTACCCACCGGAGTGGAGCCACCCGGGCTCCCACTGGCGAATCCTGAGCTGCGATCGCGGAGCCCGGCGGTCGTCCTGCTGCCTGGCTCGTCGGCAGTTGGCATCCCTGCAGCAGCCCGGGCGGCAAGCCCGGTTGTCACACTACCCGGTGGCCGCGCTGCGGTGCCGCCAAGCCGGGGGCGGATCGGAGCCGGTCGCAAGGCTCTTTGGTCGCTGGTTTGAATTTGTGCAGGCACAGCTGCATCGGCGAGTGACGCAGCCTTCGGGCTGGAGGTGGCACCGTCCACTGTGACGGTCGGCCGTCCCGGTCGCGGCAGTGATGTGACTGCCGGTCGCAGTGCGGGCTGCTCAGGGCGGTCGGGTCTCGATGCTGTTCCGGTAGCCAGTCGCTCAAGCAGCATCGCTTCGCGGGGTCGCCACTGGCCGGCAACCGCTGCGTTGCTGGCGGTCGATCGGGCCGGCAAGGCGACTGCCCGGAGCGGCTCGGGGGCAGCGGTCACTGCTCGGTCCGTCGCAGCCAGTGGAGCCGCGGTGGTGGGGAGTGAGGCTGCGGCTGGCTGGGGGATTGCTGCGCGGCGATTGAGCGGCCGGCTGGCGGCCGGCTGCTGCTCTTGCTGCGCGGGCGTGCGGGCGGCTGACTCGACCAGCCGCTGCGGCTGATCGGGCAGCTGACGGGGTGACGGCCGCGGCGGTGCCGGCGGCTGCTGAGCCTGTGGGCGGACCGGCTGGGCCGCTGGCTGTGGCTGCGGCAGCACGAGCGGTTTCTCGTAGGCAGGCTGCTGGGTTGCTGCCGCCTGCGGCATCCGCAGGGAAAAGTCAGCCCGCCGTCTCGGCTTTTGCGGCCGCGGTGAGGTCGGCTGGTTGCCCAGAGGATGCGGCGCGACATCGCCAAGCTGCAGCCGGGTCAGGCCATGAAAGAGCAGCAGGTGCAGCGAGAGGCTCGCCAGGGTCGCCACGACGAGGCGGCGGCCGGGAGAGCCGCGGCGGGCAGGGGTGGCCGGCGTCCTCACTGTCGCAGGTCCCCTTCTTGTCGCGGATCCCCTTCTTGTCGCGGATCCCCTTCACTGGCCGACTGTACCTGATAGTCCTCGATGCCAGCGGTGACGCAGGCATCCATCACCGCCACGACATGCTTGTGGGCCGTCTCTTTATCGGCCCGCAGGATGACCGTCTGCCGGCTGGGGTTGTCGGCCACTGACTGCACCAGCAGCCGCTTGAGCTCCTCCAGGACGACCGGCTGGGCCCCGGCATAGATCGTGCCCGCCCGGTCGATGTTGATCACGAACTCCCGGGGCTGGCTGGTGAGCGGCTTGGCAGCGGAGGCTTGGGGCAGCACCACGTCGAGCGACCGGTCATCCTCATCGAGTTTGCTGGCGACCAGAAAGAAGATCATCAGCAGAAAGACAATATCGATCATCGGTGTCAGCTCGAGGCCGCTGGTGAGTCGTCCCTTGTCGATCCGTACGCTCATGGCACCGGCCTGGATGTGGTGATTCTTGCTGCTTCGCCCGGCCCGGGTTGGCCGCCGGGCGGTTTGGGATGTGGCCGGTTAGCCGGCCGTGGCCGCTGCCTCGGCGGATGGTACCGGTGGCGGGGCACCGCGGCGTTGCACGGGGGCCTTGCCGGCGAGCTGCTCGATGCTGAGCCGACCCTTGTTCTCATACCGCTCCAGCGGTGGCAGGATGGCGGCCACGACCGCATCGACCGCCCGAAAGCCCCGCAGAATCTTTCCTTCGAGAAAGTGGGCGAGCATCGCTGCCGGAATTGCCACGCAGAGTCCGGCGAAGGTGGTAATCAGTGCGACATAAATGCCCTGGGCCAGCTCCGCGGCCCGGTTGGCACCGGCATCGAGCGTGGCGGTCGTGTAGAAGGCGATGATCATGCCCTGGACCGTGCCGAGCAGGCCGAGCAGCGGCGTCACCGAGACCGCGAGGCTGATCGGACGGATGTTGGCGTAGAGCCTCGAGGCTTCGCTCTCTTTGCTGACCTCGACTGCCCGCTCAACCTCGGGCAGCGGCCGGCCCACCTTCTCCAGGAGTGCCATCGTCACGGTGGCGGCCACACTCTTCTGCCGCTGGCAGGCCTGATAGGCAGCGCAGGGGTCAAAGGGCCGGGCAGCGGCAATGGTGGCAAGTTCCTGCCGCAGTGGTGGCGGGACGAAGCGGCCGCGGCGCAGGGCAACGAAGCGTTCGATGCCAAACGCGACCACCACCACTGACATGATTGTGATCGGCCACATCATGAACCCGCCGGCCAGAAAGAGCTGCCAGAGAGTCTGGATACGGTCGAGGCCAAGACTGTTCACTGGGTGGGTCCTCCTGACGGAGTCTGCTGCAGGGTAAGGGCCTCCAGCCGCCGGCCAGCGGCATCGGCCTGCTGGCAGGCCGGATAGCGATCGAGCAGTTCGGCATAAAGTTTGCGGGCCTGATCGGGCCGCTGGAGCACCTCGAAGCAGCGGGCGGCCTCGAAGGTGGCCTGAGCCTGCCAGGGATGGTAGGCGGCTGGAGCGTCGGTCGCGCCAAAGCCGTAGGCCGCCTTGAAGAACGACTTGATGGCCTCCTTGTGATCACCCTGCTCAAACAGCACCTCGCCCTCCATGAATCGGGCCCGGGCCGCCAGTTCCGAGCGGTCGGCCTCGGCGACCCGGCAATAGTCGGCCACTGCCGCATCAAACTCGCCGAGGTTCTGCCGGGCCCAGCCGGCTGCATACCGGGCGGCATTGGCCTGGAGGCTTTCGGGCTCGAACGCCAGTAGGCCTTCGGCAAACTGCAGGCTCTGCTTCCAGTCTTTTGCGCCGGCCGCCGTCTCAGCGGCCCGGATGAAGGTGGTGGCCCGCAGTTCGGGCGAGGAGAGCTTGGCCGGATCGGCCAGCGCGGCGGTAAAGGCTTTGAGGGCAGCCACAGACTTGTTCGCGCGGGCCAGGGCATCGGCCCGCAGGGCCTGAGCGTCGGCGGCCAGTGGCCCGGAGGGGGCATCCTCGAGCTGGGCGGCGAAGGCCTGCGCAGCCTCGCCGGGCCGGTTCTGCATCAGGTAGGACCAGCCGAGTTTGTGGCGGGCCTGTTCAAGCAGGTCGTTGGCTGCTGCCGCCCGCGGTGCTGCGGTGATGGCCTGCTGATAGGCCTTGGCTGCCGCCTCCCAGGCGTCGGCGGCAAACCGTTCTTCCCCCAGCTGCAGCCAGGCATCGGCGGCGTAAGGGCTGTCCGGAAACGCTTCGACCAGTCGCGTGAAGGCTTTACCGGCAGCGGCCGGCTTTCCGCTGAGTGACTCAGCCAGACCGAGCTGAAAGAGTGCCTGATCGGCCGCTGGGAGGGTGGGCGTTTCGGCAAGCAACGCCCGCAGGCGGTCGGCGGCTTCCGGATAACGCTTGAGCCCCAGCAGGCAGAGGCCCGCCAGCAATCGCGCTTCACTGCGGGCAGCAGCATCGAGCCGGCCGGCGGTGGCTGAATCACCAGCGGCAGCCGAATCAGGCGTGAGCATCTGTTCGGCATCGGCCAGTCCCCCGGCGTAGTCGCCGCGGCGGTAGCGGACATCACCCCGGGCCAGCACTGCTGAGGCGGCGGCGGTGGAATCGGGATGGCGGCTGATCAGCTCACTCCACCGCTGTTCAGCGGCGGCGAGATCGCCGCTGGACTCGTGACACCAGCCGCTGGCCAGCAGAGACCAGGCGGCCAGACTGCCGGCGGGCTTTGCCTGCACACTCTTGCGAAAGGCAGCGATCGCCGCGGGCAGGTCGTCAGTCTGCTGCCGCAGCTGCCCCAGCCGGTACCAGGCCAGGTCGGCCTGGGGCCCGTCGGGAAACTCCTTGAGGCACTGTTCGACAGTGGCAACTGCTGCGGGCAGGTTGCCAGCGTCACGCTCGGCCCGGGCCAGCAGCAGCAACGCCTCCTCGCGGCGGGGCCAGTCGCGGTGCTTGCCCAGCAGCTGGCCCAGCTGCCGGGCGGCTGGACCCGGCTGGCCGGTTTCCAGCAGGGCCTCAGCGCGGATGGCTTCGATGTCACGCACTGCCTCGGCAGTGGCGGTCTTGGCGTACTGAGTGAGAAATCGCTCGGCCTGCGACAGTGCCGCGGCCGGCTGCTTGTCGGTCAGGCTCGCGAGGGCCAGCATCGAAACCGCCGCCGCGGCAGCCGGCTGGTCGGGAAAGTCGGCGGCCAGCTTTTTGTAGCCGGCCACCGCCTCGGTCCGGCGGTCGGGAATAGCCCAGAGGGCATCGGCCCGGTCGAGGGTGAGCTGCGCCAGCAGTCCGGCTGGCGCAGCTGGCGGCTTGGCGAGCACCCGGTCGATATCCACGATGGCCTGCTCTGGTTGACCGGCTGCAAGCTGGATTGCTGCCAGCAGGTGTGCTGCTTCGAGGGTGACGGTGGTCGGCGCTGCAAGCAGCTGGCGATAGATCGCCACCGCCTCGGCCGTCCGCCCGGCATTCGCCTCGGCCCGGCCCGCCGACAGCGTCGCCTGCTCGGCCCGCTGGGGGTCGGTTTCGATCGCGGCCAGGCGGCTGAAGCTCTCAGCTGCAGCCGGCCAGTTTTCGGCCAGCCACTGCAGGTCGGCCAGCCGGCTGAGGGCCGCTGGCTGTCGCGGGCCTGCCGCTGCTGCCAGGGGCGTGAGGACGGTCACTGCGTCGTCTTGCTGCCCAGTGGCGAGAAGCCCGTCGGCCCGCCAGATGGCCACGTCGGCCGCCAGTGGATGCTCGGGGAACTGGGTGGCAAACTCTGCAAAGACAGCGACCGCCTCGGCCGGCTGATCGAGTTCGACCAGGCCCACTCCGAGGGCATAGAGCACCTCGGGCAGCCGCTTTGACTTCGGGTACTGGCTGCGGAAGCGTTGCCAGTCGGCGATGGCCTTCTTCCGCTGGCCCGCCTGCCAGGTGGCCTCACCCAGCAGGTGGGCGGCACTGTCGGCTTCGGGATGCTCTGGATGCTGCTTGAGGAACTGCCGCAGGCTCTCAGCAGCGGTCGCAAAAGCCGGTGGTGTGCCGGCTGCCTGGGCGGCCCGGAAGTGGCCGCGGGCAAGCTCCCAGCGGGCAGCAGCCAGCGTGTCGGCGTCGGCGGTGCTGCCGGCCACCTGGGCCAGGGTCTGCTCGGCGGCCGACCAGTCACCCGCCTTGAGCTGGCAGATACCGAGGTAATAGCGGGCCTTCGCGACGAGTGGATCATCAGGATGGTCGGCAATCAGGCTCTGCCACTCTTCGGCGGCAATGTCCCAGGCCTCGCGGTTTTGCAGCGCGGCCGCCGACGCATAGGCTGCGCGGGCGGCAGGCGAGGACTCTGCGGCCACGCCCAGCCGGGGGCTGCTCAGCAGACCCAGCAACACACCCACCAGCACCAGCCACCACCGGCTGAGGTGAGTCACGCGGCAGCCGCGACGGCAGCGAGAGCCCGGCTGTATCGACATTGAGTCACCAGCGGAAAAGACGTTCTTGCTGCTGAGGATACTCCGTCCTCACACCCGCAAGTCTACGAGTAGCCTCGCCCTGTTGCACCGTCAGAGTCGCTCTTTTTTGGTCTCACAGAGGCGCAGAAATGATGGGCTGTTGAGAAGATATCGCCGTTGGCTGCAGCCGGCGTGCAAATAGTTGCCCCGCTCAGCTCCCTGATTCTCCGTGCCTCGAAGGCTCCGAGTGATTATTCCTGAGCGGCCAGCAACGCTTTGGCGGCGGTGGCGATGGCGGGGCGGTGTTCCTCCTCCACTGGATTGAGCAGCGGCAGCAGGGGGCCCGTCGCGGCGATCCCTGCGGCAGCCACCGCCTCGTGGAGCACCCGGATCGGGTTGATCGCATTGCGGAGGTCTTCCAGCGGCTCGAAGATGCCGCGGAGTCGCTCGGCCTCGGCCCAATCCTGCTGCTGAATCGCTGCCAGCAACTGCTGCGAGAGGGCCGGGGCCACGCAACCGCAGCCAGTGGTGAAGCCCCCGAGGCCGAAGTCACGAAGGTGAATGATCGCCGGCTGCTCACCAATGCCGCTGATGATCGTCGCCGGATCGACCAGCCCCACCAGCTCCCGCAGGTAGGGGTCGGTTGCCGGATCGTCGCGCACGGTGGCGTACTTGATCGCGCTGATCAGCCCGTCACGGCAGAGCCGGGCTGCATCAGCCGGCTCGATGAAGCCGTCGTGCTTGATGTAGAGCAGGGCCGGCACCCCAGCCGCCTCGACAAACTTCCGTACCCCCGTGGCCACGCCAGCGGTTGTCGTGATGCCCTGCTGGGGCAGCACCATCACGGTCTGGAAGCGGTGCTGGCGGATCACTTTGGCATGTTCCAGCAGCAGGCCGTAGGTCGGTCCGGCCGCGGGCACCACAATCGTCTCGGAGCCGGCGGTCTCTGCCAGCATGCCCAGCAGCGGCTCGTATTCATGCAGCGGCAGATGATAGACGTTGGCGTTGCCGCCGTAGAGCAGCAGCGACACACCACCGGTCTCGATATGGCGAATGATGTTTTCATTTGCCGGCCGGTCGATGGTGCCGTCTGCCGCGCGAGCCAGCGGCGGGACGGCCATGACCGATTGCTTCAAATGGGCGGTGGTGAGGGCGGGGGCGGTGTTCATCGGTGGCTCGCGGGGAGAGGGTGATCGGGGTGTCGGCTGATTGAAGCGGCTCAGAAAATATCGGGGTCGGGGGTCGGCTCGCCCCGCTGGAGAAAGCGGAAGTCACAGCCCTCGTTGGCCTGGGTGGTCTGGTCGAGGAAGAGCTGGCCATAGCCCCGGGAAAACCGCGGCCGTGGCGGCGACCAGCCGGCCAGCCGGCGGGCCAGTTCGGCCTCGTCGACCAACAGGTCGATCCGCCGGGCTTCAACGTCGAGGGCAATCTGGTCGCCGGTCTGCACCACTGCCAACGGACCACCCACCGCCGCTTCGGGGGCGACGTGCAGTACGCAGGTGCCGTAGCTGGTGCCACTCATGCGGGCGTCAGAAATCCGCACCATGTCCCGCACGCCCTGCGCAAGCAGCGGCTTGGGAATCGGCAGCATGCCCCACTCGGGCATGCCGGGGGCACCCTGCGGGCCGGCGTTACGAAGCACCAGGATGTCGTCGGCGGTGATGCCCTCGGCCGGCTCGTCGATCCGGGCCTTCATGTCGGGGTAGGACTCGAAGACCACAGCCCGGCCGGTATGTTTCAGCAGCCGCGGCTCGGCGGCGGTCGGCTTGATCACGCAGCCGTCGGGGGCGAGTGAGCCCCGCAGCACGCAGGTGCCTCCAGCCCGCGACAGCGGCCGGTCGAGCGGCAGGATCACCCGCTCGTCGATCACTTCGGCTTCGGCAATGTTCTCCCCCAGGGTCCGGCCCGTCACGGTCAGGCAGTCGAGGGTGAGCAGCTGCCGCAGCCGCGCGAGCAGCGCGGGCACCCCGCCGGCATCATGAAAATCTTCCATCAGAAACTCACCGGCCGGCCGCAGGTTGGCGATCACTGGTGTGGTCCGCGAGAGCTCATCAAAGCGGTCCAAGGGCAGCGGAACGCCGGCCCGACTGGCCAGGGCCAGCAGGTGCACGATGGCGTTGGTCGAGCCGGCCAGGGCCATGTCGGCGACGATCGCGTTGTCGAAGGTGGCTGCCGAGAGGATTCGGCTGGGCCGCAGATCCTCCCAGACCATGTCGACGATCCGCCGGCCGCAGGCGGCTGCCATCCGGGCATGGGCCGAGTGCACCGCCGGAATCGTCGCCGCCCCTGGCAGGGTCAGCCCCAGGGTCTCGGTGATGGCCGCCATGGTCGAGGCGGTGCCCATCGTCATGCAGGTGCCAGCGGAGCGGGCAATGCCTTCTTCGAGCTGCCGCCAGACGCAGGCATCGAGGCAGCCGGCCTGCCGTTCGGCCCAATACTTCCAGACGTCGGTGCCGCTGCCGAGCCGCTCGGTGCGGTAGCGGCCGGCCAGCATCGGGCCCGCCGGCATGAAGATGGCTGGCAGGTCGGCCGAGATCGCTCCCAGCAGCAGGCCCGGCACCGTCTTGTCGCAGCCGCCCATCAGCACCGCCCCATCGACCGGATGGCTGCGGAGCACCTCTTCGGTCTCCAGTGCCAGCAGGTTGCGATAGAGCATCGCCGTCGGCTTCATGAACATCTCTGACAGCGACAGCACCGGAATCTCCACCGGAAAGCCGCCCGCCTGCCAGACGCCCCGCTTCACCTCTTGCACCCGCTGGGGAAAGTGGGTGTGGCACTGGTTGAACTCGTTCCAGGCGTTGAGGATCGCGATGACCGGCCGGCCCTCGGCTTCTTCCGCCGCAAAGCCCATCTGCCGCAGCCGGCTGCGATGGCCAAAGCTCCGCAGGTCGTCCGGGGCGAACCACCGCTGTGACCGCAGGTCGGCGACCGAGAGACGTTGTTGCTCGGGGAGTTCGGCCATCGGGAGGGTTCTCTGCCTGCGGTTTCGGGAGCGGGGTCGCGATTGTACGCTGTGAGCGGTCTTTCTCAAGGAACGTCGCCACCGATGACCCCGCTTGCCATCCTCGTCGTCGCGTTGGTGATCGTGATTGGCGGGGTGCTGGTTTTTCGGCTGCATCCGTTTGTTGTCTTGATCGTGGCGGCCTTCGCGGTGGCGTTTCTGACGCCGGTGGAGCAGTCAGCTGCCCCGGTGGGCCAGCGGGTGGCGGAGGGATTTGGCAAGACCGCGGTCAGTGTCGGCATTGTGATTGCGATGGCCTCGATTCTGGGCAGTTGCCTGACGGCAGCTGGTGGTGCCCAGCGGCTGGTGACGGCGATCCAGCGGGCCGTCGGAGAGCGGCGGACACCGCTGGCGTTGCTGCTGGCCGGCTTCGTGCTGGGCGTGCCGATGTATGCCGACACCGTCTTCTACCTGCTGGTGCCGCTGGCCCGGGCCGTCTGGGAGCGGACGGGCCGGGGCTATTTGCTGGGGGTGCTGGCGATTGTCGGCGGGGCCACCATGACCCACTCGCTGGTGCCGCCGACCCCCGGCCCGCTGTTTGTGGCCGATGCCCTCGCGGTCGATATCGCCACCATGATCATGGTGGGGCTGGTGGTGGGCAGCCTGGCTGCGGTGGCGGGCTTTGGCTTTGCCCGCTGGGCTGATCGGCGCTGGCCGCTTGAGCCGACCGCGGCGGTCGTGACGTCGACGCCAGTGGGCACGGGGCCGCCGGCAGCACTGCCGCCGCTCTGGGCGGCCCTGCTGCCGATTCTGCTGCCGGTACTGCTGATCAGCCTGGAGTCGGCCTCGCGGTCAGCCCCGGAACTGTTTCCTGCCCGCCTGCTGCCGGCCGTGCAGTTGGCCGGGGAGAAAAACATGGCCCTCTCGCTGGCCGCCCTGAGTGCGATTTTGCTGCTGGTCAAAACCGGTGGTGGTCTGACTGCGGTCCGTGGCACCATCGCCTCCGCGGTCACCGATGCCGGCAGCATCATCCTGGTGATTGCCGCTGGCGGTGCGCTCGGTGCGAGCCTGCGGCAGTCGGGACTGGCTGACCTGTCGGCGGGGTTTGGTGGGGGTGCCGGCCTGATGCTGATCCCCGTCGCCTGGCTGGTCACCGTGGTCATTCGGGTGGCCCAGGGCTCGGCCACGGTGGCGATGATTACCGCGGCCGGCGTGATGGCTCCGGTCGTGCTTGCCGGCAGCCTGCCGTTTCATCCGGTCTATGTGGCGGTGGCAATCGGCTGCGGCTCAAAGCCGGGCATGTGGATGAACGACAGTGGCTTCTGGGTGATTTCACGGATGAGCGGCATGAGCGAAGGCCAGACCCTCCGCAGCGTGTCGATGATGCTGGCCATCGAGGGCACCGTCGGCCTGCTGGTGACGCTGGGCCTGGCTGTGGTCTGGCCGCTCGCGTGACAAACGGTTTGCGTCAATCAGAACCGCTGTGCTCGATCAGGAAGTCGACGACTGGCTGAGGATCGGCCAGGCCGTGCGGATGGTGCCCTTCACCCGGCTTGTGAATCACCAGCACCTCACCACCGAGTTTCCGGTAACGCTGCTCGACGATCAGCGCGTTCTCCGCCGGCGGCACCACGTCGTCGCTGTCCCCGACCACATGCACCATGGCAATGCCGGCCTTGGCAAGTGGCTCAAGCCTGTCGATGGGATTCCCTCGATAGGCCAGTGCCGCGGCTTCATCGGGAAACTCGTAGGCGGCTATGCAGGCGGCCCAGTCCTTGGGGCTGCCTCGGCCACTGCCCTTGCCGCCGGGCCAGCTTTTGAAGTCACAGACGGGATTGTCACCGTAGATAGCGGCAACATCGTCGGGATGCTCGGCAGCGTACCGCTGGGCGTAGAGTCCGCCCCGGCTGATCCCGATGAGCACGGCTCGGGGTGCCAGGCCGCGGCGGACCAGCTCGTCATGAAATGCCGCTAGCTGGGCGATGGCTGCCGGCCCGCCGAACGAATTGCCGACATCGAGAAAGGCATGATGAAACCCTGCTTCAAGCAGCTGCGGAGCGGCACACCGCTGGGTGAAGGCATCAGGAAACATCAGGCACCATGACCAGGGGTTGCCCGGCCGCGGCTCCTTCGGCTGTACCACCCAGGCCGACCGGCCTTTGAAGGTGAAAACATGCCGCTGGTGGCCCTGCCATGAATCGAGTGTTTCACCGGGAAAGGCCAGCTCGGCGGCAGCCAGTGGCTGCCCTGTCAATGCCCAGCCCAGGGTGAGCAGGAGGAGACCGTGTCGTGGTGTGAGGGCTCGGCACATGATGTTTCTCAATCGGGGTGCTTCGGGGGTGCTTCGGGGGATTGCATGGGTAGCCCCGACGGTGGTTATTTGACGGCAGCTGATGAAAAGGAATGACCACCAGAGCAACGAGGGTACACTCCAGCCCATGTGTCGGTACAGCTGTGACGGGCACTGTTCACGCGGCTGGGAGCAGGGTTGCCCTCAGGGCCGCTGGTTTTGGGTGAGGAGGACGCAGGATGGCGGATCTGCACGGTCGTAATTTCATTGCCGGCACACTCTGTGACGGGGACAACAGCCTGCGGGCAACCAGTCCGCTCGATGGCAGCCTGTTGCCGGAGCAGTTCTGCCTGGCGTCACTGGAAGACGTCGAGACCGCGATGCAGGCGGCAGCAGCAGCAGCTGAGCCCTTGGCCGCCACGATCGGTGAGACCCGGGCCCGGTTCCTCGAGCGAATTGCCGGCGAGCTCATGGACCTGGGCGATGCCCTGATCGAACGGGCCGGCCTCGAGACGGGCTTGCCGGCAGCACGCTTGACCGGTGAACGGGGCCGGACCGTCAACCAGCTGAAGCTCTTTGCAGCCGCCGCCCGGGACGGGTCGTGGGTCGACGCCCGGATTGAACGGGCCCTTCCCGACCGGCAGCCGTTGCCACGGCCTGACCTGCGGCGGCTGAAGCGACCGATCGGGCCGGTGGTGGTCTTTGGCAGCAGCAACTTTCCGCTTGCCTTTTCGGTGGCCGGCGGTGATACCGCCAGTGCCCTCTGCACCGGCAACCCGGTCGTGGTGAAGGCCCACCGGGCCCATCCCGGCACATCGGAACTGGTTGCCGGGGCAATCCAGCGGGCGGTCGATGCCTGTGATCTGCCACCCGGCACGTTCTCGATGCTGCACGGCCAGGGCAGCGTGATTGGCACGGCACTGGTGCAGCACCCGGCCACGCAGGCGGTCGGCTTTACCGGTTCACGGGCTGCCGGCCGGGCCCTCTGCGATGCGGCCGCCGCGCGGCCCGACCCGATTCCGGTCTTCGCGGAGATGAGCAGCCTCAACCCGGTGTTTCTGTTGCCGGCCGCACTCGCTGACCGGGCTGGTGAGCTTGCCCGGGGCTTCGTCGGCTCGATGACCCTCGGGGTGGGCCAGTTCTGCACCAAGCCGGGATTGGTCTTTGCAGTGGCCGGGCCGGAGCTGGACAGTTTCAAAGCGGCCGTTGTTGTGGCAGTCGCTGCCATCGCCCCGGCTTCGATGCTGACCAGTGAGATCCGTGATGCTTTTGAACAGGGGCGTGAGGGTGTCACCAGCCAGCCGGGCACACAGGTGCTGGCCCGCGCGGCCACCGCAGCCGCTGCCGACCGCACCGAGGCGGCAGGCCTTGTCGTGGAGACCGACGCCGACACGTTCCTGGCTTCAGAGCGGCTGGCCGCCGAGGTGTTTGGGCCGTTTGCGGTGGTGGTGGCAGTGACCTCGACCGACCAGCTGTTACAGATTGCCCGCCGCCTCGAGGGGCAGCTGACCGCCACGCTGCACGGCAGTCCCGACGATCTTGCCGGGGCAGCGCCGCTGCTCGAACTGCTGGCGACCCGGGCGGGGCGGCTGATCGTCAACGGCTGGCCGACAGGCGTGGAGGTCTGCACCGCCATGCAGCATGGCGGGCCCTGGCCAGCCACCAGCGACGCCCGCTTTACCAGTGTCGGCACGGCGGCGCTTGAGCGGTTCATCCGCCCGGTCTGCTATCAGGATGTGCCGCAGTCGCTGCTGCCCACGGCCCTCAAGGATGACAACCCGCTGGGCATCCGCCGGCTGGTCGACGGCGTTCTTGAGCAGCCCTGAGCCTCAGGCCACCCGGGGGCGGGACAGCGGACCGAGGCTGGTGGCAACCAGCGAACCGGCATGTGCATCTGCATGCCTGCGTCACCGACTGGGTGTTCAAGCGGTGCGTCGAAGGTGGCACCGTGACGTTCCACGCAGCTCAGCCGCTCATAGCGGCTGAGCCGGCGACTGTTACCCGGCGATTGCGGCTGCGGCTGGTACGGTGGTTCCGGCGGATCGTAGACGGCCGGCAGGAGCCGGCTTCTTTCGAACCGGATGTTCGCGAGCGGAAGAAGGCCAGAATGGCTTCGACCGCGTGAAAAATTCTGTCGCATCTTGGCGAGCCACTCAAGCCGCCGCGCGTGTCACCAGCCCGGGGACCGCCCGTCGACGCGAAAAACCGCTCCGTGAAGCATATACAGGTGCTGGGCACGCACGCCAGCCTGACAGACTCCGCTCCGCCTAGGGGATGGTTGTGCTGGGCGCTCACTCACCGCTAACTGTCCGTGGAAAAAGCTCTCCATGGCCCCTGCCCCCGAATGCGGGAGAACGATAGTCCATTTGGGCAACACCCGAAAACGCCGCGGGTTTTCGGGATTGCCAATCGCCGCTTCCTGCGGCGGCAGACTTTATCCACAGTCCGCTCACGGCAGGTGCCCTCTCTTCGTGAAGCTCGATCCCGCTGCCGCATTGAATGCAGTTCGGAGGCAGTCTGCGCGGAGGACAAAAGATTGTCGGTACCTCTTTTTCTTGGTCCCAAGCAGAATCTGTTGGTAAAAACCGGCCCGGCATGAGCCGCTCCCCTGGGCCGAGGGCAAGGGACACCTCACGACGAGCTACCGCTGGTTCCTGGCCCGGTGGGCGAAGCGGCTGTCGTGGACGGATACGGCAGTCGCCTTCAACACGACCTGGGAGAACGTGTTTCGCTCCGTAAAACACGCGGTCTTGTGGGGAGTGGCCCACCGGGATCTCTCGGGCATCGAGGCGATCGGTGTCGACGAGATCCACTGGTGCCGCGGCCATACCTATCTCACGCTCGTCTACCAGATCACCGGCTGCAAGCGACTGCTCTGGGTGTCGCATGTGCGCACCGAGCAGAGCCTGCGGAAGTTCTTCGAGGCACTCACCGACGACGTCCGGACCGGCATCCGTTTCGTCTGCAGCGACATGTGGAAGCCCTCCCTCAACGTGATCGCGGAGCAGATTCCGCAGGCCCTGCACGTCGTCGACCGCTTCCAGATCATGCGGAACATGAACCTGGCGATCGACGAGGTGCGGCGGCAGGAGTTCGCCCAGCTGCGCCGGGATGGCTACGAGCCGGCCCTCACCAGTTCCCGTTGGTGCCTGCTCAAGCGGCCCGAGAACCTCACCGAGAACCAGGCCACAAGTTCGCCGAGCTCTTGGAGTACAACGTCAAGAGCGTCCGGGCCCATCTGCTCCTTGAGGAGTTACAGCGGTTCTGGGAATACGCCAGCCCGGCATGGGCGGGCAAGTTCCTCGAGTCGTGGTGCACTCAAGCCCTGCGCAGCCGGCTTACTCCAATGAAGAAAGTCGCCAAGAGCCTGCGGCGGCACCGGACGCTGATCATCAACTGGTTCCTCGCCCTGGGCGCCATCTCGGCAGGTGTCGTCGAGGGATTCAATGGCAAGGCGAAACTGACCACCAGAAAAGCGTATGGCTTCCGCACGCCACAAGGCATCGAATTCGCGTTGTTTCATGTGATGGGGAACCTACCCGAGCCCGAAGTCACCCACAGATTCTGCTGAGGAGGCCAGAAAAAGGGTTGCTCTATCGCGATTGACAACCCCGAAAACCCTCAGCATTTTGGGTGTTGCCCAAGTGAAAAAGGGGTCGGAAGGGTTTTCCACAGGCAGCTAGCCTTGGCCTCACCTATTTCGACGGCAAGCTCTGGCGGGTAGGGAACACAGCAGCACCGCCCACGAATGGTTGGTCACAGGGCTTCAAAAATGGGCGGGGTGGCCCCTTCGTGCCGGCGGTCCCAGTCTGCCTGCCGAACACTATTTCCACTTTCGAGCTGAGCCGTGAGCGGACTTTCAATCGCACCAAAAACTGTTGAGACCAAAAGCTTCGGACACCGTCGGGCTTCAGCAACAGCAAACGCTTTTTCGGGTGATCCGCAATGGCTCATTCGCAGGTCCATCAGAATGACATCCCCCGCCTCTACCCGTGGCGAATCGATAGTGTCTTCATCAGATGGAGTCGATTCGTCATCTGAATCAAGCCGGCATCGCCTCAGGTGTGAGCCTGCAATAAGCCGCAAAGAACTTGATCTCTGGAGATAGAGAAGTGCTTTAAATAGCACACCGTGCAATGAATCCCAAATTAAGTTTTGATCCAAATACTTCTGGTAGGGGCCGCGGAGCAAATCACGATGCCAACCTTGTGAGCGATTCATCGTGATGTCTGATAGCCCGACAGTCCGGACACCCTTGCCACCCACAGCCGCATCAAGGACTGCCCTTATCTGCGACTGACTGCTGACAAGTTCATGCAGAGGCCGCAAGGTCGGTAACCGATGAAAACCCGCTCGATGGCCTGCCGATGGCGTGGGCCGTGTATTCCGCAAGAGCCCGCGCTGTTCAAGAATCGTTGCCCGGGCAGCTTCGATCGTTGGCATCGAATGAATTGCTTGAAGAACGACATACCCCTTGTTCCGCAGTTCTTCGGCAGCAGCCTGAATTCCATCTCCGTCAGCAGATGTAGGCATGAACAAGGCCTTCTCTCCTCGCATTTGTTCTCCAGCGCAAACGACTCGAGTCGCGTACAGCTTTCTGAACTTCTCTGCCAAAGCCTCCAGCCTAGCACTCGCGGAGTCCGACGGCCACCAGTATTCTTCAGTCACTGAGTACCGTCGCAAAGAAGGCTGAGTTGCACAAACTGCACGCTGAAACCGAAGGGGCAGGGCTATCGTGATAGATTTGGACCAGGTTGATTCATACTGGTTGTCCCAGGTGAAAGAGTTTCTCGTTGCCGAGCCAACGCCAAACAGCCTTTCCCCAGTCGTTGAAAGGTTCGCCACTGACGCAGTTCGCGAGCTACGTGCCAATCGCCCAATTGATGCATCGGCAGCTGCCCGTAACGCTGTCAATGCGAGTCAAGGCGACCCCACATCGACAGCATTTGCGCTTTCCCTGCTGGCCTGTAGTTTGCTGCTGCAAAATGAGTTCGCGGCAGCATCGGAGGCCGCTGCCAATGCCTTGACCCATCGACCGGAACACCCTGGCCTGATTTATTCTGCCGGACTTATTGAACTCCGTCGGGGTGAAGTCGCTGCCGCGGCCAGAAATTTTGAACGCGCCGTCAAGATCGCTCCTGACCTTGGGCTTGCCTGGGCAGGCCTGGCCGTCATCCGTAGTCTTCAGCAAGATCATACCCGCACCGAAATTGCCGCTCGCCGCGCAATCTCGTTGAATACGTCGCTCGGAGGAAAGCTGGTTGAGTTGACACTCCTCCAGGCGACCTATCACCTTGGAAAGTCGATAGAGGGTCCCTGTGATTTTTCGGCACTCCAACACGACCCCGAGGCCATACTTGACGACCTACTCGCACGGATGCCGCCTGTCCCAGAAGAGGCGTTTGATCACCCTGCTAATGATCAGCCAATTCTTTTTATTTACGCTGATCACTCCTATGTCATCAAGTATGCAATACCCCTGATCCTTTCATTGAGTGCGATTGGGACAGGCTGCCGGATTCACCTGCACGTTGCAAATCCTGGCTTTGCACTCCAATCACTTATCAAGCGGCTTCGCACTTGCCTCAACAACATTCCGCTTGTCGTTTCGACTGAAACTGTCCAGCCCACCCATTTCGCACAACCACCAATTTTCTATTCCTGCGCCCGTTTTATACGGTGCTACAGCCTCCTCAAAAGGAGCCGGCAACCGGTTCTTGTCCTTGACGCTGATCTGCTGGCCCGAAATGATCCAAAAGATATTTTTGAATCCGCACCCAATGCCGACGTAATCCTTTCAGAAAGCAAGCATGATCCGTTATGGGGCAGGATATTTGCTGGCGGTGTCGGCCTACGACCAACTCCGGGTGGACTCAAGTACGCTGCGCGTGTTGCCGCAGTCATTGGCGACAACCTGATAAAGCAGACTGGCCGGTGGTTCCTTGACCAAATTGCACTGGAAATATGCCGTGATAATGCTCCGGCAGAAACAAGCTTTGCGATGGTACCCAAACAACAGATGGCAAGTCGCAGTCATGCCGCTTCTGCCTTCTTCTCATCCGTGGTAAACGAGCAGAAGGATGCCGACAACGCCCACACACGGCTTAGAAAAAAACTTTTGAAGGACGCCGGATTCACCCCGTTGCTCACTGAGCGCACGTATCAAACCACGACCGTAACGACACCTAGCGGCGCATTCCTCGTGGATACAGCTGATTCAGTGATTGGCCGCAGCGTGAAGCAAACCGGCCAGTGGTGCCCTCACGAGGTTGAATTACTCAGCAGAATACTCAGCCCTGGCCAGACGGTAGTGGATGGTGGCGCAAATATTGGAACACATACTGTTCCCTTGGCGAAAGTGGTTGGCAGCCAGGGCCGCGTCTATGCTTTTGAGCCGCAAAGGCTCGTCTTTCAGCAGCTTGCGGGCAATCTCGCCCTGAACCAACTGGTTAACGTCTTTGCCTTTCAAAAAGGACTGAGCAACAAGCGAGATACGATGCATGTCGATGCCCCCAAATTTCCAGGAAATTTGGGGTCTGTGCGGCTTTGTGTAGAGGACGCGCAGACGCTTGAAGAGGTCTCTGTCATGCGGCTTGATGACCTCGCCCTAGACGCCTGCCATCTCATTAAACTTGATGTTGAAAATATGGAGTACGTTGCGATTGACGGAGCGAATGCAACGATTAGGCGGCACCGGCCAGTGTTGTATGTCGAAAACCATGACCTGTCAGCAGATTCGCCGCTGATTCGCCTCATCCATACTCTTGGTTACCGCATGTTCTGGCATGGGGTTGCCACCAAAAACCCGAACATGCTCTGCCTTCCCAATGAGTCACCGGTTCAGGTTACGGGCCTTGAAGCGATCAGCCCCTGTTAAGCCCCAAGCTTTTGGTCCAGCCGGATTTTCATGGGTAGAGCCGTCGCCCACCGCCCGCAATAGAAGTAGATCAACACCTTGATCGGCTCCAGCCGGCTCCGCATCGCCCAGCTGGTCCATTGAGAGAAGAACCGACGAGCCCAGCCCTCCACCTGGAACGACAACAAGTGTTTGAGGTTCTCCTTGATCGCCCAGGCACGGGCAGTTTTGAGATCGCTTCCTGGGAGGAACCGGAACCCAGGCCGACGTCTCGGATGGACATTATCCTTGGAGGAGATCCAGAGGTACTTGGTGCCCTTCAGACGGTCGTCATCCTCGGCGATCAGCAGCCGATTCTCCCACATGTCCATCGCGATTGCCTCGATGCCTGCGAGCTGCTCCGGGGTGCGGGACTCGTAAAAAGCAGCCAAACTCGCCTTCTCCCGGCTTTCTGCAACGAACTCGACGGTGCCCCGATCAACGTCATTGACCATGGTGAGATAACGATGGCTTTTGCGGAACGCCTTCTCATCGACGCCGATACGGGCGATGGCGGTGGCCTGTTTGCGGGCCAGCCCGCGGGCAACGGCTCGCTCGAGGACGTGCCAGGTTCGATCCCAGCTGATGCCGACGAGCGTGCAGGCTCCCCTCACGGTTTGACAGGCCTGGACGGCGTCGATCACGAACCGCTCCATCAGCAGCGTGAAGCGGCTGTGGGGCTCTGCCCACGGCACCTCGATCTGTAGTACTCCGTGCCCCGGGCACTCGAGTCATGGAACACGGGCATGGGCGAGCGTGTGGAACTGGCAGGTGTTCCGTGCCGCGGGGGCGTGGTCGTAGCACGCCAACTCCCGGCTACACTGCGGGCAGTTCCAGCGGCAGCTTTCGGCGTGCTCGACATGAACGTGAATCCCCGGTGACTCGACGTCCAGCTTCACGTCAGTGACCTTCAAAGGAGCGGTCAAGCCAAGAACGTGCAGATAGAAATCCCTGTCGAGTATCGGCCTTGCCTCCATGGGAAGGCTGCATTCTCTCCTACGGACCTATCCACAAAAACCCCCGATGGACCCATCATTTGTGCCGTGATCCGAGGCCAGCAAGCTGATGAGCGAGGCGGCGGACCTCTCGGACAACCTTGGCAGACGTTTTTCGTGCTGTCTTCTGCAATGGCTCGGGTGTAAGGCACCGCTGGAGCAGGAAGTCGCGTGTTGAGAAGTAAGTGGCTATCGAGAAGGTC
Organism: uncultured Pirellulales bacterium; assembly: GCA_965662195.1. Taxonomy (GTDB): domain Bacteria; phylum Planctomycetota; class Planctomycetia; order Pirellulales; family UBA1268; genus UBA1268. Next base: position 38,106 of record CBFIHA010000026.1, read on the forward strand.
ACATCGACGTCGAGCGGACATAGATCGACAAAGAATTCATGCCCGTGGGGCTCCGAGATGCGGGCGATGCGGAGCGATACCAAGCCGAACGCCTGAAGGTCGTGGAGCAGAAGCTCGAATGACTCAGGCGTGAAGGCCCAGCAGTGGGTGTCAATGTAGGTGTCGGGCGCGTGGCCGTCCTGGTCGAACCACGCTCGGTAAAATTCCAGGATTTTTCGATCTGGTATCCAGTGGCCGTTTTTTCCGGCCGTGCTGCGGTGTGCCTCCTCACGGAATGCCTGGTAGATCGTCGGCTTTTTTCGTTGCTCGTGGTAGGCCTGCAGCCACTCAGATACCTCGGTGATCTGTCGAAAGTGATCGAAGCAGAAGCGCTTGTCAGGAATAGCCATGCGGAGCGTACCGTTGGCGCCAAGTACGGCCGCACACTGTTGTAGAAAGCGAATTGGATCGGGTAGGTGTTCAAAATTATGGGATGAGAGTATCCAGTCAAATTTCTTGTCAGGTCCGTATTTCGCCACCGCGAGATCGGCGAGGTCGCAAGCGGAGCCGACAAGGTCGACGTCCTCGATGTCGGCAACGTACGTTGGGCCGAGATTCGGATCGCTGGCTGCCCGCTGCCGGAGGTCGTCGGCATCAAAGACATCGATCGTGGTGACACGATAGCCTTCCCGACGCGGCGCGATCGGATTGAAGTAGGGCCCAATTTCAAGCACGCTGGCATCCGGCCTGACGTCCGCGCGAAGCCTCTCAAGACGATCCACGGTTTGTTATCCTGCGGAATTTTTCCACCCGCGGCCAGGTGTGGCCGGCTGAGCAATACCGGGATTAGTATCTGATGGGGAACAAGCCTGCAACGCCGCTTTGCCATCGTGCTCGGGTAGCCTGAGGAACGACAGCGGCAAGAGCAGCGGCCCAACAGGGGCTGAGTTGATGGCTTTTCCGGTGACGTACCTCGCCCAGCCTCCCAGGCTTGTGGCAGCACCCTCGAGCGACGTGGCGGCGATAGGCGGGCAAACTGGGCTAGGTGTTATCGTTTCACGTCGATTACTCTCCCAAATTCCAACAGTCTGGGAACTCTGTGTACAGCGAGTCAGGGTGTCAATGCGACTTGGGACGATGATCGGTGACGTGGCAGAGCGTATTCCGCTGCTGAGAAGGGTTGTCCGCTGGTTTCGGGTGCGGTGCCGGAAAAAGAAACGTTCGCGGCCGGCACAACCACGCCGGCACCGCTTTCTCGACGTCGTCTTCAAAAAGCAACGTCATTGTCCGATGACAAACGCAACCACCCAGCGAGATGCCTACAGGACATGGGTGAGGAGGCACGATACTCCGACCGCGGCTGAACTCAAGAGGCTGCGGGAATCGACAGTCGGGTTCACCGCGACCCCATTGATCTCAGTGGTAATGCCGGTGTTCAATACGCCGCCGCAGGTCCTGGAGGAAGCCATCCGCTCGGTCCGTGAGCAAGTGTATGATCGGTGGGAGTTGTGCATTGCTGATGACGGCTCGACTCTTCCGCATGTGCGAGCGATCCTCACTCGGCACGCGGCTGCGGATCCACGAATCAAGGTGCGGTTTTGCCCGCCAGGTGGCAATATTCCCGCTACCTCGAATGCCGCTCTAGAGTTGGCAACAGGGGAGTATGACGGCGCGCAAGATCACGACTTAGCACTGCGGGTAGTTGCGGCGGTGCCCGCCACACGGATCGTGCATATTCCCCGCATCCTTTCCCACTGGAGGGCGGTCCCCGACAGTGCCGCCGTGTCAATCGATGAGAAGCCTGCCGCAGTCAGTTCCGGCCAGCGCGCCGTGGCAGCCCATTTGAAGCAGATCGGCCGTTGCGGTGTGGTTGAGCCAGCTCCTGTTGCTCCTGGATTCTACCGCGTGCGGTATTCGTTGCCGGCGACCCCACCACCAGTGTCGATCGTGATCTGTACCCGTGATCAAGGGCGGCTGATCCGCACCGCCGTCGATTCGATCATGACACGATCGACCTATGAAAATTTCGAAATCATGATCGTGGATAATGGCAGCCGGGAGGTGGAAACGGTTGCCACCTTGGCAGAGCTCGCCGTTTAACTATTCCAGGCTCAACAATGCCGCCGTGGCCAAGGCCCGAGGCGAGATCGTCTGCCTGCTCAACGATGATATCGAAGTCGTTTCGCCTGGCTGGCTCGAGGAAATGGTGTCGCTTGCGATCCTGCCACACGTGGCGGCGGTGGGTGCCAGGCTCTGGTACCCGGACGGCACTCTGCAGCACGGGGGCGTGATCCTCGGCATCGGTAGTGTGGCCGGCCACGCGCATCCACGGTTGCCCAAGAGACACGCCGGCTACGTCGGGCGGGCCGTCCTCCGGCAGGAACTTTCCGCTGTCACAGGGGCTTGCCTCGTCGTCCGCCGCACCGTCTATGAAGAAATTGGCGGACTCGATGAGCGACTGGCTGTCGCCTTCAATGACGTGGATCTCTGTCTGCGTTTCCGATCGGCCGGGTACCGCAATATCTGGACGCCTTACGCCGAGTTAATCCATCACGAATCGGCATCACGGGGCGCTGAAGACAATCCAGTGAAGCTGGCGCGGTTTGCGGGGGAGGAGCAGTACATGAAGGAACGCTGGGCGGGAGTGCTCAAGCACGATCCCTACTACAGCCGACATCTCTCCGATCGGGCGGCAGACTTCAAGCTCAAGCTTTTTCCGCAGCAAAAATCACATGGAGAGGCGGCATGAGATTCTTTGGCAAGGCGTCACGGCCGACGACACGTGAGGAAATTCTGCTCAACGGCATCGATCGAAGGTCGCTTGGGCTTGAGATCGGCCCCAGCCACTGCCCTGTGGTGGACAAAGGTGATGAATCCAATGTGCGAGTGCTTGATCACCTGGTTGCTGCAGGACTGCGAGCGAAGAACGCCGATCCCAGCGCCGATGTCGCAGCCATCGAGGAGGTCGACTCCGTGTGGAGTGGCCAGCCGCTCGAGGAGTTGGTTGGTGAAGCACGTTTTGCCTGGATCATCGCCAGCCGTGTCATCGAACATGCCCCCGACTCCGTCGTGCTCCTCAATTCGTGTGCACAGCTTCTCGCCCCAGCGGGCTTCTCTCTCTGGCGATCCCCGTTGAACAATATTGCTTCGACGGCAGTGGGTGATCTCAGTGCCCAAGCGGCTGCGCTGTGTATTGGCTGATCGGCCGTGGGCGGTGACGACGCTGACGCGTTTCTTGTTTGAGGAGATCGAACGGCTGCTTTGCAGTGCGGCGGACGCACAAGGGACGGTAATGCTTCCACACGAGTGCGTCCATGTCTTGGTGCTGTCACCGTCCAGCACCATTTCGGCGTTGCGCTGAACTGGCATGTGCATCTGCGCCTGCGTCACGGAGGAGTGTTCAAGCGGAGCGTCGAAGGTAACACCGTGACGTTTCACGCTGCCCGCCTGCTCTCAGCGGCTGACCTGGCGACTGTTACCCTGCGAGTGCGGCGGCGGTTGCTGCGGTGGTTCCACCGGAAGGGTTTTCTCCGTCGTGAGGCTGCGGCCGACGTGCTTGCTTGGCGGCACAGCGGGCTATGCCGGTGTCTCAGCTGCCGTGGGGAGAGGCTGCTCCGGTTCGGCCAGCAGCGATTGTGAGGAAACTTGCAACCATGACATGTCAGGGATTGCCGGGGCGAAACTGTTGGCACGGCTTGGTGAGGAGTTTCCGCTAATCCCAACTTGGTGGTGACATCCGGCGGATCGTAGACGGCCGGCAGGAGCCGGCGCAGTCCCACGGTGATGAGGAATTTTCGCAAGCATCAGCGAATGACCTGCCCATGATCAACATTCATCATCACTAACGGCAAGTGTCCTCTCTTCGTGATGATCGATCGCGCTGCCACATTGAATGCAATTTGGAGGTGGTCTGAGCGGAGGACAGAAATCTGTGCGGGAGCCGACCGTTTCTGGTTTAATTCTACAGTTTAC
>CBFIHA010000027.1:0-41955 GCA_965662195.1 uncultured Pirellulales bacterium
CTTTAGATGTTGCGCGTTTGCATCAATCGCCAGAAAAACCCCCATTCTTCAAAGCCCGAAGCGCAAGCTGAGGGAAATCACGTTATTTGATCCCCGAACCGCATTCCCTCGGCTCGCGCCTCGGGCTTCCTGGAGTGCGGTTCAACTGAGCGGGACAAAAAGCCAAGCGGTCGGGGCTTCCACGGATCGGAGCACCCCAAAACGAAACCGTGGTCCTCGCCAAACAGCATTTCCACGGAGGGCTTTGTCGCGGCACCACCGTTTGGTGCTGCGTCACCAACCGCCGCAGGACGCGGCGGCGGCGAACTGGAAAAACCTCGGCTTTTTCCGGTTCGCCCAAGTGGACAAAGGCCACGGAGGGCTTTGTCCACGTAAAACTACCCCCGCAGAATCGCCACCCGCAGTGGCGGGTAGCTGACCGTTGACTGTGGCAGCGTGGCTGAGCCGGCTCCTGATGGCGACAGGCTCTTTTGCACCCCATCAACCGTGCCGAGCAGTCCCTGCACGTTGAAGATTGCCGTCTCATCGATGGCGGCCGAGAAGACCTGAGCCCGGTCATTGCCGTAGGCCTGGAAGAAGGCCTCGCGGCTGGAACCGGTGCCGGAGAAGGTCTCTACCAGCGACCCGCCGCGGGGGCCGGCCGAGACCAGCAGTTTGTCGGCGGTGCCAGCCGTACTCGACGGCAGGCGGGCCACTGAGGCCCCGGCTGTTGAGCCACCGAGGGGCCGGAAGCTGTTGAAGGCCGCCGGTGCTGTCGGCTGGGCGTTGTAGCCGGTCACCGTGGCCGCGATGCCGACGCCGCTGCCGACGAAGAGCTCCATGATGCCGTCGGGACTGGCTGATGTCTGCGTGCCGCCGGAGAACCTGCCGACGTCGGCTGTCTCAACGTAGACGCCGCCGAGGTAGCCACTGCCAAAGGGCTGCAGCCGGCGGCTCGGCGTGCTGGCCACGGGGCTGGCGGCACCCGGGTTCACTTCAAAAACACTCACCGTCCCGCCGCGGCTCTGACCGGCGACAATCTCAATCGCACCCGCGGCCGTCACCGAACCCGCAGCGATCTCAATGCCGCCGGTATAGCCCGGGCCAAACGGGAAGAAGCTGTACTGGGGCAGCGGACTACCATTTTCGCTGAACACCTTCACCTCGCCCGGCCGGCCCGGTCCGGGCGCCGTGAGGATTTCGGGGATGCCGTCACCGGTCACATCGGCCCCGTAGACCCGGACCCCACCGCGGAACTCCGGCTCGTAAGCGAAGAAGGGCGTGATCCGGTTGGCCCCGGTATCGGGGTCGATCACCCGCACAAACGGGCCGGTCACGCAGCCGACGTCGGTGCCGACAATCACGCCTCGCGGAGGCACGACCACCGTCACGGTCGAAGTATTGTTGGTTTCATCAGGATCCCAGGTGCCCGAACTGACCGTCGCCGTGTTGGTCACCGGGCCGCCGCTGTTGCCGGTGGTGACCAGTGCCGTGATTGTCAGCACCGGCCGGTCGGCGGTGGTGACCGGGCCGATCGACCAGATACCGGTGCCGTCGTCATAGCTGCCGGTCGTCGCCGTATGCGAGACATAGGTGACGCCGGCAGGCAGCTGATCGGTCACGCTGGCATTGGTAGCAGTGTCGGGCCCGAGGTTTGACACCTCGATGGTATAGCTGAAGGTGCTGCCGATCTGCGGCCGGCTGTTGCTGGCGGTCTTGGCCACCGCCAGGTCAGCCTGCAGGGGCGTGACCGTCGCCCGGTCGGTGTTGTTGCCGGGATTGGGATCGACAGTCGTAGAGCTGGCAGTGCCGGTGTTGGTCGAGGCCAGGACCGGGCCCGCCCCTCCCACCGGCTCCAGCACCCGCGCAGTGATCGTGAGGATTTCGGTGGCCCGCGCAGCCAGCGTGCCGACCGTCCAGATGCCGGTTGAGTCGTCGTACCCCCCGGCGGGATTGGCCGAAACGAAGGCCAGGCCCGCCGGCAGCAGGTCGTCGACCGCCACATTCTGAGCAGCCGTGGGGCCGAGGTTTTCCAGCGTCAGCGTGAAGGAGACCTCGTCGTTGACCTCGGGCCGGTCGGTATCGACCGTCTTGGTGAGGACCACATCAGCCTGCTGCGGGTCGGTCGGGGTGCGGCTGGAGTTGTTGCTGGTGGTGGGGTCCCAGACATCGCTGTGGGTGATCGTGACCGTGTTGTAGGCGACGCTGGCCGAGGTTGCCTCAGCGATGATCATCAGCACCTTGGCAGTGCCCGGAGCAATTGTCGGGATCGACCAGATGCCGCCAGTGGCTGTCTGGCTGAACCGGGTGTTACCCATCGGCGTCACCTGGAGGACCGAGATGTTGTTGGGGAACACCTCGGTCACCTCGACGTTGGTCGCTGTGGCCGTGCCCAGGTTCTGCAGGGTCACCGTGTAGGTGAAGATATCCCCGACGTTCGGCTGGACATTGCTGGTGACCTTCGTGACGGCCAGGTCGGCATACTGTGGGGTTTCACTGACCTGCCCGCGGTTGTTGAGCGGGTTGGGGTCGTGTTCATCGACTTTGGTCACCTGGGCGACGTTGGTCTGCGTCGGTGGAATCGTGTCGACCGCCGGGGCGAGGACGCGGGCCTCGATCGTCAGCGTCTGCTCGCTGGCGGCACCGACGTCGATCGTGCCAACCGTCCAGATACCGGTGCCGGCATCGAATGTCCCCTGGCTGGGGCTGCCCGAGACCAGCTGCAGGCCTGCGGTCGGGAAACTGTCGGTGATCTCCACATTGTTGGCGGTGTCGGGACCGTTGTTGGCCACCGTGACAGTGAACGTGATCAGGTCGCCGACGTTGGGCGTGGCGTTGTCGACTGTCTTGGTGACCAGGAGATCGGCCTCCCGGGTCGTGACCGTGGCTGAGCCGCTGTTATTGGTCAGGTCGGGGTCGTACTGATCGGGTGGGGCGGTCGTGCTGACCGCCGCGGTGTTGGTGTAACTGCCTGAGGCCGCCACGGTGGCGGTGATGGTCAGCACCTCGATGTTGGCCGCGCCGACGTCAACCGTGCCGACGGACCAGACACCGGTGCCGGGGTTATAGGTCTGAGACGAAGCCGAGACAAAACTGAGGCCTGCCGGCAGCAGGTCATCGACCGAGACATTCGTCGCAGCATCAGCCCCGAGGTTCTCCACCAGAATGGTGAAGACGACATCGGCACCAACGTTGGGCGCCGGATTGCTGACGGTCTTGGTGACCTTCAAATCGGCATACTGCGGCGTCTCATTCGCGGTCGCCGCGTTGTTGGTCGGGTCGGGGTCGTACTGATCGGCCGTCTGGATGCTGGCGGTGTTGGTCTGGGCTGGGGGAATGCCGCTGGCTGGGGCGAGTACCTCGGCCTGAATCACAAGCGTTGCCGCCACACCGACATTGACCGACCCGATGGTCCAAACCCCAGTTGCCTGATCGTAGCTGCCGAAGTTGGCCTGGGGGGTGCCGACGATCTGCAGGCCAGTGAGCGTCGGCAGGGTGTCGAGCAGGGTGACATTTGTCGCCGGATCGGCCCCATTGTTGGTCACCGTGATGGTGTAGGTGATCGTGTCGCCGACGTTGGGTGCGGCATCACTCACCTGCTTGGTCACCTCCAGATCGGCGTACTGCGGGGTCTCGCTGACTGAGTCAGTGTTGTTCGATGGGTCAGGGTCATACTCTCGGCCCGTGATTGTCGCGGTGTTGGTCACGGTCGGGGGAATGCCGGGCGTGGCCGGAGCATCGACCGTGGCCTCAATCAGCAGCACAGGAAAGTCGGCCGTGTTGAGCGTGCCGATCGTCCAGACACCGGTGCCCGGGACGTAGCTTGAGCCGGCCGGGGCATCCTGAATCTGGTGGCTGACATAGCTCACCCCGGCTGGCAGCAGGTCGTTGACGACAACACTAGTCGCCTCGTCGGGGCCAAAGTTGGCCGCCCCGATCCCGAAGAGGATGGTATCACCGACATTGGGCGTCGGGTCGTTGACCACCTTGAAGACGGCGAGGTCGGCCTGCAGCGGCACGATCTCCTTGTCGTCGGTGTTGTTGTTGGGGTTGGGGTCGGTGGTCGTCGATGTGACCGTGGCGGTGTTGGTGATCGGCGTGATAGTGCCGGAGGCAGGCGTGTCCACCGTCGCCTGCACGGTCAACTGGGTCTGCCCGAGGGGAAAATTGTTGCCAAGCGACCAGGCAACCTCCCGCGTGGACGGATTGTATGCGCCGCCATTACTGGCCGACACAAACGTGATCCCGGCCGGAATCGAGTCGGTCACGACAACATTGTCGGCGAGACTCGGGCCGGCGTTGTCGACGGTGAGCGTGTAGGTGAGGGTATCGCCGACGTTGGGTGACACGTCGTTCACCGTCTTGCTCATGATCAGATCGGCTTCAAGACCTGTCGTCGGGGTCTTGGCTGAGTTGTTCCGATTGTTGGGATCCCAGACATCGCTATTGGTGATGGTGACGATGTTGAAGCCGGTGGTGGCTGTATCGGCCGTCACGTCGATCGTCAGCGTGAGCGGGTTTGACACGGTGGCTGTGAGTGGCACCGTGCCCACGTCCCAGATGCCGGTGGCTGAGTCGAATGTTCCCGCCGCCGTCGAATGGGTCACGTATGTGACATTCGCCGGGAAGGCGTCGGTGAGTTTCACACCCGTCGCCTCGGACGTGCCGAGGTTGAAGAGGCTTACCGTATAGGTCACCGTGTCGCCAACGTTGGGCGTTGGGTCGCTCGTCGTCTTCTTCACGCCGAGGTCGGCGTACTTTGGGGTCACCGTGGCGTCATCACGATTGTTACTCGGATCGGGGTCGGGCTCGACGGCGTTCGTCACCGCGGCCGAGTTGACCCGCTGCTGGGGAATCGTGTTGACCGCCGGGGCCAGCACCTCGGCCGGCAGCGTCAGCGTGGCGGAAGCGCCATTCGCCAGCGTGCCGACATCCCAGATGCCGGTGCCGGGGTCGAACAATCCCTGCGAGGTGGTCACGCCGGCCGCATCAAGCTGCAAACCGGCGGTCGGGAAGGTGTCGGTCAATTCGACCCCGGTGGCGGCATCAGGGCCGTTGTTGGTGACGGTCACGGTGAAGCTGATGGTGTCGCCGACGTTGGGTGTGGGGTTATCGACCGTCTTTATCACCTCGAGATCGGCCGTGTTGACTGTGATCGTGGCGGTGTCGGTGGTGACGTAGTTATTGAGCTGCCCCTGGCTGGTTGAGCCTGATCCGGTCCGCTCCCAGGCATTTGGGTTGTTCGGCGTGATCTGGCCGGGGGTACCGTTGAGGCTTGTCCAGCGGACCTCGTTGGTGTTGGTGATCTGCTGATTGGGGGCGAACGGCCCCTGAAGCGTGCCGGTCACCGTCAGCGTGATCGTGCGGCCAGCTGGGTTCTTTTCGAAGTCGAAGGGAGTTGACGTGACAATCGTGCTGCCGGTCAGCTGGAAATTGGCGGCCGTGACGACGCCGGCCGTATCGACGACCGAGGTGAGGGCCGGCGAGGCAATCTCCGGCGGCAGGGTGTCGGTGAGCGAGGCGTCAAAGGCATCGGTGTCGCTGGCCGCCGCCTGCTCGATGACAATCGTATAGGTGACCGGGTCGCCAGGGTTCCCCCCGAAGCCACCCACTGACACTGTCTTGGTGGCCGCCAGCTTCGGCTCGATCACCGCGACCTGGCGGTTCTGGGCGTTGTTCGACCAATTGGAGCCGTTCTCCCAGTAAAGCCGGGCCCGGTTGTTCGGCCGTGTTCCCGAAATGTTGTTGTTCACGTTGAGCACAACGGTCTCAACGAAAAAGGTGATGGTCTCGTCGGTCGAGCTGTCGGTGTCGGTGTTGACGATGTCGCCAAGATCCCAGGTGACAACCGTGCCGTTGCTGGTGAGATTTGGCGGATTGGTCAGCCCTGCCACGGAGAGGGCTGCCGGGTTGCTGTTCACCGGCACGCTCTGGCTCACGTAAGCCAGTCCGGGATTCATCCGGTCAATCAGTTCGGCTGCCGGCGTCCGTCCCTGGGGAATCGTCACCACGATCTTGTAGGTTGCCAGTTCCCCGATCACCGCCTGCGTGTTGGAGTTGGCAGCACTCACGATCGAGGTTGAAACCAGCGTCTTGGCAACAGTCGGCTTGGCCACTGTCACGGTGGCCGAGTCGCTGGTCGTGTAGTTGTTCAGTTCACCCTGGGTCGTCGAGCCGGACCCTGTTCGCTCGTAGGCGTTCGTGCTGTTGGGCGTGATCTGCCCGGGATTGCCCGGGAGGCTCGTCCACTGCACCTTGGCGGTGTTGGTGATGGCCTGGCCGCTGGTCACGTTGGCGTCGACGGTGGCCTGAAACGTGAGTGTGCTGGTCTGGTTCGGAGTCAACTGTGACCAGGTGGCGGTGAACGCGGCACCGCCACCCGATGTGGCCAGCGTCGTCGGAGCGACACCGGCGGTATGGGCCAGACCGCCGGCAACATAAGTGACGCCAGTCGGCAGAAAGTCTTCGAGGCTGAGATTGTGGGCCGTCGTCCCGCCGCCGGAGACGACGATCGTAAACGTCGCCGTGTCGCCCGCCTGAGCCGTCGTCGGGCTCACAGTCTTGTTGAGGGTGACCTCCGGCTCAATCACCTGGACCATTTGCGCAGAGACTTCCGGCAGCGTGTGGCCTGTCCAGGCCAGCTCGGCCCTATTCACAGGGCCGGAAATCGGCAGCGGCACGAGACTATCATTGAGCACCACCGCCTCGATTTGGAAGGTGATGCCGTACAACTGGTCGTCGGTGTTGGTGTTGACGATGTCGCCGAGGTTCCAGGCGGCGATATTTTGGCCAAAGCTATTCTGGCTCAGGGTGGGGTTGGCGAGATTCCCAAGATTCGCGACCGTCACCCCGGGATCGACCGTCGGTGTCCCGACGATACGGACGAACTGAAGGGCCTCGGTAAAGTTATCAGTGAGCACGGCGTCCGGCGTCGTGCCCTGCGGCACCTTGACCGTCAGTTCATAGGTGACCAGTTCGCCGATCACTGCCTGGGTGTTTGAGTTCCAGGTGTCGACAATCGACGTGCCGACAAGGTTCTTGCTGGCAGCTGGTGACTGGATGGTGACGGTCGTATCGTCGGAAATACCAGCCGGCGACAGGTAGTTGGGGCCGCCCTCGGTGGAAGCATAGTTCGTCAGCGTGGCGGTGTTAGGAATGACATCCAGCGGCACGACGTCAGGCTTCAGCTGCAGGTCGTAGGTGATGACGACGACGTTCTTGCCGTTGGTGGGATTGTCGGCGGCGAGGCTACCACTGGTTGCACCGTCGACCAACTCGATGCCGGTGCCGAAGAGATCAGCTGGGCTGCCGGTATAGGCCAGCGTTGTTCCGGTGCCGTCGGTCACCTGCAGATTCAGCCCCGGGCTGCCCGTCGGAATCTGAAACTTGCTGGCATCAAAGGCGTCCTTGATCGCCACATCAAACGCACCGTTGGCCCCGCTGCCGGTGTTTTCGACGATGATCGAAAACTTGACGAGATCGTTGCCGACAACGTTTTCCAGCGTGGCGTCAATCGGCGTGCTGGCCAGACCATTGGAGTTGATGGTGCCGGTGAAGGATGCGCCCGCCTGGCCGGGAGCCGAAAAGCTGACCCCGGCAGGCGCCACCGGCGTGGGCGTAAACACGCCCGACGCGTTGGATGTCGAGACGACGCCCTTGGTGATCCCCAGCGCCGGCTCCGACATCGTGACCTGTGTGATCGCCGTGTTGGAGGTGAGCAGGTCGTCGGTTTCGTTCCGCTCGCTCTGCTGGGCCTGATTGGTGAGTAGCAGGCCGTCGCCGAAGGGTTTGTTCGAGGCGGTCACCGTGAACAGGATGTCGCTAACGGCTGACCGGTCAGCCGGATCGGCAAAGCTGCCGAAGGTCCAGGTGACGCTGTTGGCCGCAGCGTTTGCCGTCGCCGTCCCCGGGTTCGGCCCATTGATCGGAGCCTGGGAAAAGGTGTCAGTGGGGCCAAAGCTCCACTGGCCGGCCCCCGGTGGCGTGGCAGCAGGACCGCCACCGGCGAAGGTCAGGTCTTGCGCCGGGAAGACCGGCAGCGGCAGGTAGTCGGTGAGTGTGTAGTCCTTGATTCGCGAAAACGGCAGGGAGTAGGTCAGCCGGAAGGTCACCTTGTCACCTGCCGTCACCCGCTGGCCGGCCGTCGGCGTCGCCCCGTTGATCGCGTAGAGGGTTTTGGTCGCCCCGCCGCTGACGAGCGTGAAGGACCGCGACGAGCCGTCACCGACCGTCTGGCCAGTCGGCGTCAGATCGGCATAGGCGAGCACCGCGCTGGTGAGGGTGGCGGTGTCGGTCATCCGGTCACCTTGCACGACGGCAGCGCCAGGGGTGGGGGTGACCCGGTAATTGTTCAGCACCTTGGCCCGGAAGACGATCGTGCCGGTGGTGCCTGGACCGGTCGGGGACGGACTCGGTTCGGCCCCACCGGTGCCGCCGGCGGGAATGGCAGCGCCGAGCAGATCGGTGCCGCTGGAAAGCCCGAGTGCTGCCAGCTGGGCTGCTACGTCGAAGTCGATCGTCTGCTTGCCGTTGGCCTCAAACGTCGTGGCAACGTTGGCGGGGTCAAAACCGCCCAAAATCGAATCGGCCTGCTGGGCATAGGAGATCGTCGGCGTGAAGGTCGGGTCATACGCCTGGCCGTCAGACAACACATCGCTGACTATCAAGTCGCCCAGGGCGAAAAAGTCACTGACCTGGAAGTTCAGCCGATACTCAACGGTGTCGCCGGCCCGGGGCGAGCCCGGGTTCGTCAGGTTGGTGAAGGACTTCTGCAGAGCCACCGTTCGGGCGGTGATGGCGTACTGGGCATTGGGATCGGCCGGGTCGCTCGTGATCGTCTGCTCGGTGGGGAAGTTCGGGTTGCTGCTGGTCCATTTTCCTGAGGCGGCGGCGGTATTGGTGATCACCGTGGTGCCCCCCGCGCCCAGCGGAATCGTGTCGGCCCCACTGGCATCCTTCTGGGCCACGTAATAGCTGAACGACAGCCGCACGTCGGTATCGCTGCCCGTGCCGGTCACCTGATCGAACTGCCGGGACAGGGTGCCGCCGGGCGTTGCTGCCGTGGGGGTGGAGACATCGGTAATCGTTGTCGAGCCGTTCCCGCTCACGTTTGTCAGTGAGACGAACTGCACCTCGTCGGGCAGCGTGTCCTCCAGCAGCAAATCGGTCACGGTCTGGCCGTTGGCCACCGCCATGCTCACCGTATACGTGTGGCTGAAGTTCGGGCCGGTGGCGGTCTCATGCTCAGGGGTGTCCGAGGTCTTCGTGATTCGAAACAGCTGCGGCTCAATCGGATCGGTGGTCGGGACACCAAAGCTGGCCACATCGATCGTCGGATTGCCCGCCGGATCGGTCTGATAGCGGAAGCCTCCAGTGGCCGTGATGGCATAGGAGTGGTTCGGCTGGGCGTCGGCACTGACCAGCCCGGTAAAGTCGATGTCGATTGCCGGCTGATCCGGGCCGTAGCTGCCAAAGGGCAGCTGCACGACCACCAGTTGATCGCCAGGGATGCCGGTGACGACCAGCGGCTGGCCGCTGGCAGTCTTGGCAAATGGATGGACGGCCTGGCCGGCCGCATCGAATGTCAGCACGGTTGTCTGGAGGGACAGGCCGTCGTAGCTGGCGCTCCCCGGCTTGAACTCGATGCCGTTTTCCGGAGCGGGTGGGGCATCGCCCATCTTCGGCATCACGATATCGACAAAGGGCGAATAGCCAATGTCGGCCGGATCGGTCGCCGTGTTGTCGAAGGTGACAACCAGCGAAATCTCTTCACCGATCAACGGCGTGTAGGTTTGCTGGTTCGCGTCGACTGGCCCCACTACCGTGGCCAGAGGCACGGCGTCGAGCGCATACCGCCGCTCAAGCTGCTCGGTGTCCAGCCGGCGGCGACAGCGTCGCTCCGGTGCACGCATGATTCGGCGGCTCGGCCACCGCAGCCTGGAAAACCCATCACCCAATCGCCCCGCCATGTTCCGACTCCGCAACACCGGTCACACTTCTCACCATTCGCTCGGTGATATGCCTTCTGCGTCGACTGACCAGAGCCTGCCCACAGAGCTTTTGCAAGCCGTAAACCCGAGCCTCTCAAGAATACCCCCGTATTTTCGCCAAGGCACGGAATCGTTCGGGTTGCTGGCTGTTTTAGGAAATCTGGGGCGGGTTGCGCCGGTCAGTGAATATTCGCTGATTGCTTGGCGGAGAGGCTGCCGATATCCGCAAAAATGCTGGTTTGTCGGGTTGCGTGGGCGTGCCGACAAAAGCTGTTCGCAGTGGGGGTAACGTTGTTGATCGGGCGGCGACTGAAAAGGGCGTGGCGGACGGTTGTGCTCGGCACAGCCTTGCTCGGTGCTGCGGCGGCGATAGCCGACGAGATACCGCAGGACGCTCATTTTCTCACCAAAGCTGACTGCGACTGCTGCCCTGATTGGCAACGCTACGCCATCTTCGATGTGCTGTTTCTGCAGCGGGACAACGCCACCAGCGGGGCCGTGATTGCCGAACAGGATGTCGGCGGCCAGTTGCAGCCCCTGTTCACCACCCAGTCGCTGCAGGCGGCGACCGCACCGGGGGTGCGGCTGTTCTATGGTGAACTGGGCCCGGACAACATCGGCTGGGAGGTGGGCTACCTCGGCGTTTACGGCATGTTCGGCTCGGCTGACAGAACCGACCCTGACAACCTCTCGGTACCGGGTGTGCTGGGGCAAACCGTGGCCGGCTGGTCGACCGCCGATGAGATCCGGCCGACCTATGCTTCCAGCCTCAACATGGCCGAATTCAACCTGTTCACCTCCTGCTGCGAAACCGAATGCCCGGAAGAGACCATTCTCTGGTCACGGCTCGGCGGCGGACCGTCATGCGTCTGCACCAACTGGCTCTTCGGTATCCGCTGGGCCGGCCTCGACGAACAGGCCGATCTCAACGTCCGCTGCTGTGAAGGTGATCCCTTCACCGCCTATTCGGTCCGGACCAGTTCGCAGTTCATCGGGCCACAGTTGGGCGTCCGCAGTCGCCGCCAGTGGGAGAACTGGGCCGTCGAAGGCTGGGCCAAGGCGATGCTGGCCGGCACAATTCTGAATTCATCGGCCGACCCGGTCACCTCTTCACTGGCACCCGGCGTGATCTATCGCGAGGGCCGCAATCTCAGCCGGGGCGGGGTCGGCTTCATTGGCGACCTGAATCTCTCCGTCGTCCGCCGGCTCAGCGACACCTGGTGGCTGCGGGCTGGCTACAACCTGATTTGGCTTTCCGGCGCTGCCCTCGCACCCGACCAGTGGGACTTCACCGATACGCCCACCAGTGGCACCACGCTTGACGGCGGCGGGGGGCTGTTTCTGCACGGTGCCAATCTCGGCATCGAAGCCCGTTGGTAGCGGACAGGTTGTCTCCCGTTCGAGGTGGCCCTGGTACGACAACCGGTAAGACGCGCGGAAGCCACCAGTGGCGTGCGAGAAAACGGCCAGCAAGCCCTCGG
Source organism: uncultured Pirellulales bacterium (assembly GCA_965662195.1). GTDB lineage: Bacteria > Planctomycetota > Planctomycetia > Pirellulales > UBA1268 > UBA1268. Next base: position 11,450 of record CBFIHA010000027.1, read on the forward strand.
TCGCTGCCATTTTTGGCCTCGGAGCACTCGTCATAGCCACACCCACGGCAACCGGTGTAAGCACTCCCTGGATGCTACCATTGCACTGACGGTCCTGATCCTGCGACCACCGCGGGATTTTCTCGACGCCCATGGAAACCAGCAATGCCATCCACCCGCACGACGCCTGGCTCGGTGCTCCCTGTTCGCCTGACCCTGGTCGCCTCTGCCATCCTTGCTGCCAGTTTGCTTGCAGGGACGACAACTGCGGCCGAGCCGTTCGGCTTTGAGCAGGGCGACACCGTCGCGATCTACGGCAACGGCCTGCCCGATCGGATGCAGCACAGTCCCTGGGTCGAGACGGTGCTGCAGCACCATCTCAAGGGGCAGGATATCCGCTTCCGGAATATGAGCTTTGCCGGCGACATGGTGAACAAGCGGCCCCGAAACAAGGGTTTCACCAACGACGAAGAGTATCTCCAGCATGTCGCCCCCGACGTGATTTTCATCATGTACGGCTACAACGAGTCGTTTGCCGGACCGGAGGGAGCTGACAGCTACTGTAGCGAGCTGGTGAAGCTGGTCGAACAGTACCGCAGCCTCCGCAAGCAGGCCGGCGTCGATGCCCGGTTCGTTCTTTTCAGCCCCATCGCCTATGAGGCCACCGGCAATCGCAACCTGCCTGAGGGCACGCAACTCAACGCCAACCTGGCCGCCTATACCGAGGCCACCCGGCGGGCCGCTGCCGAGGCCGGTGCGACCTTCGTCGATCTTTACGGCCCGACCTTCCAGCGGTTTGCCTCGAGCAGTGAGCCGCTCACCCTCAACGGCATCCACTTGAACGCCGACGGCTACTGGGAGCTGGCTGGCATCGTCTCGGAGGCCCTGCTGGGGAAACCGGCTCCGGCCCGGGCCGGTCTGGCCGGCCTCTATGCAGCTGTGGAAGACAAAAACTGGCACTGGCACAACCGCTATCGGGCGACCGATGGCAATGACATCTGGGGAGGACGCTCGACATTGACGTTCGTCGATGGTCAGAGCAACGCCGAGGTGCTCAAGCACGAACTGGTGATGCTTGACGTGATGACCGCCAACCGTGATCCGGTCATCTGGGCGGCCGCCGCGGGTCGCAGCAGCGTTCCCGACGACAGCAATGTGCCGCCACCGGTCAAGGTCATTTCAAACGTCGGTGGCGGCAGTAAGAGTTCGAGCGCAACGAAGGAAGGCAGTGTTGAGTACCTGAGCCCGACGGAGAGTGCCGCCAGGATCAAGGTGCCGGAGGGCTATCAACTCAACGTCTTCGCCTCGGAGGAGATGTTCGAGGATTTCGCCAATCCCGTGCAGCTGCAGGTTGATGCCAAGGGCCGGCTCTGGGCCGCCTGCTGGAACACCTATCCCAAATGGGAGCCGCTGAAGGAAATGAACGACGCCCTCGTGATTCTCGAGGACGACGACCGTGACGGCGTGGCCGACCGGCGAAAGATTTTTGCCCACGTCCACAACCCGCTGGGTTTCGAGTTCTGGGGGGGTGGCGTGGTCGTCACCTCCGGGCCCGACCTGCTGTTTCTCAAAGACACCGACGGCGACGACGTGGCCGACGTCCGCACGATCCTCCTCCAGGGGCTGGGCACCTCTGACACGCATCATGCCGCCAATAACCTGATCTACGGCCCCGACGGTGGCATCTACTGGCAGAGTGGTATTTTTCTGGTTCACAACCACGAAACCCCCTGGAAGCAGAATCTGAATATCGGCCAGTCGGGCATGTACCGGTTCGACCCGCTGACCTTCGCGATCTCACCGCACGCCGCCAACTCACCCAACCCCCATGGCACCAGCTTTGACTACTGGGGCTACTGCTATGCCAACGACGGCACCGGCGGCCGGTCCTACCAGGTGCGGCCGGAGGGCAAGGGCTTCAAGATGCACGAACTGCTCACCAAGGAGTTCCGGCCCGTGGCTGCCGACGAGGTTCTCTCATCGGAGCACTTTCCCGAGGAGCTGCAGCAGGACTTCCTGATCTGCAACACGATCGGCTTCCTCGGCGTCAAGCAGTACGACCTCGACCGGGAGGGGGAGATCGACGAGGCAGAACTTCCTGCCACGACAGCCGAGCAGGGCATTGAAATCACGCCGGACGGTGGGCTGATCACTGCCAAGCCTCGGGAACTGACCACCACCCCGGTGACCGGCTTCAGGCTCAGCGTGAAGGGGCGCCAGCAGATGAACATTGCAGAGATTGAGGTCATCAGTGGTGGCAAGAACATTGCGAAGACGGCCATGCTCAAACAGTCGAGCGAATACAACAACGGCCAGTTCCCGGTCCAGTTGCTCGTCGATGGCAACAAGCAAAACTTTGCCCATACCGGCAACGAAGAGAACCCCTGGATGCGGGGTGATTTTTCGGCCCCGGTGCAGATTGCCGAAGTCAGGGTCTGGAACCGCAAGGGATTCGAAAACCGCTTCAACAACGGCCGTATCGAATTCTTCAATGGCGACAAGGTTGTTGCCGCCGTCGATGTGACAATCAGCGACAAGGGCGAGGTTGCACAGAAGAAGCGTCGCTTCGGCGAAGTCTGGGGCACACCGGGGATTGAGCTGCTCAACAGCGAGGATCGCAACTTCCGCCCGACCGATGCGATTGTCGGCGAGGACGGAGCACTTTATGTCAGTGACTGGCAAAACGTGATCATTGGCCACATGCAGCACAACATCCGCGACCCCAATCGCGACCATGTGCATGGCCGGGTTCTCCGGCTGACGGTGAAGGACCGGCCCCTCCAGCAGCCGGTGAAGATCGCCGGAGAGCCGATCCCGGCTCTGCTGGAGAACCTCAAGCATCCGGTCAACGGGGTTCGTCATCGGACCCGGGTTGAACTCAGCGGCCGGAACTCTGACGCCGTGATTGCCGCAACGCGGCAGTGGATGGCCGGCTTCGACCCCAACGACGAGGCCGGGGCCCATCATCTGCTCGAAGCGCTCTGGCTGCACCAGCAGCACAACGTCAAGAACGAGGAACTGCTGCAGAAGCTGCTGGCTTCAACCGTCAAGCATGCTGCGCTGGCAGCCAGCACGGTTGACCACTTCTGGCACACGGTCGATGCCACGGGATCGAGCGGCTTTGCCGCACCAGCCGCGATCGAGTTTGTGAAATTTGATCCACCCAAGCATCTGGCGAAGGCCGACCAGCAGGCCTATGAAATCGGGGCGAAGGTCTATCAGCGGGAAGCCCACTGCGGCACCTGTCACCTGACGCATGGCAAGGGGAACGGCCTGATCTATCCGTCGCTGGTCAACAGTCCCTGGGTCGGCGGCAGTGAGGACCGGCTGATCAAGATGGCCCTGCACGGCATGTGGGGGCCGATCACGGTCCATGGCAAGACCTATGAACCGGCCCGGGGCGTGCCGCCGATGACCGCCTTCCGCAACCTGCTCAACGACGAGGAATTGGCGGCGGTGCTCACCTTTGTGCGGAACAGCTGGGGCAACCAGGCTTCGGTGATTGCACCAGAGACGGTCAACCGGGTGCGGGCCGAAACGATCTCACAGACAACCTTCTGGAACCCGGCTGATCTGCTCGCTGAGCATCCGCTGGAACCTGAACTGGTGGCCGCCTCGGCCGCCACCAGTGACGAAGTTTTCTCGAACACCGGGCTTGAGCAGGAGCTCCTTGCCACTGCCCCTGCGGAGCTGGCGAAGGTTGCCCTGGCAAAGGGCAACGCCACTCACGGCAAAAACATCTTCCTGAAGTCGGCTGCTGCCTGTGCAACCTGCCACAAGCCTCCAGCGGGGGGGATCCAGCTGGGGCCGAAGTTGGAAGAGCTTACGACGGTGCTCACCCCCGAGCAGCTTGTCGAGTCGTTGCTCTACCCTTCAAAGCTGATTGACAAGGCTTACGCCCAGGTGACGGTGATCACGGCTGACGGCCGGCAGCAGACCGGGCTGAGGGTTTCCGAGACCGATGACGAGATCGTGCTACGGAATCTGGCCCAGTCGACCCCAATGGCCTTCCGCAAGGCCGATGTCGAGGAGATCTTCGAGTCGCCAGTGTCGTTGATGCCGGAGCACCTGGTGCGGCAACTTAAGGACCGGCAGGAATTCAACGACCTGATGCGGTACGTGCTCGAAGTCCGCAAGCGGTAGCCGCCAGTCAACAACTGATCGTCCCGCTCGGGCAGAGCGATCGTTTGCCAGCGGTCGCTGCAATGCCGGAGGTGGGACTTGAACCCACACGCCCTTGCGGGCAACGGATTTTGAGTCCGTCGCGTCTGCCATTCCGCCACTCCGGCTGAGAACCGCGAGCGTACGCTCCCGCGGCCCATTTTGCCAGCAGCGGCCTCGCCGCAGCGGGGTGGCGTCTGCTACGGTTCCCGGCCATGGACGTCTACGCCTGCGAAGATGAGGCCGTCACCGCACTCGGCCCCCTGACCCTTGCCCGGCCCGCCTGCGATCTCACCATCGGCGGTGGCAGCCTCGTCGAGCTGCTCAGCCACTTCGGCCGGGTGCACCGGGTGCTGAGACCGCACCTGCGGGACTACCTGACAGGTCTCAATGCGAAACGGACGCCGCACTGGGGCGGATCGCGGGAGCCGCCGGCTCAGCCCGTGATCCATTCTCGGCATGGAGAAACCGTTTTGGTCGTCAATGCCCGGCTCATCCCCAGCCGACCCCAGCTCGTCGCCCTGCGATCGCTGGTCGAGGCGGGCCACCGAGGCGTGATCCCGGCCGGTCAAACCGTCGCTGCGGCAATCCTGCATCGTGACGCAGCTGCCGCCAATGACGACGCCCAGTTGCTTGACCAGCTTGCCGCCGGCAGTCTGCCACTGGCTGCGATCGCCACCGCGGCCGGGCTGCCCCGGCTCGATGCCTCACTCGCACTGCTCGACACGCCCACCGATCTCTTGAACGCCCACGAGGAAAGTCTTGAGGCAATGCTGGCCGTCGCCCTCGATTCCGGCCGCTACGTCGAGCAGCGTCCCGGGCTCTATCTCGAACAGGTTGACGCCGCCGAACTTGCTCCGATTGTGGATGACCTTGTCGCCGTCCGCAGCGGCCCCGTGCTGGTCGACGCCGCTGCCGAGGTCGGCCCCTTCTGCTGCCTCGATGGCCCGCTGCGGATCGGCCGCCGCACCAAGGTCCATCCCCGCAGCTGGCTTGGCCCCGGCACCGTCATCGGCCACGACTGCCGGCTCGGCGGCGAGATCACCAGCAGTGTGATCGAGCCATTCTCCAACAAAGCCCACGCCGGCTTCCTCGGCCACAGCCACCTTGGCAGCTGGGTCAATCTGGGGGCCGGCACCATCACCGGCAATCTCAAGTACAGCTACGGCACGGTTCGGCTGCGGAATACCGACGGTAGCGCAGCTGACAGCGGCCGGCAGTTCTTCGGCTGCCTCGTGGGCGACTTCTCCAAAACGGGCATCCAGACCACGCTGCCCTGTGGCGGCCTGATCGGCCCGGCCGCCACGCTCGAGGGCCGGGTCACCGGCCCCGTCGCCCCGTTTGCAACGATCATTGCCGGCCTGCCGGCGGGGAGCCCGGCCACCGTCGACCAGGCGGCGACAGCCCTGAGCCGGATGATGGCCCGCCGCGGCATCGCCTTTCACGAGGCCGACCGGGCCTTGCTGGCCGCCCTCGCTGGCCAGCTGCCGGTAAAAAAGCCGTCCCTGGCGTCTGCCCACCGGCACGGATGAAAAACGGTCCATTCGGCGGAGACCCAAAAACGCCGAGGCTTTTCGGCGTCGCGCGACACCGTATCTTCCGGCGGCAGACTTTTCCAACACTCCACCCACGCCACGGCTTCCTGCGGCTGCGACAATCGGCGGGGTCTGTTAGGGTGGAGGAAACTTGACGGTTCCCTCGAGGGCGGTGCTACCGGCAGCCGCCTTCGGCCGAATTCCCGCCAGCCTCCGAAAGGAATTCCTGTGTCAGCCAACGCCAGCTATGACGACGGTTCGTTCACCCTTTCCTTCGAACTCTTCCCCCCGAAGACCGCCGAATCCGCAGCGATGCTCTGGCGGACGGTGGACGAGTTGATGGGCTTCGAGCCCAGCCTGATCACCTGTACCTACGGGGCCGGTGGCTCGACCCAGAGTAAGACGCTCGAGATCCTCGACGGAGTCCGTGGCCGCCATCCGACGGTCGCCGTGGCCAGCCACCTCACCTGCGTCGGGAGCACGGTCGACCAACTGCGGGCCTATCTCCGGGAAGCGGAAAGCCACGGCGTGGCGGCCATCGTCGCCCTCCGGGGCGATCCACCCAAGGGAGAAACCGCTTTCACTCCGGTCACGGACGGCTTGCGGTATGCCTCAGAACTGGTCGCCCTGATTCACGAGGAATTCCCCACCTTTGACATTCTCGTCGCCGGCTATCCCGAGACCCACCAAGAGGCCGTCAGCCCCGAGGCCGACCTGGCGTTCCTCAAAGAAAAGTGTAACGCCGGCGGTGACGTGGTCGTCACGCAGCTGTTCTACGACAACGCCGACTTCTTCCGCTTCCGCGATCGCTGCACGGCGATTGGCATCGACCAGCCGATCGTCCCCGGCCTGATGCCGGTCACCAACTATCCACAGATCCAACGAATCGCCAGCCTCTGCAAGGCCCGGCTGCCCGCAGCTTTCACCCGGGCCTTCGAAGCTGCCGGCGACGACACCGACGCCCAGTTCGAAGCGGGCGTCGACTATGCCTCCCGGCAGGCCGAGGAGCTGATCGCCGGCGGTGTGCCCGGCATGCACCTCTATGTGCTCAACAAGTCACCGGCAGCTATCCGGGTGCTCGAGCAGGTGGGACTGACCCGCTCCTGAACAGCCGTGAATCGTGGCGGGGGCGATCGGGCCGTGTCTGGGAGCGGTGGACGGCAGTCCAACAACGCGAGTGTTTCGCCTCAGCCCTGCCGGGGCGGCAGATCGTCGTCCATTGTGCTGATGTAGCTGCGGAGCCGTTCCAGCTCGTCACTGACATGCCGCAGCCTGAGCATGTTTTCGACCCGCTTGACCAGCTCGACTTTGTTGACGGGCTTGGAGAGGAAGTCATCGGTGCCGGCCTCGACAGCCCGTTCGATGTCCCCCAGCTCACCGAGTGCCGTCACCATCAGCACCATGATACTCCTGGTGGCGGGGTCTGCCTTGAGCTGCTGACAGACCTCGAAGCCGGAAAGCTTTGGCATCATGATGTCGAGCAAAATCACGTCAGGCCTGAATGAGGTCACCTGATCCAGCGTGTCCTGCCCGTCAACGGCCGTGGCAATCTGACAGTCGAGGTCAGCCAGATAGACCTCCAGCAGTTCGCGGTTGGGCTCGTTGTCATCGGCAATGAGAATCCGGCTGGGCTCGGCCTGAGCAGGAGTGGTGTCAGATTGCGGCATGCGTAGCCTGTCAGGGATCCGATGAGAAAAGAGCGAAGCCGGGCAGCCTGTCAGGGAATCTGAAAGATCGACTGGCTTTTGACGATTGCAAAATCGTCTGGAAAAGTGTGAAAGGCCTGCACCAGCAGGCTTCTGGATCGGGTTTCGATGTTGATCCAGCTGACGGCACCGACCGCCAGTCGGCCGCCGGCCGCAAAGCGATGAAACAGCCCCTGGGTGATCCCGTCGGCACTGAGTTCTTGCTGGAAGGTCCAGAAAACATCGGGCCGAACCCGTTCGAGCTGAAAACAGGTCTCGTAGCAGATGCCATTGGCGCACTCGAGGGCGTCGGTCTGCTCGCCCTGGATTGCGTGGGAAAGGAGCCGCCGCTTCAGCGGGACCGGCTGATCGGACGAGGTAGCCACCTCACTGAGGGTAAGGCCGTCGGCCCGCCAGCAGACGACATGGCCGCTACCGGTGATTGCCACCTCGGCGGAAAACCGGCCTCTTTCGAGCCGCCGCACAGCGAACCGCTGGAACAGCTCAGGGTGCAGGGACCTTCCGTACAGCTGAAAAACCAGATCGGTCACTTTGGGACGAACTGAAATCACGGCGACGGGCCTCCGGGCGGCTCACTCCCCTTTAGGGGCAACGGGCTAGCAAACATGCGATGGAGTATATCGACTTGGCCGATCGGCTCCCAACGTTCGGTCAAAAGCCTTGTTCACACCGGTGGTCTGTCGGCACCGGTCGCCATCCGGTGAGTGAGCGAGCCGCCCACCCGACAATGCTTGCACCATCGCTGCTAGCGGACTGTTGACATCGTCTGCTGCCGCAGGATGCGGCGATTGGCAGCCCTGAAAAAGCCTTGGCGTCTGGGGTGGTGCCCAAGTGGACTGGTTTTCACCAACATTCGCAGGCCGATGCCAGGGCTGGCTTTTCCCGCGGACAACTCATAGCCAACGGGCAAAGCGGATCCAACGACTCGGAATGCCGAGCAGATATTTTTCAGTGGCTGCAACGGCAATCGTCGACGCGTTCCAACACCACCAATCGGATGGTCCGCCAATCGCAGCAGCAGCAAACCACGAACAGTTTTGATCAAGCTTGACAGGATGAAGCTGCTTCACAGAATGACCCCTCATCGAATGTTTGAAGGCTTGCTTGTGTCAACGGTGCAACTTCGACCAGATCGATGTCCGGTCAGATTCGGAAAGGTTCTCCCCGCTCCCTGGCGTGCGATTGCAAATGAAGTCCATTTGCTTCGTCATCAGCTGCGGGTTGGGGCAGAGCTCAATGAATTTCCTGCAGACGAAGGAGGCCGCGTCTGCCGCTCGCGTTTGAGTGAATCGCTTTTGAGACAAATGGGGGGCGGCGACTGAGGGATCGACAGTCGAAGGCAGCCGTCGTGGCTTGGATGCCCCCCCCCGTCTCTGAGGCAGCGATCGACCGAAATGCTGGGCAATTTCCCACCGACTTGCCTCAACGGTCTTCTGCCGCCGTAAGATGTACCGCGGTGCTGATCTGGAATGTCACCGAGGGCAGGATGTCGCTGCGATGGAATGTGACGGTGGGGTGACTCGTGAACGGGGGACTTGGCCGCAGTGCATGCCCTCACGTGACCAGCTCGCGGATGGGCCGCAGGATGAACCGGCAGATGGAATGGCTGCCGCTGCCACCGCTCAGAACAGACCGGTTCGTTCGCTGATCGGCTGCGGCGCGAATCTCGGCTGCCCGCGGGAGCAACTCGACCAGGCGATCGACATGCTCCGCTTCATGCCGGGCATCAATCTGCTGGATGTCAGCCGATTCATTGAAACCCGGCCCATCGGTGGCCCGCCGGGGCAGCCCGCCTATCTCAACGCAGCCTGCCTGGTCGAAACCGGCTTTGAGCCCGAGGATCTCCTCGAGATGCTGGCGGCGATTGAAAACACCCTCGATCGCCGCCGGGATCAGCGTTGGGGACCGCGGAGCATCGATCTCGATCTGCTGCTGCACGGTGACCGGGTGATCGAGAGCGAACGGCTCCAGCTTCCCCACCCCAGAATGACGACCCGCCGATTCGTTCTCGAACCGGCTGCTGAAATTGCCCCTGAACTCAAGCATCCTTTGGCTGGCTGCACCATTGGTGACCTGCTGGAAAACATTTCGCAGCGGCATCTCCATGTCGCCGTGGTCGGCATCCCGGGCAGCGGCTGCTCAGAGATTGCCACCGCTGTTGCCGATGTCACCCTGGCAAGGCAGTTGCACGCTCCAGCCCCACTCCCGGTCACCGGCGGGCTGTGCGGTGCCGCGGCGGAGGCGACGGCCTTCTGGCAGGAGACGCTCCGGCAGTACGCCGCCCCACTGAGGCGTTCCGCCTGGCCGGGCGACCCGCACGGCACGGTCGCCGACTATTGGCTGGAGTCCGTTCGGCTGGCCGCTGAACGCTGCCTCCCCCCGGCGGGGCGACCGGAGTTTCTCGCGGCGTTCAACCAGCTCGTCGCCGAAACCGTCCCGCCGCATGTCGTGCTCTTCCTCCGGGTCAGCCGCGCTGCACTTGGGGAACGCATCGCCTTCCGCTGCCAGCAGACCCGGCGGAGTGATGTCTTTGGTGACCTCGGCCGCTCGGGATTGCCCGCCGCCGCTGAGGCGGATGCCCTGCTGGGCCTGCAGGATGACCTGCAGGTGTCACTCTCGGCCGGGTCTGGGCCACTGCCAAAGGCTGTCATCCGGCTCGATGCCGATGACATCGGACAGGCGGCCAACGATGCCGTTGCCGCCATCGAGGCCATTCAATGACGGCCGGCCCGCCCGTGATCGAAGCCTGTCGGACAATCCGCGCGCAGATTCTCACCGCCCAGGCTGCTGGCCGGCGCGTGGGCTTCGTCCCAACCATGGGGAGCCTGCATGCCGGACACACCAGTCTGGTTGAGCAGGCGTTGGCGGAGTGCGACGACGTCGTCGTCTCGATCTTCGTCAATCCAACCCAGTTCGGCCCGCACGAAGACTTCGACCGCTATCCCCGCAATCTTGCCGCCGACTGCGACCTCCTCAGCCACCATCGCGTCCGCTGGGTGTTTGCCCCGGGCAAGTCCGAGTTGTACCCGCCTGGTCATGCCACCCGCGTCGAGGTGACGGGTCCTGCCGAACCGTTTGAGGGGCGGCTGCGGCCGGGGCACTTCAGCGGCGTCGCCACGGTTGTCTGCCGGCTCCTGCAAGCCGTGCCCGCAAACGCCGCCTACTTCGGAGCCAAAGACTGGCAGCAGACGCTTGTGATCAGGCGGATGGTGGCCGACCTCGGTATCCCGGTGGCGGTGGTCGTCTGCCCGACCGTACGGGAGCCCGATGGCCTGGCCCTGAGTTCCCGCAATGCCTACCTGACGCCCCCCCAGCGGCAGCGGGCGCGGGCGTTGTCGACCGCCCTGGAACAGGCCCAGGCCGACTGGCAGGCCGACAGGCCGGTCGCAGCGATCATCGCCGGCATGGCCGCAACCCTCCAAGCGGCTGACATCGCCGTCGAATACGCCGACGTAGTCGCGGCTGAGACCCTGGAGCCACTCAAGGGCCTGCCGCCAGAAACCCCCGCAATCGCTCTCATCGCCGGCCGACTCGGCGAGACCCGGCTGATCGACAACCTGCTGCTTCCACCCCGGGGAGCCACTGGATGCTGACGACGCTGTTTCATATTCCATCGTGGATCGAAATCGGTTCAGTGTCACTGCCGCTGCTTGGATGGGGCCTGCTGCTGGCCGTCTGGGCCATGATCGGTCTTGCTGCCCTGATCTGGAATGGGCGGCGGCAGGGGGTGGCAGCAGCGATCAGTTCCCTCGGCCCGCCGCTTGCCGTCAGCGGCGCGCTTATTCTGTGGGGACTGCCGGCTCTCGACGATGGTGCCGGGGTGCCAATTCGCGGCTATGGCGTGATGCTGCTGGCCGCGGCTGCAGCCGGCACCTGGCTATCGATTATTCGAGGTCGGGCGGTCGGCATCGATGCCGACACAATCGTTGCGCTCGGCCTGGAGGTTTTTCTGGCGGGCCTTGTCGGTGCCCGGTTGTTCTATGTGATCGAATACCACGATCAATTCTTCCCCCCGGGCCGTGGCCTTCTGGCGGCCATTCCGGCGGTGCTCAATGTTGCTGCCGGTGGACTGGTCGTCTTCGGCGCGGTGCCAACCGCCGCCCTGGCGGCGTGGTGGTTCGCCCGGCGTCGCGGACTTCCGCTGTTGCAACTGGCAGACTGCATCGCCCCGGGCCTGCTGGTGGGGCTGGCCCTGGGACGAATCGGCTGCTTCCTCAACGGCTGCTGCTACGGCGGGCTCTGTGACCTTCCCTGGGGGATGCGGTTTCCGGCGGGCAGCCCCCCCTGGTTTGATCAGGTCAACCGAGGCCTGTTGCCGCCGGCTGCTGCTGGTGGGGCAGCCCTGCCAACCCTGCCAATCCATCCGGCCCAGCTCTACGCCGCCATCGATGCCGCGATCCTCGCTGGGCTGGCGATCGCCTTCACGCCATTCGTCCGCCGGAACGGTGAGGTCTTCGCCCTGGTGCTTACGCTCCACCCGATCTCCCGCATCGTGCTGGAGCAGATTCGGGTCGATGAGCCACCCGCCCTGGGCACACCCCTGTCGATCTCGCAGCTGGTTTCGATTGTCCTGCTGGTTGCGGCCGGCGGACTCTGGTGGTGGCTGTCGCTGGGACCACCAAAAAAGCTGTCGGTAGCTGACGCGGAGGCTCCGGTATGAAGCCTCTCACCGAAAATTCGGCCGCTGAGCCGCCGGTGACGACCATTCGCTGCCGTGAGCATGGTCCGCTGGTGATCGAACTGCCACTCGATCAGCAGGGCCGTCCGCTGGTAGCAATCAGGGTCAATGACCACCTCGGGCAAGCCTTCCAACTGCCCAGCCACAAGCGGGCCGTGGCCCTCTGCCGCTGCGGCCAATCGGCCACCCGCCCCTTCTGCGACGGCTCCCACCGGAACTGCGGCTTCCAGGCAGCAGAAACGGCCGTGACAGGCCATCCGGTGGCAAAAGAGGCCGAAAAATACAGTCAAAACAGTCCCTCTGAGGGGACGCGGTCCGATCCTGGCGGGTAACGCGGCTTTGACGTTCACCCAAAACCTACGCAAAACAGGGGTTTGATGGCGACTGACCCGTCGCTGATTGGTCTGGAACCGACGAACGATATGGACTCTGTCTCGGGATATCGGTAGCTTTTTAAGAACGCCGTGCGTTGTTGGCCAGCCTGCAAATACCCCGCCGGGGTCCGGGCAGATTGTCAGCGGATCGCGTTTTCCGGTTCGTTCTGCCTCGCCGCCCCACCTATCCGCCCGCCCTTTATTGCAATCGAATCGTCCTGGGTTCGAACCGAGGCGCCATGTCGCAAAAACCTGGATTTTACGAACGATACAGTGTCTGGATTCTTGCCGTCCTGGTCTTCCTGCTGCCCATGGTCGTCGTGGGGGCATTCAAGGCCAAAGGCAACAATCGCAATGACGTAAAGGGCTGGCTGCCGCTGGAGTATCCGGAGACGCAGACCTATCGCTTCTTCCGGCAGAACTTCCAGGGCGAGGAATTCATTCTGGTCAGCTGGGACGGCTGCACCATGACCGATCCCCGGCTGGAACTGCTCGCCCGCAAACTCCTGCCGCCGCCGGAGGAGGCCTCTCGGATCAGCAGGCCGATCTATTTCAAGACGGCACAGACAGGGCCGCGGGCAGTCGAGCAGATGACCGATGAACCGTTGAACCTCGACCCCGAGGAGGCGGTCAACCGGCTGACCGGTGCCCTCATCGGTGATCAACCACGGGACACCAATCAGTCCGGCAGGAATGCCGGCAATCAGAAGCCTGTCGCAGCGGACGATCCAACCACCGAACAACAGACCACCCGGCGGCAGGTTGCCAAGGTCGATGACCTCCAGACCTGCCTGGTGCTGACGCTCTCGGATGCTGCCCGGGCCAACCTGCATGCTGCCATCGACACCATCAAGGAAGTGGCGGTCGAGGAATGTGGGATTCCCGAGAAGACGCTGCACATGGGCGGCCCACCGGTTGACAACGTCTCAATCGACCGGGCCGGCCAGACGAGCGTTACGCTGCTGTTCGGTCTGTCGCTCGTGGTCGGCTTCTTCGTGAGTTGGTGGAGTCTCAAGAGCAAGATGCTGGTCGGCCTGGTTTTGGCCTCGGGCGTCTACAGCATGTTCGCCAGCCTGGCAATCGTCTGGTACTCAGGCTATCCCGTTGACGCAATCCTGCTCACGATGCCGTCACTGGTCTACGTCGCCACGACCAGCGGGGCGATCCATCTGGCAAACTACTATCGCGACCAGCTGGCCGAAACCGGCGTCCAAAAGGGGGCTGCCGGAGCATCCGTCCACCATGCCCTGCTGCCGCTTTCGCTGGCCACCGGCACCACCGCTGTCGGCCTGGCGACCCTGGCGGTGAGCGAACTGGTGCCGATCAAGATGTTCGGCATCTATTCGGCGATCGGCGTGGTGGTCAGTTTCGTCATCCTGATCACGCTGATGCCGGCCTGCCTGGAACTGTTTCCCCCGAAACTGCGGCTGGGGACGACCGCCTCCGACGAAGACACAGGCACCTGGCGGCCGATCGAGGAAAGCCCCTGGTGGCGGGTTGGCCAGTGGATCACCCGGCATAACGTTGCCGTGGCCACCGTCTGCCTGCTGATGATGGGCATCATCGGGTACGGCATGACCCAGGTGGAAAGCAGCGTGCAACTGATGCGGCTGTTCTCGCCTCAGGCCCGGATCCGGCAGGACTATCGCTGGCTGGAGGACAGGCTCGGCCCCCTGGTACCGATGGAGATTCTGATTCGCTGCGATCAGGAGCAGTGCGACCTGAATTTTCTGGAGCGGATGGAACTGGTCGATGAGATCCAGCAGGAGATTGGCAGTCTCGACGAGGTCGGCAGCTCACTCTCGACAGTCACCTTTGGCCGCAGCCTTGATGTCGGCGGTGGCGGCCTCGGCGGGGCTGCCGGTAGGGTCTTTGGCCTGACTGCCCGCACCCGCCGCAGCGTGCTCAACCGCCGACTGATCGCCCATCGTGACGAGTTCCTTGACGGCGATTATCTGCGGGAGGCACAGGTCGAGGACGAGACCGGCATCCGCGAGCAGGAACTCTGGCGGATCAGCGCACGGGTGAGCGCGACCAAAGAGGTCGACTATGCCGACTTCAAACGTGATCTGCAGTCACGGATCGATCCGATCCTCACCCGCTACGAGAACGAGGGTGTCGAGGGTGTGTCGGTCGACTACACCGGTCTTGTACCACTGGTGTACAAGGCCCAGCACTCGTTGCTCGACGGCCTGATCATCGGCTTCATCAGCGACTTTGCAATTATTGTGCTGGTGATGATTCTGCTCTGCCGGGCGGCTTCGGCGGGGCTTGTGCTGCTGCTACCGGCTGCCTTTCCGGCGGTGGTGGTCTTTGGTGGCATGGGCTGGGGCAATGCCATCCTCAAGGGACTTGGCACCGGCAACCTGCTGATTGACATCGGCACGGTGATGGCCCCCAGCGTCGCTCTCGGCGTGACGGTCGATGATGTCGTGCACTTCATGCTCTGGTTCCGCCGGGGCATTTCTGAAGGAATGGATCGCAAGGCAGCTACCATGCTCGCCTACAAGGGCTGTGCCCGGGCGATGTACCAAAGCTGGGGCGTAATCGGCATTGGCCTGTCGGTTTTCTCGCTGTCACCGTTCGGTCCCACCCAGCGTTTCGGCCACATGATGCTGGCGATGCTCACCGTCGCCCTGGTCGGCAATCTGGTGCTCCTGCCGGCGTTGCTGGCCGGGCCGCTGGGTGACGTCTTCGGCTGGAGTGTCCTGCGGCTCAACAAGAAGCGGGCGGCCAAGGACCACCGGCGGGTGAAGACCGAGCCGGGCACCGATGCCCTGCCGCAGCCCCACGTGCTGCCGGAGCCTGCCACCAAGCAGATCGTCCATGCCTGATGATCCGGCCGGGCCTGAGTCCGGGGAAGGGTTACCACGGAAGGCAGTCTTCGTGAAGCCGAAGCGGGCCCGGCCATTTTTTGGCCGGCATCCCTGGGTGCTTGAATCGGCTGTACTCCGCGTCGACGGCGCCCCAGCTGCGGGCGAGGTGGTCGATTTGCTGACCCACGACGGGCAGTTCATTGGCCGCGGTCTCTTCAATCCGGCCAGTCGACTGCGGGTGCGACTGTACAGTTTTTCGGCGGACGAACCGCTGGACACCGGCTTCTGGGAAGCCCGGCTGGAGGCGGCAGTTGCCCTCCGGCAGCAGCTTGGCCTTGCGGGCCGGCAGGCAGCCTGCCGGCTGATCAACAGCGAGGGCGACGGGCTCTCAGGGCTGATCGTCGACCGGTACGGGGACTATCTCACGGTACAGCCCACCGCCCTGGCAATGGCGGAGCGGCTGGAGCCGATATGCGATGCCCTCGAGCGGATCGTGCAGCCGCGTGGCATCCTGCTGCGGGGGGCTGAGCGGGGACTGGGAAAACTCGAGGGGCTGCACCTGGCTGACCGGCAGCTGCGGGGCCAGCGGCCGGAGGGTCCGGTCTTCATCACGGAGCATGGGCTGCGGTTCGGGATCGATCTGACTGAGGGCCAGAAGACCGGCTCGTATCTCGATCAGCGGGAGAACCGGCAGGCCGTGGCCCGCTACGCCACCGGCCGCCGGGTGCTCGACATGTTTTGCTACGGCGGAGGCTTCGGCGTGGCTGCGGCGGTGTCGGGTAAGGCCGCGGCGGTGCTGTCGGTCGATTCGAGTGCGAAGGCTGTCGCCCTGGCCCGGGCAAACGCTGAATTGAATGCGGCCACGACGATGACGGTGGAGCAGGCTGATGCATTCGAGAAACTCGCCGCCCTGCGGGAAGGTGGTCAGCGGTTTGGAGTGGTGGTGCTCGACCCACCCAAGTTTGCCCGCAGCCGGGCTTCGGCTGGCGATGCCCTGCGGGCCTATCACCGGATCAATCGGCTGGCGGTCGATCTGCTTGAACCGGGCGGTACGCTCATCACCTGCAGCTGCTCCGGCGCGATCAGTCGGGAGGACTTTCTGATGATGCTTTCCGGGGTTGCCCAGCGGAGCGACCGCATGCTGCAGCTGCTCGAGTGCCGCGGCGCCGCTGCCGATCACCCGGTGAACCTCCACTGCCTCGAAGGCGAGTACCTCAAGTGCGTGATTGCACGGGTGGGGTGAGGGCGGGCTACCCAGAACGCTGAGGTTGTTTACCGCAGAGTCCGCTTGCCGACTGCCCGGCGTCACCGACGCAGGTCAGACCCTGCGGAGCCGGGTGTACTCGTCGATGGTGACCGTCGTAAGTTCGCCGTCGTCACGAGCGAGGATCAACACGTCGCTGTAGACCTTGTCGTCGGTGTTGCGGCGGAAGTGCAGCCCGTGCCGCCGGCGTTCGCGGCGCAACACCTTGCCAATCGTCGTGGTCGTCCAGGCCGCACTCGAACCGACCGTTACCCCGTGGACAACCTCAACCCGGTCGCCCGGCTCAAGCTGCTCGTACAGACTGCGGGTTGCTTGCTCGGCTGTGTTCATGTGAACCCTCGGCGTTTTCAGGGGTTGGCCCGCGATGGAAAAGGACCACGGCGGGCATTTTCCACAGACCGCTAGACTTCCTTGCTCTCGATCCACTGCATCATTTTCCGGAGCTGCCGGCCGGTGGCCGTGAGCTGATGCTCCCGCTCCCGGCGGCGGGTCGCCTTGAACATCGCCGCCCCGCCCCGATTCTCCAGAATCCAATCACGGGCAAATTCGCCCGAACGGATCTCGTCGAGAATCTTCTTCATTTCCGCCCGGGTCTGGTCAGTGATCACCCGCTTGCCGCGAGTGTAGTCACCATACTCCGCCGTGTTCGAGACACTGTATCGCATGTACTCAAGCCCACCCTGGTAGAGCAGGTCGACGATCAGCTTCATTTCATGGAGGCACTCGAAGTAGGCCATCTCGGGCTGATAACCAGCCTCAACGAGCGTGTCGAAGCCAGCCTTGATCAGTTCAGAGACGCCGCCGCAGAGCACGGCCTGCTCGCCGAATAGGTCGGTCTCGGTCTCTTCGGCAATCGTCGTTTCAATCACACCGCCGCGGGTACCGCCGATACCCTTGGCATAAGCCAGGCCGATCTTTTTGGTCTCATCGGAGGCTCCTTCGCCCAGGGCGATCAGGCAGGGCACACCGCCCCCCTTCACATACTCGCTGCGTACCAGATGGCCGGGCCCCTTGGGCGCGACCAGCAGAATGTCGTGCCCGGCCGGTGGCTCGACCTGATTGAAGTGAAAGTTGAACCCATGGCTGGCCATCAGCACGGCGGCCGGCTTGAGGTTGGGCCGGATGGCAGCCTTGTAGACATCCCCCTGCAGTTCGTCGGGCAGCAGAATGTTGACCACATCGGCCTGCTTGACCGCCTCCTCGACCGAAAGCGGCTCAAAGCCATGGCTCTTGGCCAGTTCGTAGTTGGGACCGCCCGGTCGCTGGGCGACGACCACGTTGAGACCACTGTCCCGCAGGTTTTGGGCCTGGGCATGCCCCTGGCTGCCGTAGCCAATGATGGCAATGGTCTTGCCCGAGAGGGCGGCGAGGTCGGCGTCAGCGTCGTAATAAATCGTGGCGGGCACGGTGGGCTCCTTGACAGGTGGGTGGTCGGGAAAGGGAAAGCTGTTCGGAAAAAGGGAGTTCAGTTGGGGACCGAGAGGGTTTGACCTCGCGGGCCGGTCCGGGCGGCCACGAGGTTCAGCCAGCAGCCGCAGTTGGACCCTCGACCTCCACGTCGCTCGGGCTCCCGCCGCGGACCATGGCAATGCGGCCGGTGCGAACAAGTTCCCGGATGCCGAGCGGCCGGACCAGATCGATGAAGCCTTCGATTTTGCTCTCAGTGCCAGAGACCTCGACAATCACGCTGTCGGCGGCCACATCGACCACCCGACCGCGGAAGATCTCAGCCAGCTCCTTCACGTTGGAGCGGGCGGGGCCAGCCGGGGCCGATACCTTGATCAGCATGAGATCACGTTCCACATAATTCCGGGAACTGATATCCATCACGCTGACGACCGTGACGATCTTCTGAAGTTGTCGCCGCACCTGCTCCAGCACCCGGTCGTCGCCCCGCAGCACGAACGTCATCCGCGAAAAGCCGGGATCATCGGTCTCCCCGACAGCCAGGCTGTCGATGTTGTAGCCCCGCGAGGCGAGCATGCCTGACACGTGGGCCAGCACGCCGGGCACATTTTGAACGGTCGCAGAGAGGACGTGTCGCATCGGTACGGTCAACTCCTGGCAGGCCCTGACGGCCCGCTGGCTGCTGACCCTCTAAAGAAGGGAACAAATTCGAAACGGGACTGCGGAGTCTAATTTCAGCAGATGGCCCAATTCAAGCGGCCACCCTCTCCCCCGGGGCAGGGGCCGGGCCGGGCTGGTGCCACCGCCCTCCAGCCACTGTTCCGTTGACATCCCCTGAAAATGACCGATATTGTGCGGTGCTGCCCCCACTCCACCCGGGTGGCAGTCGTGACACCCCAGGCTGGTGCACGGTTTTTCCGGCTCCCAACAGAAAGCGAACCACTTCGTGTCGACTGCCCTCGCTCAAGAACTCATCGAAGCCGGTGTGCACTTCGGCCACCGCTCAAGCCGCTGGAACCCGAAGATGCGGCCCTACATCTTCGGCCGCAAGAATCTGATCCACATCATCGATGTCCGCGAGACCATCCGCGGACTCCTCCGGAGCCGCAAGTATCTGCAGCAGGTCGCGGCCACCGGCAGTTTGGTGCTCTTCGTCGGCACCAAGCGGCAGGGTCAGGAGGCGATCGCCCGCGAGGCTAACCGCTGCGGCATGCCCTACGTCAGTGACCGCTGGCTGGGAGGCACGCTGACCAACTTCCGCACCATCCGCAATCGACTGGCCCGGCTGGAGGAGCTTGAAGCACTGCTCCCCTCCGACGCCTTCCACAGCTACTCCAAAAAAATGCAGTCGTCGCTGCGTCGTGAGCATCGCAAGATGCTGCGAAACCTCGGCGGCATCCGGACCCTCTCGCGACTCCCGGAATGTCTCGTCGTGTTCGACCCCAAAAAGGAAAAGAATGCGATCAATGAGGCCCGCAAGATGGGCATCACAACAGTCGCCTTGATCGACACCGATTGTGACCCGGATATGGTCGATCTGCCGATTCCAGGCAATGACGACTCGATCCGGTCGATCGAACTGGTGGCGGCTCGGCTGGCGGACGCAATCCTCGAGGGCAAGGCAAGCCTTGAGGCAACCGGCCAGACGGCAGGTGAGGGCAAGGACGCCGACGCCAAATCGGCCAAGCCGGCCCCGCGGGCCCGCGGCAACGTCGCCCCGCCGGCTGCCAAGCCGGCCAAGGCCTAACTCGCCCCAACGTGACTGCGACTGGCCGGAGGATCGCTGGCCAGAGACGGGCCGGCCAATCCCTGGCTGAGCCATGGGCCTGTTCATTCCCCTGATTTCAC
Source organism: uncultured Pirellulales bacterium (assembly GCA_965662195.1). GTDB lineage: Bacteria > Planctomycetota > Planctomycetia > Pirellulales > UBA1268 > UBA1268. Next base: position 31,218 of record CBFIHA010000027.1, read on the forward strand.
CAAGACGAACCCCTTCACGAAAAAGGAACTGTTTTCATGGCAGCAATCACCGCCGCCGCAGTTATGGCCCTGCGAGAAAAGACTGGCCTGCCGATGATGGAATGCAAGAAGGCCCTGACTGAATGCGGAGGTGACACCGACCAGGCCGTCGATTGGCTGCGGAAGCAGGGGGTCAAAACCCAGGCGCTGCGGTCCGACCGCGAAACCTCGATGGGCCGGCTGGCTGTTTTCACCGACCTTGAGAAGGGGGTCGGGGCGATGATCGAACTGAAGTGCGAAAGTGCTCCGGTCGCCAACGGCCCTGAATTCCAAGCGCTGGCCAACGACATCGCCAAAACGCTGGCACTCGGACCAGGGGCGGCGTCACCCGACGAACTGCTTGCACAAAAAAGTTCGGAACATCCGGACCAAGCCCTCAGCGAACTAAAGGACGATCTGTTCAACCGCATGCGGGAGGTCTTCGAACTCTCACGGATCTGCCGGATCGACAGTCCCTGTGGCGGCTACGCCCACCACGACGGGTCAAAGGCGGCCATCGTGGCCGTTGCTGGCAACGCGACCGGTCCCCAGGCTGCCGAGGTGGCCAAGGACATCGCGATGCACATCGTGGCCCTCGATCCCCAGGCGATCGCCAAGGAAGACCTCGACCAGACCGTTGTCGACAAGGAACGCGAAATCCTCACCGAGGCGGCCCGCGCGGAAGGCAAGCCAGAAAACATCATCCAGAAAATGATCGAGGGCCGGCTACGGAACTTCTTTAGCCAGTGTGTGCTGCTTGAGCAGCCGTTCGTCAAGGATGACAAGCAGACCGTCGGCAAGCTCGCCAAGGACGCAGGCCTAGAGATCAAGCAGATGGAGCACTGGAAACTGGGCGGCTGACGTTACGTCTCAACAGCCATCCCTGGCCTGTTGAGACTGAGCGGCTTGGGCACGAAGCCAAGGTTCGTGGCCAGCCGCGGTGCCGGCTTCCTGCCGGCAGGGCAGGTTGTACGTCTCAACAGCCATCCCTGGCCTGTTGAGACTGAGCGGCTTGGGCCTGCTACGGCGGGGATTTTTTTAGTTTCCACGGGAGGCTCTTGATGACCACAGCTGCCGCTTATCGCCGCGTTCTTCTGAAGCTTTCCGGCGAAAGCTTTGCCCGTACCGGTGAGCGGGGCATCTCAATGGAGGAGGTGCTGCACATCGCCCAGCAGACGGTGCAGGCAGCAGCCCGCGGAGTCCAAGTGGCGGTTGTCATTGGGGGGGGCAACATCCTCCGCGGAGCCTCATTCACCGCCGGCAACACGGGCGTGCAGGAGGCCACGGCCCACTACATGGGCATGCTCGCCACGGTCATCAACGGCCTAGCACTCCAGGATGCCATCGAATCACTCGGCATTACCACGCGGCTGATGACAGCCATCCAGATGGACGGCGTCGCCGAGCCGTACATCAGACGGCGGGCCCGGCACCACCTTGAAAAGGGCCGTATTGTCATCCTGGCCGCCGGCACCGGCAGCCCGTTCGTCACCACCGACACCGCTGCCGCGCAGCGGGCCCTTGAACTGGAAGCCGACATCCTGATGAAGGCCACCCGGGTCGACGGTGTCTATTCGGACGATCCCGAGAAAAACCCCCATGCGGTGCTCTATCGAGACCTCACCTACCAGCAGGTGCGGGAACAGAACCTGCGGGTGATGGATGCCACAGCCATCTCCCAGTGCATGGAGCACGAAATGCCGATTCTGGTTTTCAATTATCGCAGAGACGGCAACATCGAACGGGCCGTCGCTGGCGAGAAACTTGGCACGCTGATCGGTTGTCGGCGGACAACCGCTGACTGAAGCAGGCTCCGCGGCTTGCCCTCGCTGCGCCGCTGAGTGAGAATCCGGCGGTGAATTGCCCACGCCGGCGTGGGGAAAATGGTGAGTGATCCCAGGGGCGAGGAGGTGCGTATGGCGGCCGATGAAATTCTGCTCGATGCCGAGGAAAGAATGGAGAAGGCCGTCGAGGTCTTCCGCAACTCCCTGACTGGCATCCGGACCGGCCGCGCCAATCCGGGGCTGGTCGACTCGCTGCGGGCCGAGGTCTATGGATCGCCGACGCCGATCAAATCACTGGCCAACGTCGGGGCCCCCGAGCCGAACCAGATCGTCATCCGACCCTTCGACCCGGGCACAATCAAGGACATCGAAAAGGCGATCCAGGCCAGTGACCTCGGCCTCAACCCCCAGAGCGACGGCCGGGTGATCAGAATCACAATTCCCGCTCTCTCCACCGACGTCCGCAAGAAGATGACCTCGCGGATCAAGGAACTGGCTGAGGAGGCCCGCATTGCCATCCGTAACGTCCGCCGCGACGCCAACAAGGCGGCTGACGGTGAAAAGAGTGGCGGCAGCATGGCCGAGGACGATTGCAACAGCACCAAGGAAGAGGTGCAGGACCTGACCAAAAAATACGAGGGCCAAGTGGGTGACCTGGCCAAGGCCAAGGAAACCGAGGTGATGGAGGACTAGCTTTACGTCTCAACAGCCCTCCCTGGCCTGTTGAGACTGGGGCGGCTTGGGCACGAAGCCAAGGTTCGTGGCCAGCCGCGGTGCCGGCTTCCGCAGGGACCCCAAGGCGGCCCCCGGGACACGAGAGCGTTGCCTGATGCAATTTTTTTCAGCACGCCGTGTTCTGAACATTATTGCCATTCTGCGTCTGTTGAGACTGGGGCGGCAGGAAGCCGGGAGCGGGAGCGGCCGGACCCGCGGTACACTTGACGGCGTGTGGCGACTGCCAGCTCGGTGCCGGGTGCCCCCACAGCCTTAGAATGCCCCTCATGACCGCACCTGCCGATCCAATCCCCGTGCGGCTCACCGATGTCGTAAAACGCTACGGTCGGCGAACGGTGCTCGACGGAGTTTCGCTTGAGGTTACCCCCGGTATCACCGGGCTCGTCGGCCCCAATGGAGCGGGCAAGAGCACGCTCGTGCGGGCAATTCTTGGCCTGGTTCGGCTTGCCGGCGGTGAGGCCCGGGTCTTCGGGCACGACCCCTACCGGCACCCACGACGGGTCCGCGAAGCGGTCGGCGTCGTTCCGGAGGACGAATGCTCAGTGCCCGGCCTCTCCGGCGTCGAAATGGTGCGGTACGCCGCCCGGCTCTCCGGCCTGCCCGCCACCGAGGCTCTTCGGCGGGCCCACGAGGTGCTCGACTGGTGCGATGCCGGCCAGGAACGCTACCGGCCGGTCGAAACCCTCTCGGTCGGCACCCGGCAGAAGGTCTCCTTCGCGGCCGCCATCGTGCATGATCCGGCCATGATCATCCTCGATGAGCCAACCAACGGCCTCGACCCGATTGAACGGCGGGCAATGCTTGGCCGGCTGACCACCCTGGCCCGTAATCACGGCAAGACGATCTTTGTCTCCACCCATGTGCTACCCGACGTCCAGGCGATCTGCGATCGTGTCATCGTGCTGGCCCGGGGCCGTGTCCGACTGGCCGGCAGCATCGCCGACCTGACCCGTCCCGCCCGGCCGGAGCACCACCTGACCGGCAGTGGGCCGCTCGACCAATTGGCAGCAGCCCTCACCGCCAACGGACTGCCGGCCAGTGTCACGGTGAGTGAGACCGGCCCACTGATCGAACTGGCCTCCCCCCGGCCCGACCAACTCGGTGCCATCTGGTCAGCCGCCCGGCAGGCAGGCGTAGCCATCCGTTCGCTTGCCCCGGCCAGCCGGCCGCTGGAAGAGGTCTTTGTGGAGACGCTCCGGCAGGCCGATCAGCCTGCCGGCGGCATGGCCGGCAGTGTTTCCCGCACATCATCAGGGGGAGTCGACTGATGCCGCTGCATGATGTGGGCTACCGGGCCTGGAACAGCCGCCGGTGCGGGCCGTCGGCCACCGTCTGGGTGATCGCGCTGACCGGTATCCGGCTGGCCTGGGAAAGCCGCTGGCTCAGGCGGCTGGTCTTCTTCGCCTGGAGCCCGGCGCTCATCTTTGCGGCGAGTTTCTTTGCGTTTGAACAGGCGGTTGATGAGGGAAGGCTGACGGCTCTCGGCCAGGGCGCGCAGGTTGGCCGCAACCTTGATGGTGTCGGCATGCTCGGCACCGTCCTGGCCGATGCCCTCGGTGGTGACCCCGACGAGGTCGATATTGAGTCGACCCGGAGGCTGGTCTGGACCCGGCTGCTCCTGGCTTTCATGCGGTCCCCGCAGGCGATTCTGCTGGCCGCCGTGGTGGGGCTGGTGGCCCCGACGCTGATCTCCCGTGACCTGCGGGCAAAAGCCTGGCTGGTCTACTTCACCCGGCCAGTCGGCCGCACCGAGTATGTCCTGGGCAAGTCGGTCATCCTGTTGCTGCTGGTACTGGTGATCACCATGCTGCCGGCGGTCGCGCTCTGGCTGATGGGTGTGCTGGTCAGCCCCAGCATCTCCGTCGCCTTCGAGACCTGGGACCTGCCAGTGCGGGTGATCATAGCCAGCCTGGTGCTGGCAGTGCCGACAGTGCTGCTCGCGCTTGCCTACTCATCGCTGACGGCCGAAAGCCGGATTGCCAGTTTCGCTTGGTTTGCCACCTGGGTTGCCTGCTGGATTGCCCACGCCGCCCTGACCACGGCCGATTTTGTGGCCAGCATGCGGGAGGAGCAGGCCGTCGCGTCGGCTACCGAGCAGCCCGGACCGGCCTTTCGCGGGACCACTGAGCCACCCAGCCCCTTCCGGGGCCAGTTCCGCTGGCTGGCCCGAGCGGCCGGCATCGACGTCCGGCTGGACCGCTGGGCCTGGATCTCGCCCTACCATGCCCTCGGGGCGGTTCAGGCAGCGATCTTCGGTATCGATCGCCGACCGGCCGCCTGGGTGCCAGCTGCCGCCACACTGCTGCTGATGACTGTCGGCAGCCTGCTCGTCCTCGCCTGGCGGGTCACCGCCCCGGCCCAGGCCTAACCCCCCAACCGCTGTTTTCATGCTCGCACTCCAGCACGTAACCAAGCTCTACGGGTCGGTGATCGGCGTCAACGACGTCTCAGTCGAACTCGGCCAGGGAGCCCATGGCCTGCTGGGCCCCAACGGGGCGGGCAAGACGACGCTGCTGGGGCTGATCACCGGACAGCTGCGGCCGACCATCGGCACGGTTCACGTATTTGGCAAGCGGCCTTTCGGCAACCCCTCCATCCTGGCTCGGATCGGCTACTGCCCGGCGGCCGACCTGACCGAACGCAAGGCGACGCCGCGGGAGTGGGTAACCTACTTGATGCAGCTGAGCGGCTTTCGGCCCGCCGCAGCCCGGCAGCGGGCCGACCGGGCCCTGGAAGAGGTCGGCCTGGCCGAGGCCAGCCGCCGGCCGCTGGCAACCCTTTCCAAAGGGATGCGGCAGCGGGCCAAGCTGGCCGGAGCCTTCGCCCACGAGCCCGATCTGCTGGTGCTCGATGAGCCCTTCGATGGCCTCGACCCAGTGGCCCGGCATGACCTGGTCAACCTTGTCCGCCACTGGGCCCGGGATCGCAGCCTGCTGGTCGCCAGCCATCTGCTGCATGAGGTTGAGGCCCTCCATGCCGACCTCGCGGTGATCCTCGGCGGCCGGCTGGTGGCCAGCGGATCAGCCACCGAAATCCGCGGGCTGATTGATGCCCTGCCTTCAGAGGTTCGCTTTCTGACCAATGACCCCGCCCGGCTGGCAGAGCGGGCCTGCGGGGCCGGTGTTGTCGAAACCCTACGGATCACCGGCAACGACTCACTCATCATCGGCACCCGGCAGGCCGATCTGTTGGCGACGGTGGTGGCCGAGGCGGTCCGCGATGGGCTCACTGTCCGCGAGGTAGTGGCTGCCGACCGTACGCTGGAAGGGATCTTTGGCCGGCTTGTGCAGCTGCACCGGGGGATCGAGGCATGACAGACGATCTTGCGGCCACCACCACAGACCGGCACGGACCGCCCCCACCCGGCCATTGGCTGGGCACCGCCGCAGCCGTGATGCGTTTTCAACTCGACCGGCTGCTGACCCGGCCACGGCTGGCGATGGCCCTGATCGGAGCGATCTTTCCGGCCGCTGTGATGTTTGCCGTCATCCGCACCGCGCCGCTCGAACGCAACATGGCCGTGGTGATGATCTACGCGTTGATTCCCGAAGCCCTCTGTGTGCTCGGCCTGCTGGTGACGATGTGCCCGGTGGTCGCTGACGAACTCGAGCGGGGCACCTGGATTCATGTTGCCGTCCGTCCCAGTGGCCGCCGCAGCCTGCTGCTGGGCACCTTCGCGGCAGCGGTGATCTGGACCGGCAGCGTCGCAGTGGCCGGGCTGCTGCTAACCCTGCTGGTCGCCCAAGTCACTCAGCCGCTGCCACTGGTAGCTATGTTTCTGGGGCTGATCGGGCTGTCCTGTATCGGCCGGGCGGCGCTCTTCGCCCTGCCGGCGGTGATCCTGCCGAAGCGGGCCCTGATCGCCAGCGTCGGGGTGGCCTTCGTGGTCGAGTATCTGGCCGGCTTTCTACCCGCCGTCGTCAACCAGTTGACCGTCAGCCTCAGGCTGCGAAGCCTGTTGGTGGAGTGGATGGCCTGGCGGCGGGAACTGCCGATCGAGATGACGCTGTTCGTCGATGACAACCCGGCGTCGGTACAGGTGGCGGCTGTCTTCATCCTGGTCGGCGTCCTGCTGGGGGTGGCCGGCTTCATTCTCAACCGCCGCCAGTTCCCACCGAGCGTGGAGGGCTGAGATGGGGGCAGCACCAGCCGTACTGTCGGCGACCGAACCGGTCATCGAGGTGACTGATCTTGTCAAGGAATACCGCGGCAGTGACGGCAGCGTGGTGCGGGCGGTGGCCGGCCTCTCACTGGCAGTTGCCGCCGGTGAGATCGTCGGCCTGCTCGGAGCCAATGGTGCCGGCAAGACCACCACGCTGCGGATCATTGCCACGCTGCTGCGGCCGACGGCAGGGACAGCCCGGGTCTGTGGCCATGACAGCCTCACCGACCCGGTCGGCGTGCGGCGTTCGCTGGGCTATGTCTCAGCCACCACCGGCGTTCCCGACCGGCTCACCGCCCGGGAACTGCTCACCTCATTCGGCCGGCTCAATGGGCTCACCGACACCGAGGTCAGCCAGCGGGTGGACTGGCTGATCGAAACCCTGGGACTGTCTGGTTATGCCGATCGACCGGCGGGCCGGCTGTCATCGGGCCAACGGCAGCGGATCTCCCTGGGACGAGCCCTGGTCCATGATCCTCCGGCGCTAGTCCTTGACGAGCCGACCAACGCCCTCGACGTGGTCGGCTCTCGTGATCTGCTCAACACCCTTGAGCAGCTCCGCGACAGTGGCCATGCCATTCTCCTGTCGACCCACCGGCTGCACGAGATTGAACACCGCTGCGACCGGTTCGTGGTGATCGACGCCGGCCGGGTGGTAGCCGCCGGCACCCGGGCCGAACTGGTCGGAGCCAGCGGTGACCTCGAAGCCGCCTTCTTTCGGGCCGTCGAAGGAGGGGCGACAGCATGAGTGGATCGGTCGCGCCGCTACGGGCCGCCTGGTCACTGGCCCGGCGGGATCTGCTGGAGTTTCTGCGGGATCGGCGGACGGTCGTGGTGACGCTGCTGCTGCCGATGGTGACCTACCCGCTGGTCGCCCTCTCCAGCGCCCTCGGCGTGCGAACGGCGCTTGAGAGCACCGCCGAGCGGCAGGTCGCCACCCCGTTGTCGCTGGTGCTCAGCGGCCCCGAGGCCCCGCTGCTGGCAGCCCGGCTGGGGCAGTTGCTGCATGAGGCAGCCGATACCCCGCCCTCGGAGTGGCCCAGCGATGTCTTTGCCGAGATCGAGCCACCCCCGCGGGCTGAGGAACTGCTGGCGGTGGGCAAGGTCGATCTCTGGATCGATGTGCCGGCTGGCTTTACCCGAAGGCTGGCCCAGTTCGGCACCGTCAGCATTGAGGCCCGGGTGTCGGACAGCCAGCCGGCCGATCAAAAGACCCGGGATCAGTTCCGGGCGTTGATCACCAGTCTGGCAGAGCAGGTCCGCCGCGAACGGATGGAAGCGGCCGGTGTGCCGCTCAGCCTGTTTGAGCCCATCGAGCTGAGCTTTGCCGGCAAGCCGGTCGCCAAGCAAACAGTCGCCGATCGCAGTGTCGTTGCGCCGGTGGCCGGTGCCATTCTGGTGCTGCTGGCGGTGCTGACCATGACCGGGGCCTTCTATCCCGCGATTGACGCGATTGCCGGTGAAAAAGAACGGGGCACGATCGAGACCCTGCTGATTGTCCCCTGCGCTGCGGGCGACATTGTGCTGGGCAAGTTCCTGGCCGTCTTCGGGGTGACCCTGGCGACCCTGGCGGCCAATGTCATCTCGATTCTGCTGACAATCCTCGTCTCGTTGCGATTCCTACCGGGGGCTTCGGTCGGCTACTACCTGCAGAACATTGGCGGTGGCACCCTGATCACGCTGCTGGCATTTGTCGGCCTCTCGGCGGTGGCCGCGGCGATGAGTCTGGCGGTCACCACCGCCTCGAAGAGCGTGAAGGAAGCCCAGAACACCCTCACGCCGGTCATTTTGATGGTCAGTGCCCTGGCCGGGGTGGCGATCGTGCCGGGCATCCGCAGCGACGGCTTCGTGCCCGCAGTGCCGTTCACGGGCCAGGTGGTCGTCTCGCGGACGGCCCTGACTCCGCCACCGGAGCAGCCAGCGACGATCGCCGCTGAGTTGGCAAGGGATGCCGGCCTGGGGCAGCTGCGGCCCCCCGGCACCGGCCCGGCCGCCGCCCTGCTGCCGCTGCTGGTGACGCTCTGCTCCAGTGGGCTGGTGACGCTGGTGCTGCTGCGGGGCACCGCCGCGATGCTCACCGACGAAGAGATCCTCTTTCGTGGTCCCGATGCTGCCGGCGGATTCAGGCGGCCGCCGCGACGGACGGTCCCTGGTGTGGTCCACGGCGGGCTGGCACTGGCCCTCGGGCTGGCTGGCCTCTGGTATGCCCAGGGCCTCAGCCCGCCCGATATCGTGCTGGCCATTCCGGTGCAGCAGCTGGCGGTGATCCTACCGCTGGCGGTGCTGCTGTGTTGGCAGCGGGTTCGGCTGCGGCGGACCTTTTCACTCCGGTGGCCGGGGGCTGGCCGGGGTGGTCTGCGGCTGGCCAGCGGTATCGCCGCGCTGGCCGGTGGCCTGCTGGTCGGCGGCGGGCTGTTTGTGCTGGGGGCAGCGGCACTGCTGCGGTTCGGCGGGGTCGAACTGTCACCGGCCATGCGGGAGCTGTCCCAGAAGCTGCTCGGGCTGATGCTGGAGCAGCCGTGGTGGCTGGCCTGGGGCTTGATGGCCGTGCTACCGGCCTGCCTGGAGGAACTGCTCTTCCGGGGCTGGGTCCTCACCGCCTTCACCGGTGCACAACCCTCGCGACGCCGGATGCTCATCGCCGTCGTGGCCCAGGCCGCCTGCTTTGCCATCTTCCATCTGCTGCCTGAACGCATGCCCCAGACGTTTCTGCTTGGCCTGGCCCTCGGGGCCATCGTGCTGGCCACCGGCAGCCTGTTTCCGGCCATCCTCTGCCACATTGCCAACAACTCCATGCCGTTGCTTTTGCTCTACGGCTCAGGATCGGCGACCGACACGATTGCCACGCAGGACCTGGCCCAGGAGATGGGCAGCCTCTCCGTGCCGCCGCTGGCCGTGGCCCTAGCCGCTGGCGGGGTGCTGCTGGGTGGGCTGCTGATCAGCTGGACGGGTTGGCTACGGCAGCGCAGGCGGTTCGCCGAAGATGACCGAGCAGGGGGAGAGACTGGTTGACTTCCCCCGGCAGACGATTAATCCACTACAAGCTGCACGAAACTAGCTTCGGGAATCCCGGCGCCGACAGCGACGCCAAGTGGAGAGTCTCTGTTCACGGCTACCGGCAGCGGCTTTCCGTCATTTCCCGTGCCGGTGATCTCCACGCGATAGAGCCCGCAGTTCACGCCCGCGTATTGGGCGTCGGGGATCGTCATGGCTGCCGCGCCATCGGCATCAGTCGTGCCCTCAGCCGCCCTCACTTCGCCTCCCATGAAGGGTTCCGGTACGATCCGCACCTTTACCCCGGCGAGCGGTCGGCCTCGGTGGGTCATGACGATCTGCAACGGGGCGATGGCCACTCGGGAATCAAGTACAGCTTCGAGCCATGCCCGAAGTTCCTCCCGGTCAACACCGCCGTCACCGTCGGCATCGAGCCCACTCGCGGCAGCGGCAATCGCCGGTACGGTCTGTTGCTCAGTCGCCCGCAGGCTGCCATCGCCATTAGCGTCGGCCTGCTCAAAGACGGCCTCCACGATCGCCGCCGGGTTCATTCGCGGTGCGGGTACCCGGGCCGGCCGGTCGCTACAGCCGGCGAGTGAAGCGACAAGGGCGGCAATGACAAGTCTGGGAGCGAAGGGGTGGCAGGCTGACATGTGAACCCTCGTCTGTGGCTTGGGGAAAACAGGCTGCAGCCTGTCCTACTTTTCCAGAAAGAATCTGCTCCGGGCGATCTCGTGGATGAGCGACCGGATGCCGTGGCCGGTGTCGGCCGTCGCAGCCACGATCCGGTCGATCTCGGCGCGGTCGGCAAACGTCGGTTCGGCCCCCGTGGCGTACATGACCATCTGCGTGACGAACGCCCGAGCCAGCCGGTCGGGCTGGCGGGCGAGGATCGCGCGGAACACCTCAAACCCGTCAAACGACCCACCGTCGGGCATCGTACCAGACGCGTCGACTGCCGCGGCAAGGCGAAACCGGGGCTGGCTGCCGTCGAAAAGCACCTCGGTCACGGGTGTGCCCTGCCGACGAGAGCGGTAGCGGGTCC
>CBFIHA010000028.1:0-41625 GCA_965662195.1 uncultured Pirellulales bacterium
ACTTGATCGCAAAAACGCCCTCCATGGCCGTTTTTGCTGCGAGCAGCGGGCACGAAGCCTGAGGTTCGTGACCGCTGCTGCCCGGCTTCCTGCCGGGCCGACTTGACCGCAGACTTGATCGCAAAAACGCCCTCCATGGCCGTTTTTGCTGTGAGCAGCGGGCACGAAGCCGAACCAGAGACTCCTTTGCTACGTTATGGGAGTAATCCGTCCTCCCGTCACGCCGCGACCATGATTTGGAACTGGCCCACTTCGCTCGCTCCCCGGCTGCGGCCGGCGATCAATGCCTCGACGTACCGTGTCGTCGATCAGATCGAGAGTCTCGAAGAGGACATGAAGGCCCTCGATGACACCCGGCTGAAGCGGCTCGGACGGTCGCTCTCCTATCGGGCCCGAGCCGGCGAGCCGCAGGACGACCTGCTGGTCGAAACGTTCGCCGCCACCCGTGAAGCCGGCCGGCGTGCGCTTGGCATGCGGCACTACGACGTGCAACTGCTTGCCGGCATCGCCCTGGTGCATGGTTCGATCGTCGAGATGCAAACCGGTGAAGGCAAGACACTCGTCGCCACCTTGCCACTGGTTCTCTACGCGCTCTCCGGCCGCGGCGCCCACCTCGCCACCGTCAACGACTACCTCGCCCGTCGTGACGCCGAGTGGATGGAACCCATTTTCAACTCGCTCGGGATGAGCGTCGGCATCATCGAGTCCGAGATGGATTTCGACACACGGCGGGCGGCCTACGCCAAGGATGTCACCTACGGCACCGCCAAGGAGTTCGGCTTCGACTTCCTCAAAGACCGGCTCATGCAGCGGGAACTCAAGGAGGGCCGCGTCAACCTGGCCGCCACCCTGATGGGTGAAAGCGAGTCGGGCGAATCAAAACTGCTGCAGCGGCCGTATTGGTTCGCCCTCGTCGACGAAGCCGACAACGTGCTGATCGACGAGGCCCGCACGCCGCTGATCATCTCCTCTCCCGATGGTGAGGCGGGCGAGCGGGAGAAGCGCAAGGCGGCCGTCTTCCACTTTGCCTATGAACTCGCCAAAGACCTGGTCGAGGACGTTCATTACGAATATGACCCGCAGAAACGTTCGGCCGAACTGCTCGGTGTCGGCCGCAGCCTGGTGCGGGCCACCGAACGACCACGGCTGGTCGATACGGTCAGCATGCTTGAACTTTATGACGCGGTCGAACTGGCCCTACGGGCCCGGATCGCCTTCATCCGCGACCGGCAGTATGTCATCCGCGACAAGGAAGACGGCTCCGGCCAGGAAGTGGTGATCATCGACGAGTTCACCGGCCGCATTGCCGAGGGACGTTCCTGGCGGGACGGCCTCCATCAGGCGGTCGAAGCCAAGGAGGGCATTGAGGTCAAGGCTGGCCGGGGTGGGCACGCTGCCCGGATCACCATTCAGGATCTCTTCGCCCGCTGGCCACACCTGGCCGGCATGACCGGCACCATCGCCACCAGCGCCGGGGAGATCGCCCGCACCTACGACGTCGGCATCGCAGTGGTGCCGACCAACCGTCCCGCCGTCCGCGAGCGGCTCACGCCGGTCGTCTGTCGCGACTACGACGAGAAGCTGCTGAAAATTGTTGCGGACATCAAGCAGGTCTATGCCACCGGCAGGCCGATCCTCGTCGGCACCCGCTCAATTGACAAATCGGAAGATCTCTCCAAGCTCCTGGTGGCCGACGGGCTGCCCCACACCGTGCTCAATGCCCGCAACGTCGCCACTGAGGCCGAGATCGTGGCCGCTGCCGGCGGCCGCGGCCAGATCACGGTCTCGACGAACATGGCCGGCCGGGGCACCGACATCAAGCTGGGGGAGGGTGTCCGGGAACTCGGCGGTCTCCATGTGATCTGCACCGAACTGCACGACTCAGCCCGGATCGACCGGCAGTTGGTGGGCCGCTGTGGCCGGCAGGGTGACCCCGGCACCTGGCGGCAGTTTCTCTCCCTCGATGACGACATTCTGGTGGAAGGCTACGGTCCCGCCCGGGCCAAGCGGGTTGCCTGGCGGCTCCAGCGGCAGCTTGGCGGAAACCCCGAGCGGCTGGTCGCCTTCTTCCAACGGGCCCAGCAGCGGGTCGAGGCCAGGCACCGGCGGCAGCGGCGGGCGCTTGAATATATGGAGCGGCAGAAGGCTGAGTCTCACATCCAGATGAGTCAGGATCCGTATCTGGATGCTGCCAGCTAGCTGTCCGTGGAAAAAGCCCTCCATGGACTTTTTCCACTTGGGCAACACCCGAAAACGCCGAGGGTTTTCGGGGTTGCGGTCGCCGCTTCCTGCGGCGGCAGACTTTATCCACAGTCTGCTCGCACTACCGTTACGGAGGCCATCCGTGGCAATGGGTGTCCAGTACGGAAGAGGCTGAAACGTCGAATTGGAATCAGACGACTCTCACATGCCCCCTGGGCAACCCACAATCCCTCAGGAAGTCCCCCCAAAAAATGAAAACAATTGCCCGTGCCGTGCCGAACACAGTTGCCCTCCGGCGCAATTTTGCCGGGAGCCGCGGGCACGAAGCCAGAGGTTCTGACCGCGGCTGCCCGACACCCCGCTGATTCCGGTTGACTCCCCCGGAACCGTGTGTGAAGGTTTCGGCCCCTGAACCGGTCATCCCCCGAGCGGCCAACGCAATGGTTTTCAATCGTTTCGGATCGACCACCACAGCGGTCACTCGCCAACTGATGCAGCCACCACTCCTGCTGGCCATCTGCTGCGGGCTGCTGCTGGTCGGCGGTCCCGGCAGCCTCCCGGCCCAGCAGCCGGCAAATCCCACACCTGCCGAAGAGCCTGGCCTCCAGCCACCGGCCGATGACGTCGTTCCCGCCGCCCCGGCCGTCGGCAGCAGCGGTGAATTGCCCGCTCCAGACAGCCCCGCCGCGGCCCCCAAGCCGCCATCCGATTCCGGGCAGCCGGCTACCGAGCTGGCAACGCCGCAGCAGCAGCCAGCGGCGGGAATGACCAATCCCTCCCAACAGCCGCCCGCGACAGCTCGCTCACCACAACCGCCTGCGGCACCGGCCGCTGACGGCACCGTCTCGGTGATCGTTACGGCACCGGCGAACCCCGCCCCGGCATCAGCTCCGACTGCCAGTGATCCCATCCAGCCGGCGGCCACCCCACCAACCACCGCTGCCGCGACAGCAGTTGCATCGACTCCTGCCGCCGCCATGCTCCTCGAGCAGGTGCTCAAGCCGCTGGACGGCCAGCCGCAGGCCGGCAGCATCTCCAATCCGGCGGCCGCCAGTCTCTACGCGCGACCACTGCCCCTGCTCGAAGCGCTACAACGCTCGGGCGACCGCAGCCGGCGGCTCTGGATCACCCAGGCCTACTGGAAGGTTTCGGCCGCCTACAGCAGCCTGCGGCTCGCGGCTGAAGCCGTGGAGCAACTTGAACTCATCGCCCCCGGCCGTGACCCACACGACCGCGGAATGCTGGACGTGGCCAGCGCGGGAGCGCAGGCCGACCTTGCCGAAGCAGAGGCCGGCCTGATCGTCGCCCAACAGCAACTGGTCGACCTCGTCCGGCTGCCGGTCAGCGAACCGCTGCCCTGGCCGGTTGATCGGCCCCTGACCGGCCCTTACGAAACGCACTTTGCCGCCATCTTTGCAACTCGTCCCGCAACCGGCCGCATCCGGGCAATCGACCGGATGTTGCCCCGCAGGCACGGGTCTGTTGAGGCCCGGGCAACCGCCGTGCTGGCCGCTGACAGAGCCCTGGACCGTGCCGAGGCAGACCACGCCCGCGGCACCCGGCCAATCGAGGCGGTGCTTGCCGCCCACCGGATGCTGCGGCAGCAGCAGCAGCAATTTCTCGACAGCCTGGCAACCTACAATTTGGATATCGCCGAATACGCGATGGCGGTTGCGGATCTGACCGTGCCGGATGAGCAGTACGTTTCGATGCTGATCGAGACACCGGTCCCATGGAACCCTCAGCCGCCGGCCAATCTGATTCCAGCCACCAATCTTCAGCCCATCGCCCCCCAGACCGTGCCGACACCGTGACCCCAGCCGCCACAGGCCAGCCAGCCATATCGGCCGTCACACCCCTGGCGATCGGACGGGTCGTGGTCGATCCGCCGGTGCTCCAGGCACCGATGGCAGGCTACACCAACTACGCCTTCCGGCAGGTGGTCCGTGAGTTCGGCGGCGCGGGGCTGCTGGCCACCGAGATGATCGCCGCCCGCAGTGCGATGTGGCTGGAGACCAATCGCGGCGAACACCCCGACCGGCTCTGGGGGGTGCGGGAAGAGCCCCGGCCGCTGGCCGTGCAGATGTGGGACAACGACCCGGACAATCTGGCCCAGGTCGGCCGCCGGCTGGCCCGCGACTTCCAGGTCAGCGTCGTCGACCTCAACTTTGGCTGCCCGGTCAGACAGGTCACCGAAAAGGCCCACAGCGGCTCGTGGCTGCTCCGCGACCCGGAGCGAGTGGGCCGGATCGTCGCCCGGGTTGTCGAGGCCTGCGGCGACACGCCGGTCACCGCCAAAATTCGCCTCGGCTGCTCTGCCACCTGCCAGACGGCAATCGAGGTCGCCCAGCGAATCGAAGAGGCGGGCGCTGCCTGCCTGACTGTTCACGGCCGGGTGGCAGCCCAGTATTTCAAGGGCCAGGCCGACTGGGAGGCGATCCGGCAGGTCAAGCAGCACGTCTCGCGGCTGCCGGTGGTCGGCAACGGCGACATCACCTCGGCAGAGACGGCCGTCGCCCGCCTGCGTGAAACGGGCGTCGATGGCGTGATGATCGCCCGTGAGTGTCTGGCCAAGCCCTGGATCTTCGCCCAGATCGCCGCTCTGCTCCGGGGCGAACCAAAGCCCCCCGATCCGACGCCGGCAGAACAGCAGGCACTGGTGCTGCACCACTACGACCTGGTCTGCCGCCGGTTCGGCGTCGAGCGGGGAACACTGCTGATGCGAAAATTTGCCTGTGCCTACGCCCAGGGAATTCCCGGTGCCCGGGAGTTCCGGGGCCAGGTGTCGCGGGTGACCAGCCAGGCAGAGTTTCTCGAGGTGATGGCCCGCTTCTTTCCCACGGCCAACCCTGCCATGACGCCGACCTGAATTTTCGCAGCCAAGCTTGCCAATATTAATTGGCCCGCTAGGATGCCAGTGAGATGAGACCGCAAGTTCCTGCCACCTCCAGTGCCATCCGCCAGTCTGCTGACAAGCCGCTGTTGGAACTGCTCCGGTGCGAGGGACCGCTGGAAATCGGCGACCTCACGACTGCCCTTGGCGTGACCGCGACCGCTGTCCGGCAGCGGCTCACCCGGGTGGTTGAAGCCGGTCTGGTGGCCCGCGAACGGGTGGCCACCGATCGCCCTCAGCGTGGCCGGCCCCGATACACCTACCGGCTGACCGCCGCCGGCCGCGAAACGGCTGGAGACAATTTTCGTGATCTGGCCACGGTCCTTTGGGAAGAGATCCGTGGCATTCGCGAACCGGCCATCCGACGGGGGCTGCTTGGCCGAATTGGCAAAGCCCTGGCGGCCCGCTGCAGCGACCAGGTCGGTGGCGAAACCCCCCGCCAGCGGCTTCAGAGCGTGGCAGACCTGCTTCGGCAGCGGGACATCAGCTGCCAGGTCGAACTCGATTCGGGGAGTGGCAGCCTGCCGGTCCTCGTCACCCACTCCTGCCCCTACCCCGAACTGGCCGAGCACGACCGGGGGGTCTGTGCGGCGGAACGGCTGATGCTCGAAGACCTCGTCGGCGTGCCGGTCAGGCTGTCCGATTGTCGGCTCGACGGTGGCGACTGCTGCCGGTTTGTCGCCGGCCGAGCGGCTGAAGAAGCGACCGGCCAACCGGAGAACCCCGATCTCGCTATGGTACAACAGGGCTCCTGAGCAGCCATTGGCAGCCCCGCCACATTTCACCATTTGAAACGCCTCGGAGTCGATCATGACAAAACCCTGGATTGAAGGCCGATTCGAAGAGAACATGGTTCTGACCACGGTCGAACAGGCCATCAATTGGGCCCGCCAGTCGAGTATCTGGCCGATGACTTTCGGTCTTGCCTGCTGTGCCATCGAAATGATGGCAGCCGGTGCCAGCCGCTTTGACCTCGATCGCTTCGGTGCCGGAGCCTTCCGGGCCACGCCCCGCCAGGCCGATCTGATGATCGTGGCCGGGACGGTCACCTACAAAATGGCCAGCCGGGTACGGCGGCTTTACAACATGATGCCCGATCCCAAGTACGTCATCGCCATGGGCGCCTGCACCACCGGCGGCGGGCCGTACTTCAAGTGGGGCTACCATGTCGTCAAGGGTGTCGATCTGGTCGTGCCGGTTGACGTTTACGTACCGGGTTGCCCGCCCCGCCCGGAGAGCCTGCTGGAGGGCCTGATGCGGATCCAGGACAAGATCATGGGCCAGCGGATCGCCAAGCGGGCCGATGGGCTCGGCAAGGTTGATGACGAACTGCCGGTGCCGCACCACTCGGGATATGTCGTCTCGGCTGTCGAGGATGGTGCGCTCGTGTACGACCACCAAAAGGTGCAGGGCTGAGTTGCCTCAAAACGGATCTCTTCCATCAGTGACCCCAGGATTGTGAGTGACGCGATGAACGAGCGGTTGGAAATCAAAGACCTTCACGTGGCAGTCGAGGACCGGGAGATCCTCAAGGGGGTCAACCTGACGATCGGCCGTGGCGAGGTGCATGCTCTCATGGGCCCCAACGGCTCGGGCAAAAGCACGCTCGGCTACGCGATCATGGGCCATCCGTCCTACGAGGTGACCAGCGGCAGCATCCAACTGTTCGACGCCGATGGCAGCCAGCACGACGTCCTTGAGATGGAACCCGACGGCCGGGCCCGGGCGGGAATCTTCCTGGCGTTCCAGCGGCCGATGGCGATCCCCGGGGTGCGGCTGGCCGACTTCCTCCGGCATTCGGTCACCAATGTCCGCAACCCCGACCGCAAGGAAGGGCAGGAACTGATGCCAATGCGGGAGTTCCGTGGCGAACTCAAGGACAAGATGAAGGACCTGTCGATGGACAGTGACTTCGCCCGCCGGTACGTCAACGACGGCTTCTCCGGTGGCGAGATGAAACGGGCCGAGATTCTGCAACTGGCGATGCTACGCCCCCGCTTCGCCATTCTCGATGAGACCGACAGTGGCCTCGACGCCGATGCTGTCCGGCTGGCCAGTGAGAGCATCGCCCGGATCGGCGGTGCCGACATGGGCATCCTGATCATCACCCATCATGAGCAATTGCTCGAGCACAACATTCCGCTCCAGACGCACGTGATGCTCGGTGGCCGGATTGTCGAGTCGGGGGGGCCGGAGCTGGCCGCCGAACTGCACAAGCAGGGCTACGAGCGGATTCGCAATGCCTATCCCGAGGCGGCAGCCGCCGAAGATGAAATGGAAGCCGAGCGTCGGCTTCAGCCGGCTGCCGGCTAGCCCGCGGGGCGAGCCACCACCGGCTGATGGTTCCTGATTCAGCCAACAACGCACCTTCGACGTTCCCACCGCGACAAGTTTCTCAATTTCACAAGGAGATCGAGCCATGGCCACCGACCTGCAGGAATCCTCCACCCTGGCGCTCGGCGAGATCAACAAGTACGACTTCCGTACCAACACGCCGACAATTTTCAAAGCACAACGGGGGCTTTCGTCCGAGATCGTCTCGCAGATTTCCGAGATGAAGCGTGAGCCCGGCTGGATGCGCGACTTCAGGCTGAAGTCACTTGAAATCTTCAACAGCAAACCGATGCCCCACTGGGGCGGGCGGATCGGCGTTAATTTTCAGGACATTTTCTACTACCTCAAGCCGGCTGACCATCAGGGCAAGACCTGGGACGATGTCCCCGAGGAAATCAAGAAGACCTTCGACCGGCTTGGCATTCCGCAGGCAGAACGGAAGTTTCTGGCTGGCGTGAAGGCGCAGTTTGAAAGCGAGGTGGTCTACGGGTCGCTGCAGGAGGACCTCGCCAAGAAGGGCGTGATCTTCACCGACACCGACACCGCCATCCGTGAGCATCCCGACCTGCTGCGGGAATACTTCGGCAAGATCATCCCACCGAGTGACAACAAATTTGCCGCCCTCAACTCAGCGGTCTGGTCAGGTGGCTCGTTCATCTATGTGCCCAAGGGGGTCTCGATCGAGTTCCCGCTGCAGGCTTACTTCCGGATCAACGCCGAGAGCATGGGCCAGTTCGAGCGGACCCTGATCATCGTCGACGAGGGGGCGCAGGTGCATTACGTCGAGGGCTGCACCGCTCCGATGTATTCAACCGAAAGCCTGCACTCAGCGGTGGTTGAGATCGTCTGCAAGAAGCACGGCCGTTGCCGCTACACGACGATCCAGAACTGGGCCAACAACATCTACAACCTTGTCACCAAGCGGGCTGTTGCCTACGAGGGGGCGATGATGGAGTGGATTGACGGCAACCTCGGCAGCCAGCTGACGATGAAGTATCCGGCCGTCTACATGATGGAGCCCGGGGCCCGCGGCGAGATTCTCTCAATTGCCTTTGCCTCGGCCGGCCAGCATCAGGATGCCGGGGCCAAGCTGGTTCATGCCGCCCCCAATACCTATGGCCGGATCGTCTCCAAGAGCATCTCGAAGAACGGTGGCCGCTCAAGCTATCGCGGTTTGGTCAAGGTCGAGCCGGGAGCCAAGAAGAGCCGCTCAAGCGTAGTCTGTGACGCCCTCATCCTCGACGACGCCAGCCGCAGTGACACCTATCCCTACATTGAGATCGAGGAGCAGGATGTCTCGATCGGCCACGAGGCGAGCGTGTCCAAGATCGGCGAGGAGCAGCTCTTCTACCTGATGAGCCGCGGCCTCTCCGAGGCCGAGGCCAGCACGATGATCGTCGGCGGCTTCATCGAGCCGCTGGTCAAGGAGCTGCCGATGGAATACGCCGTTGAAATGAACCGACTGATTGAACTGCAGATGGAAGGCTCCGTCGGCTGATCCCGCTTCCGTTCTCCCCGTACCACGACTGATGACGACCACGACTGCTCCCGCCACCGGCTTCACCCGAGACGCCCTCGAACAACTCCTGATCGACCAGCCCCTGCCCGCCTGGGCCGAGCAACAGCGTCGGGACTGCCTCGATCGGTTCGAAACCCTCTCCCTGCCCGACCGCCGCCAGGAACTCTGGATGCGGACCGACCTGCGGATGTTCAAGCCGCAGGCCTGGGGGCTGCGGCCGGCTGGCACCTTCGAAGCTCCCGAGGGCCTGCTGGCACCGGCCTTCCCGCAGGCGACCGGTGACGATGACGCCGTGATCATGGGCCGGCCCGATTACGCCGGCCACTTTACCACCCTCAACGGTCATGTCGGCCGTAGCGAGATCGACCCCGACCTCGTCCGCCAAGGGGTGGTGTTCGGCCCTGCCGCCGAGGTATTGGCCGAGCACGGCGGTCTGCTGCAGGAGCACTGGCTGCGGGTGATCGACACTGAGAGTGATTATTTCGCCGCCCTTCACGGCAGTTTTCATCGCGGCAGCATGGTGCTGTACGTCCCGGCCGGCGTGAAGATTGCCCAGCCGATTCACTGCCTGGCGGCGATGGACGATGGCGGGGTCGACACCTCGCACGTACTGGTGGTGCTCGGCGAAGGAGCCGAGGCGACCGTGCTCACCGAGACGGCCTCCTGTGGAACAGCCGGTACTGCCACGGGCTTCCATTGCGGCGGCACCGAAATCGTGGTCGGCCGCGGGGCCTCGCTGCGGATGGTGAATGTGCAAAACTGGGACCGTGGGGTCTGGCATGTGGCCCGGCAAAAGGCCGTGGTCCATGGCAATGGCCGGCTGCAGTGGACGCTGGCCGCCCTTGGCAGCCGGCTCTCACAGGTTGCCCAGGATGTGGCCCTGGTCGGCGAGCATGCCCAGGCCCAGGTCAACGGCGTGATGTTCACTGAGGGACGCCAGCAACTGGTCTACAACACCCTGCAGCATCATGAGGCCCCCTCCTGCCGCAGCGATCTGCTCTACAAAGGGGCCCTCCAGGATCGCAGCCGGCTGGTCTGGCGGGGCATGATCAAGGTCGACAAAGCTGCCCAGAAAACCGATGGCTATCAGCGGAACGACAACCTGATGCTCTCCGCCGCAGCCCGGTCCGACTCGATTCCCGGCCTCGAAATTGAGGCTGACGATGTCCGCTGCACCCACGGCGCCACCAGTGGTCGGGTTGACGAGGAACAGATCTTCTACGCCCAGGCCCGCGGCCTTTCGGCCGATGAGGCCGCTCGGCTGGTAGTCGCCGGCTTCTTCCAGCAGGTCTTCGACCGCATCACCATTGCCTCGGTTCGCGAGGCTCTGGCCGCAGCTATTGGCAGCCGGATTCGCCGGGTGTCATAGCCGCTGCCGGCCCGCTGGGGCCGCCGATCCCTTCCTTTTCGTGGAGCATTTTCCTGATGGCGGAATTTACCCGTGTCGCCGAAGTGGGCGACCTGCCCGATCCCGGCAAACTGCTGGTCGAGGTTGATGGTGATCCGGTCGCCCTGTTCCACGTCGGCGGTGGCTTCCACGCCATCGACGACGTCTGCACCCATGATGGCGGACCGCTGGTCGACGGCGAACTGACCGATCACACGATCGCCTGCCCGCGGCATGGAGCCAAGTTTGACATTCGCACCGGGGCCGCCCTGTCGATGCCAGCCATCCGGGCGACCAAGGCCTATGACGTGAAACTGGAGGACGGCGGTGTCTTTCTGCGGCTGCGGGAAGCCTCCGCCGGGCCGATCGGCCAGCCGGCGACAACAACCGCGAGCCCCACTCCCACTCCCCCAACGCCGGCGGCGCCCGCCACAACGGCAGCAGCCGCCGAGCCCTCGGCAGCCACCGCCGAGACGGCTGATGCCGATGGCACCGGGCTGGCGACCCAGACCCTCTCGGAAGATGTTGTTCGCGAGATGCTCAAGGAGGTCAAGGACCCGGAGCTGTTTGTCAACATTGTCGACCTCGGCCTCATCTACAACGTCACCATCAATCCGGAGGCGGCGGCAGAGGGCCGCCAGGTGGCGATCGACATGACGATGACCAGCCCCGCCTGCCCAGCCGGGCCGCAACTGATTGCCGACACCAAGCGGGTGGTCAACAGCCACCGCGACGTCGGAGGCGTCGAGGTGCGGATCGTGATGGAGCCCCCGTGGACGCCCGATCGGATGACCGACGCGGCCCGCGACCAACTCGGCATCTTCTGAATCGCCGCGCATGCGTCTGCTGCTCTACGAGTGGTGCTGCTCGGGAGGCCTGCATGGCCCGGACGCGAACGCCGTGGCTGGTGATCCGCCGGCGACGGGGCTGATGGCTGAGGGCCGACTGATGCTCGAGTCCCTTGCCGACGATGCAGCCCGGCTGGCCGGCTACGAGGTGACACTGCTGATTGACAGCCTGCTGCCGGCCCCGGCCCGGCCGCGAATTCCTGCCGGTGGTAGCTGCCGGGACGTTGCTGGGGGGCAGGAACTGGCGACTCTCCTGGCTGCGGCCGAGGCCGCCGATGCGATCATCCTTGTCGCGCCTGAGACTGCCGGCGTGCTCACCGACCGCCTTGCCCGCCTGGAGACGGCCGGCCTGGGTGACCGAGTGCTGGGTGGGCCGGCCGCTTTTGCCCGTGTCGCCGCCGACAAGCAGGCCACCTGCGGGCAGCTGGCTGCCGCCGGGGTGCCGGTGCCGGCTGGACGGAGCCTGGAACCTGGCGGTCAGCTGCCGGTGGGCTTCCGGCTGCCGGCGGTGCTCAAGGCCCGCGGCAGCGCCGGCTGTGATGGGCTGTTGAGGGTCACCGCTGCCGCGGACTTCCGGCCACCGGCGGGCCCGGCCCGACTGGAAAGCCTGGCGGCAGGCAGGCCGGCAAGCCTCGCCTGCCTCTGTGGCCCCGGCGGTGTCGTCCCCCTGCTGCCGCTGGAGCAGCTGTTCAGCGGCGGACTGCAGCCAGCCCTCAGCGGCCTGCGACCACTGCCGGCAGCCCTGCAGCCGCGGGCCGAAGCGATCGCGGTGCGGGCGATCAGGGCCTTGGCTCTCCGCACCGGCAGTGTCCCCCGCGGCTGGGTCGGGGTCGATATGATCATGGGGCCGCGGGCTGATGGCCGCGCCGACCGGGTACTTGAGATCAATCCGCGATTGACCACCTCGTTTGTTGGGCTATCCCGGGGACATTCCGGTGGACTCGTGCGGCCGCTCCTCGAGCAGGCCACCGGCCGGCCGGTGACGATCGGCCCCTTCAACCAGACCGCCTGTGAGCTGCTGCTACCGTGACGACCACCGGTGAAGGCCCGCCGCCAAATCATCGATCCGACTGGTTGGCCCTGGACATCGGCGGGGCCAACCTCAAGGCCGCCGACGGTTGCGGCTGGTGCCACAGCGAGCCCTTTGCCCTCTGGCAGGCCTGGCGAGAATTACCGCAGGCACTCAGGCGGATTCTCACCCTCCACCCGGCCGACCGGCTGGCGGTCACCATGACAGGGGAGATTGCTGACTGCTTCACTGACCGGGCCGACGGTGTTCACCGGATCGTGGCCAGCTGCGTTGAGGCTGCGGCCGGAAGACCAGTTTGGATATACAGCCTCGACGGCTCACTGATCGGGCCGGCCGAGGCTGTTGCCCAGCCGCTGGCCGTCGCGGCGGCCAACTGGCACGCTCTGGCCCGGCTGGCTGGCAGCCTCACCCCCACCGGCCGTGGCCTGCTGCTTGACGTTGGCTCGACGACGACCGATCTGGTGCCGCTGGCCGCTGGCCGGCCCACGCCGCGGGGCCACACCGACTGGGAACGGATGGCCTGCGGCGAGCTGCTCTACCAGGGCGTTGAACGGACACCGGTGCCGGCACTGGTACGGTCGCTGCCGTATCGGGGCAGCCGCCGGCCGGTGGCCAGCGAGTGCTTCGCCACCGCCCGGGATGCCTGGCTGACACGTGGCGGCCTGACCGAGCGGCCGCACGATCGGGACACCGCCGACGGCGGGCCGGCCACTCGGGCTGCGGCGCGGTCTCGGCTGGCCCGGACGATGCTGCTGGAGCCGGCCGACTTCAACGATGCTGATGCCAAACAGGCAGCCGACTGGATCGCCACTGTCCAGTGCCGTCGTCTGGCGGCGGCGATCCGGAGGCAGCTGGACGGCTCCGATCGCATCACAGCCGTCGTCATCAGCGGCCATGGGAACCCGCTTGCTGAGCAGGCCCTCACTCGGGTTGACGGGTCGATCGCAGTCAGTTCCCTCGCCCATTCACTTGGGGCCGACATCGCGCGAGTCGGCCCAGCTCATGCCTTGGCCCGTATCGCCCGAGGTGAGCTATGACCGTTACGTCGCACCGCGGCAGGGTTGCGGATGGCTGGCTGCAGGGCTGGCTGCGGCGGTCTCCTGGTGTGCCGCCCCCCGTTCCGCTGCTCATCAAGGTTGGTGGCAGCCTGCTCAAGCGGGCCGGCTGGCCGACGCTCATTGGGAAGCTCGTCGCAGCGGAGTCAACCGGGCAGCGACCGGTTCGGCTGGTCGTCGGTGGCGGGCCGGTCGTGGATGGCCTGCGGCAGCTTGACCAGGCTGAGGCCCAGCCGGCCGCCCAGATGCACCGGCTGGCGATCGCGGCGATGAGCCTGACCGCGGAGGTTGTGGCTGAGCAGCTCCGGCTGCCGCTGGTCACAGCCCTCACGGCCGACACACCAACCGTGCTCGACATCGGCCGCTCACCCGACTGCCGGGCCGCGCTCACCCCCCTGCCCTGCAGCTGGGCGGTGACCAGCGACTCGATCGCAGCGGCGGTAGCCGCTGGCATCCATGCCGAACTGCTGCTGGTGAAATCGGTGGTGCCACCAGCGTCAGCCATTCAACCGCTCATCGACACTGGCTGGCTCGACGGCCACTTTGCCACGGCCAGTAGCCACCTCACCGCCATCCGCTGGGCGGCGCCAGCCTAGCGGCTGTTCCCGGTTTCGCGTTTCACGAACAGCACCATTCCTGTCTGCCTTAGCAGCATCTCGCCGCCAGTTGGGCTGACGCCGAGTGCCGTTTGACGAGGCACGGGGGTCGGCGAACGCTCGAGGAGCTTTCGGCCCAGAGGGCCGACGCGACGAGACTTTTGCCGTCCCCGAGCCGGTGCAGTCCTGGCAAGGATTGGTCAACCGTGCTGCCAGTCCGGTCGCTTCCGCTCCCGGCTTCCTGTGTTTCCATCACCGAAAACACCGTATTGATGACCATGATGCTGATCGGGCCAACTACTCCCAGCAGAAGCCGGTTTCAGGGCGGCTGGCCAGGGCGAGCGTTCGCTGCCTGCCGACGTCGGCTGCCTCCACCGTACTGTCAACAAAGGCCCAGGGCTGGAACTGGACACCGCCGGAGGCGCTCAGCACCCAGCGGCTCCCCTTCTTGATGCCGCTGGCAACCGTCGGCACCTGCCGAGGCACAGCGTAGATCGGCAGGGCAAGCCCTGCCTCATCAAGCAGCGGGCCAAGGTCGAGCCCGGCCTGGTCGGCCAGTTGTCGGCTGTCGATCAATGCCGCCACCACTGCCATGTCGACGCAGTTGGCCAGTTCAGCAAAGACCGGCTGGCGGGCCGCCAGGTCGTCGTAGTGTTTTGTCATCAATTCACACCACCGCTTGGCCATGGCATCGGAGCGGCCGCGGCCACGCTCAAGCCCCTCTCGGGCCAGCAGATCGCTCTCGGTCAGGCAGACCAGCTTGCGTCCGGCCAGCCTCCAGGCCAGTTCATCGGGATCCCGGGCGATCGGATCATAGCGGGCCTCCAGCCAGAAGCGGGGCAGCATCGACCCGCCGCCGGCCGGCACCATCGCGAGATAACTTGGCAGACCCCGCAGCCCCGACGGCTCCAGCCCCATGCCGATTCGCTTCATCCGATAGTCCGCCGCCACCAGCACTTGGGCAAGGTGGCTATCGGCAGGGACACCACCAACCGTGATCCGTTGCGGCCCGAGCGCCGCTTCCATCTGTCGGAAGGTGGCCTGGGGATTGGTAAGCGACCGGATATTTCCGAGCAACGCTTGAAGCTGCGCGATGCCCTCCGGAGTCGGATCAATCGAGCACCGCATGCCGCCCATTCGGGCAGCATCAATAGCTCGGAGGGCCACGATCAGGTCTTCCAGCAGCAGGAGCGGCCGGCCACTGCCGGCTGCGACAAGGTTGCCGGCGGCATCGATCACGGCGGCATCGCCCGGGCCTGCCAGCACCAGATCACGGGTATCGGGGTCGACAAAGACATATTCAATGCGTTCCAAGCCACCGAGGGTCAGCACATCGGTCGGCACTTGACTGCCCTGAGCAGCGGCCGCTTCGACGGCGGCGATGATCCGCCGCAGCGACACCTTCTGCAGTTCGCGGCGGCCCTCAGCCCCCAACGGTTTGCCGGCGAGGGCCTGCCGGCGTTTCACCGCCAGATCCTCGAGTGCCTGGGGTTCGAGGTTGCGGATGATTCCATCGGCGTCGATCGAGATGCCCCCCACCGCCTGGGCCCCAAGCCCGCCGCCGCCGGCCTGCCCGAAGGCTGGGACGGTCACCGCAGCCATCGCCAGGCTGAGCAGAACGGCTGGCAGGCGCACGGTCCGGAGGGGCCGTGCGAGTATTTCGGGCAAGTGAACCAGCAGCATCCGAAAGATCATGTGGGCACCTCGTCTCCACGTTTGGGAACCGTCCGACCGGGTTCCACGACCGCCGTGCGGGCACGGGCAGGCAACGTCCGCCACAGGCCGGGCACAGCCCGAGATGCTAGTCGGAGGCCGGTTCCCGGGGCAAACCCGGTTGTCCGGGCAAAAGACTGTTGGCGATTCGTGGCGGCTCCCCCCTCCGGCCGGCCGCGGCGGCACCGACTCGCGACTTTCGGCTCGATTCGGCATGATATCTGGATGGGAAAACAGGATTCGATTGCCGGCAGCGGGGATGCCTCGATTCTCGTCCGCGAACCGACGGGTGAGCCCACCCTTGTGCGGCTGCAAGCCGACGAGGTGATGACACTGGGACGGGCCCCGGGCAACCGGTTGGTGCTGCACGATGAGCGGGCCAGCCGCAGCCATGCCGAACTGCGGCAGGGGGCCGACGGGGGCTGGTTTGTCCGGGACCTGGAAAGCCGGAACGGCACCCTGGTTGCCGGAGAGCCCGTCACTGGCGACCAGCGACTGGACGACGGCGACATCATTTGCATCGGTGCCGTTGAAATCCAGTTTTTCAGCGGCAGTCCACCGGCCGATGACCGGGTGGCGCCGGGTGACACCGACAGTGGCGAGGGGGGCATCACCGGTGAAATGCCTGCTGACATCGAGCATTGGCACTCGACCATCCGCTATCGCCGCAATCGCAGCCGGCTGCTGGATGACATCCGCGAGTCGGCCCGCACCGCCCCCCGGGTCGGTCAGGCCGCCGCAGAACTCTGCCGGCTCGCCTTCGCCCTCGGCCGGGCCGGTGAAATCGATGCCGCGGCCAACCGGGCCCTCGAATCAGCCATGCTCGGCTCCGGCGCCGGCCGGGGCATGGTGCTGCTGCCCAAACCGGGCACTCCCCACAGCAGCCGGGTGACCGCCGCCGACCTGCACGGCGTCGCCGCAGTTCCCTCGAATCTCGAGATCCGCGATGTTCCACCCGATCTCATCGAGACGGTGCTGGCGACTGACGAAGCAATCCTCGCCGGCCCCGACACGGTGGGTGGCCAGCCGCCCACAATCATGATCGTCGCGCCGATCCGATCAGCCGGGAAACCGATTGGCTGCATCTATCTCGCCAGCGAACCGACTGCCGGAGACGGCTCACCCGATGACCTTGAGTTCGTCATCGCGGTCTGTGATGCCGTTGGCCAGGCATTCGATAACCTCTCGACCCGTGACACGCTTTCGTCGCGGCTGGCCAATGCGGCGAGTGAGAATCGGCTGCTGAAGGAGCGGCTCAGTGAAGAGTCCCGGATGGTTGGCGAGAGTGCTGCACTCCGTGAGATCGCCAGCCAGGTCGAACGAGTCGCCCGGACCAAGGCGACAGTGCTGATCCGGGGTGAGAGCGGTGCCGGCAAGGAATTGGTTGCCCGCTCGATCCACGATTCGAGTGACCGCTGTAGCGGCCCCTTTGTCTGCCTGAACTGCGCCGCTCTCTCAGAGACATTGCTGGAAAGCGAACTGTTTGGCCACGAAAAGGGCGCTTTCACCGGCGCGACCGAGAAAAAGGCCGGCAAGTTCGAACTGGCCGATACCGGCACGCTGTTCCTTGACGAGATCGGTGAGATGAGCCCGACCATTCAGGCCAAGTTCCTCCGGGTCCTTGAAGGCCACGCCTTTGAACGGGTCGGCGGCAGTACCCGGATCAAAGCTGATGTGCGGGTCGTGGCGGCGACCAATCGCCACCTTGAAGAGGCCGTTGCCACCGGCGGTTTCCGCCGGGACCTCTACTTTCGGCTCCGCGTCGTGGAAATCGGGGTCCCGCCGCTGCGGAAGCGACCGGAAGACATCGCGCTGCTGGCCCGGCATTTCCTTGATCGGTTTGCCCGTGAAGTCGGCCGCCGGATCGAGGGCTTCACCCCAGCCGCGGTGATTGCCATGCGGGAATACCACTGGCCCGGCAACATCCGCGAACTGCGTAACTCTGTTGAGCGGGCAGTGGTGCTGGCGCCGACTGAGCAAATTGACGTCTCCGACCTGGCCCTCAGCACACTCGCCTCGCCGGGTGACACCGGGAGGATCGCGGTAGCCCCCACCCAATTTGAGCCGGCCACGCTGGCTGAGGTTGAGCAGCGGCATATCATGGCCACCCTCGAGTCGACTGGTGGGAACAAGACCAAAGCCGCCCGGCTGCTTGGCATCGAACGCTCCACCCTCGACCGCAAACTCGCCCGCTGGGCAAAGGCGGAACGGTAATGATGAATTATTTTCGGGGAAGCATCTGGCCCTAGCAGAGGTATCCGTATGGAAGCCGCTTAGCGGCAGCCGGCAAGCTGCGGGTCCGGTCGCTGCCGCTCCCGGCTTGCTCCTGATGCCTCACACTGGACGAGGCGAAGGGGTCGGCGAACGCTCGAGGAGCATTCGGCCGGAACGGCCGTCGCGACGAGACTTTTGCCGCCCCTGAGCCGGCTCAAGCCGGTCGTGCCGCTCACATGCCAAAGAAGCGTTTCCAGGCTTCCACGCCCTCGGGCCCTGGCTCTGGCGGCTTGGTTTCGCGGGGCCGCCGTGCCGCCCGCAGGGCGGCACGGCGTTCAGCCAGCCACTGCTCACTGCCGACCGCTGTGGCCCGCTGCCGCCGGGCAGCCACCTGCAGGCGACGGTCGCTGGAGACGACTATGTTGCCCCGGGCCGGTTCGTCCTCGAGCAATTCTTCGATCAGGCTGTCGGCATCGGGGTATTCCCGGGCAAACCAGACTCGGATCGGACCATGCTGCAGCCGGGCCGGCAGCCCGTCGGGAGCGTGGGCGGCGTCGAACACCACCAGCGTCCGTTCGGCCTCGGGGCCGAGTAATTCCAGCAGATGATCCAGCAAGGCATGACGCGATTGCTGAAACCCTCGCGGCCCCCGCTCGGCACCAAAGATTCCCGACGCGTGCAGCAGGTTGTAGCCGTCAATGATGATCATGTCACCGCAGGCGGTATTTCACTCGGCCGGCGACTATCGTCGCCACGGCCCGTCCCGTGAGTGTCCAGCCGTCGAAAGGAGAGTTGATGCTCTTCGATGCGAACTGCGTCGCATCGACCCGCCACTTCAGGCTGGGGTCGATGAGGGTCACATCGGCAACCCCGCCGGGCCGCAGCGTACCGCGGTTGACGCCGAGAATCTCGGCCGGCAACTGGCTGGCTGCCTCGACAAATCGTGGCCAGCCGATCCGGCCGCTCTCGATCAGGCGGGTCACACAGAGTCCCACCGCGGTCTCGAGGCCGAGGATACCGAAGGGGGCCCGGTCGAGTTCCAGCAGCTTTTTTTCCGGCGCGTGGGGAGCGTGATCGGTGGCAAGACAGTCGATCGTACCGTCGGCAAGGCCGACCAGAATCCCTTCCACATCGGCGGCGGTCCGCAGCGGTGGGCTCATCTTGAAGTTTGAATCAAAGCCCCGCAGGCTCTCGTCGGTGAGGGTGAAATGGTGGGGGCAGGCCTCGGCCGTCACCCGGATGCCCCGGGCCTTCGCCTGCCGGACGAGATCAACGCCATGGGCGGTCGAAACATGCATCACATGCAGCCGGCCGCCGGTCACCTCGGCGAGGGCGAGGTCGCGGCCAATCATCACCTCTTCGGCCGCCGCCGGCATTCCCTTCAGGCCCAGGCTCAGGGAAACCAGTCCCTCGTTCATGACGCCACCCCGCGAGAGTTCCAGCACCTCTTCGTGGGCGAGAATCGGCTTGTCGAACATGCGGCAGTATTCAAAGGCCCGCCGCATCAGTTCGGCGTCGTAGACGGGCGACCCGTCATCACTGAAGGCGACCGCCCCCGCCTCGACCAGCTGGCCGATCTCGGCCAGTTCCTTGCCCTCCCGTTCGCGGCTGACGCAGCCGACGACAAAGACGTTGCAGGTGTCGGCCCGGGCCGCCTTCTGCCGGATGAACTCGACGTTGGCCTGAGTGTCGATTGGCGGCTCGGTGTTGGGGATGCAGGCGACGCTGGTGAAGCCGCCCGCCAGGGCCGCCCGGGTGCCGGTCTCGATCGTCTCGTCTTCCTCGCGGCCCGGCTCCCGCAGATGAACATGCATGTCGATCAGGCCGGGCGTGACCACGAGCCCCTCGGCATCGATCGTCTCGTCGACCTTGCCGAGCGGCTGGCTGCCGGTCTGCCCAATCGCCACGATTAGTCCATCGCGGATGAGCAGGTCGTCGATCCGGTCGATTCCCTGACTGGGATCGACCACCCGGCCACCGCGAATCAACATCGACGCCATCAGACGATCCTCCTGCTGCCGGCCCCATCATCAGCGGACTGCCCAACGGCCTGCTGCCGGGCACCACAGATCAGCCAGAGCACCGCCATCCGTACCGCCAGCCCGTTGGTCACCTGGTCGAGAATGAGCGACTGCGGGCAGTCAGCCACGTCGGCAGTCACCTCGACGCCACGATTGATCGGCCCTGGGGCGAGAATCACCAGGTCTCGCTTGGCCCGCCGCAGCCGATCGCGGTTCATTGCATACAGATGCGCGTACTCCCGCACCGACGGGAAGGGACTGGTGTGCTGCCGCTCAAACTGAATCCGCAGCAGATTGAGCACGTCGCACCGCGGCAGGATTGCATCGAGATCGTGGGAGATCTCGACACCCAGTTCCCGCCAACGGTCGGAGACCAGCGTTGGCGGGCCGCAGAGGATCACCTTCGCCCCCAGCTTCGTCAGTCCCCAGAGGTTCGACCGGGCGGTGCGGCTGTGGGCAATGTCACCGACCAGCCCGACGGTGAGCCCCCGCAGGTCTCCCAGCCGCTCCCGAATGGAGAGGATATCGAGCAGTCCCTGGGTGGGATGGGCGTGCGGACCATCGCCGGCGTTGATGACCCCGACGTTGAGATGGCCAGCCAGCAGATGGGGCGTCCCCGGGGTGGCATGCCGAACCACTACGGCGTCGATTCCCATCGCCTCGAGATTCTTCGCCGTGTCAATGAACGACTCACCCTTGGAGAGGCTGCTGGTCGACGCCGAAAAATCGATGACGTCGGCCCCGAGCCGTCGGGCCGCCAGGGAAAAGCTGATCTTGGTGCGGGTTGAGTTCTCGAAGAACAGATTGACGACAGCCGACCCGGCCAGCACGTCGATCTTACGGCGGCAGCCTGCGGTCGCCTCCTTGCAGAGCACCGCCGTGTCGAGAATCAGGCTGATTTCCTCGGCGGTGAGTTCCTCAAGGTCGAGCAGGTTCCGATGCGACCAGCCGGCCGTCGGCAGCCGGCTGCGAAGGGGCCCGGGGGCGGCGGTGGCGGCAGGCTGATTGGGCATGCAATTGGCAACACGAGGGCGGAAACTGGGCAAAAGGCGGCGTATCGGCGGAGTCTATCAGCGGCCGGGCGGATCGTCAGCAGCGGCCCAGGCTGGACTTGCCCCCGGGTGCAAAAAGTTCCTACTTTCCCGCAAACCTGCCGACGGCCACCGTGATCGACGACAGAATTTTCGAACCAACCCCGGGGCGGCGACCCGTCTTGTACTCGCCCCGGCGACCCATGCGAACAATACGACTTTCCAATCCGATCGATCTGGCCCGAGCCCTCCTGGTCGCGGCCGCGATGCTGTCAGCCGGCTGCAGCTCGGTCATTTCGATGCGGGAGGCCCTCCGGGAAAGCGTTGAACAGGCGGCGGCGATGACGCAGCTGGCTACGCTTGGCGACCTTGAACCGCATGCCTCCGAGATGGGCCCGACCGACATCGCCAGCTACGACCGTTCAGGCGAGGCAGACGAACCAACCACCGCCGCGCTGGCCGATTCGCTCACCGACGATCCGGCCGCAGTGGCCGCCGCCATCGAACGGGCCATCAGCGACCTGGCCGAGGCTGACAGCCTCGACACGGCCTCGAAGGCAGCCCTGATCGAAACCCTGCAGCTGACCCCGCAGGCCGACTGGCCGGTGGTGATCGAAGAGTTCACCGCAACGCTTACCGCCTTGCGGGCAGCCGCTCCTGTCACCACCGAGGAGACGGCCCAGTTGGCTGACCCGACAACCGTCGCAGCGGTGACTGAGCCATCGGTGATCGACGAGCCGGCGGAACCGCCAGCCACCGAACCAGCGGCCACTCCCGAGATGACGACTCCCGAAGCTGCTGCTCCCGAAGCTGTTGCTGCCGAAGCTGTTGCTCCCGAAGCTGTTGCTCCCGAGGCTTCCACGCCAGCCGCCCCAGCCTCAATCAACGACCAGCCGGCTGAAGCACCGGCTTCAGCAGATCCTGCGGTGACCGCATCTGCTGAAGCCCCCGAAGAGGCCTCAGCAGATGCCGCTGCCGCTGCTACTCAGTCGGCGACCACTCCCGCCGAATCAACGCCGGCCAGTGGCCTCTCGATCGACCGCCCCTGTCTGGCCCGGCAGGTTCGAGGCTGGGGACAGGTCGATCCCTTCGACCCGACAGATCTTCAACCCGGCAGAGAAGTGATCGCCTACTTTGAGCTCTCCGGGCTCCAGTCCCGGACAACTGCCGATGGCGTCACCACCAGCATCGACACCACCCTGCGGCTGGAGGATGGCCAGGGCAATCGGCTGGCCGGCTGGTCGTTTCCGCCGGTGACCGAAACCTGCGCCGCCCGACGCCGCGACTACTTCGCCCGCTACCTGCTCGACCTTCCCGCTGATCTTCCCGCAGGCGAGCATCGGCTCATTCTCGCCGTCACCGACCTTCAGGCCGGGAGCACAGCCGAGGCATCGATCGCCCTGCCCGTATCGGCCGAGTGAGCCTCGCTCAGGGCGCCGGTGGTGGCATCTGCTCCGGGATCAGGCCGGGCGGTGGGCCCTGCCGCTGATCGAGAAACTCCAGCTCGGTCGTCGCAGGCGACGCCATCGATGGTGGGAACTCCTCCAACTGCAGCAGGTCGGCGATTTGGACCGCTCCGTTCCAGCGGGCCCGCTGGGCATCGACGTAGGCCAGCTCGGTCTCGGTCAGGATCCGCTGGGCCTCCAGCAGCCGCAAGAAGGTCAGCTCGCCCTGGGAATAGAGCAGCTGGGTCACCCGGACGGTTTCGCGGGCCTTCGGCAGGATCAGCTCCTGATACCACTCGGCCAGCCGGCGGGCCTGACGGTAGTCATTGATTGCCTTGGCGGTCTGGTCGGCCAGTTCGATCTCGACCGTACGCAGCTCGGCCCGGGCGGTGGCAATGCCGGCACGGGCGGAACGGATGGTGCCCTGGTTGCGGTCAAACAGCGGCACCGAGAGCATCACCTCAACCAGCCCCTGATCCTGCGGCGGGCCGACCTGCCGCTGATAGCCGCCCATCAGCGTGACGTTCGGAATCGGCTCGACAACCGAGCGTTCAAGGGTCCACTGGGCACGGGCGATATTGGCTTCCGCTGCCCGGGGGTTGGCGTTGCGGGCAATCACGGCCCGCTGCAACGCCTTCAAGTCGAAATTGGGCAACAGCTTGAAGAGATCCCCGTCGATTTCGCCGACGTCGGCCATCGGCAGCCCCATGGCCGCCGCAAGTTCGCGGCGTTCGGTCTCGATATTGACCGTTGAGTTGATCAGCCGCACCTCGGCCCGGTCGCGTTCAATGCTCCAGAAGAGGGTGTCGGCCCGGGTCTCCTCGCCGGCGGCGGCCAGCTGCTTGCCGATCTCATAGGACCGGTTCGAGATGTCGTAGAGCAGCTTGAAAATCTCCAGCCGCCGCTGCGAGACGAGCAGGTCATAGAACGCCGCCCGCACCCCGGTGAGGACATCGAACCGGGCCCGGATCAGTTCATATTCGGCCCGCTGCACCTCCCGCAGGGCCGCCTGCTGGGATAGCTTCAGCTTGCCAGCCGTGATGAATTCCTGTGAGACGAAGCCGTTCCACTGGCTGTCGGTGCCGGCCATCTGCGGGCTCGAGCCCGCCAGCACCGGATTGGGATAGAGCCGGGCCTGCACCGCCTTACCGCGGGCCTGCTCGACCGCTGCCCGAGCCGACCGCATTCGGGGATGGCTCTCGATTGCCCGCAGAGAAAACTGGTCGAGCGTCCGCGGCGAGGGGCCGCGGACACCGTTTCGGTCTTGACCAGACGGCTGGCCCGCAAGAGGTCGAGGCGGCGCAACCGGCACCGCCTCGGCAGCCGGCTGCGGCTGGCTCGTCGCGGCCGGTGCCAGCAGAGGCCCGGGGTCGGCAATCAGAAATCTGCCGGCGGCCCTTCGAGGCTGGTCAGATTCGGCCGCGAGTCCCGTCGCTGCCGCCAGTAGCGCCACTCCCGCTACCCGCACCGTCGACCAGTTTCGTGCAACGATTGGATTTCTCATACACTCAAGCACCTACGGCAAATCACTCCAGTCGGAATAATCGGCAAGATCAGGCGGCCAGGTTGAACGAAACTGCCAAGCTTCACCGGCTTACCGGGGTTTCCCCGGCACGGTGACCGGCACGCCCGGCACTGCCGGGTCTGCGGTGACTCAGCCCCGGCGTCCGGCCGCCGTCCGCACCCCAGGGAGACTCAGACACGTGGCAATTCTGCAGGCCGAGCGGCTGACGAAAACCTTTGAAACCGGCGGGGATGCAACGAAAGTGGCGGCGGTTGGCGGGGTCGACTTCAGGGTGGCGAAGGGAGAGTTTGTCGCCATCACCGGGGCCTCTGGCTCGGGAAAAAGCACCCTGCTGCATATGCTCGGCGGCATCACCCGGCCGAGCAGCGGCCGGGTCGTGCTCGAAGATGTCGACCTCGCCACGCTCAATGACGACGCTTTGGCCCTGATCCGGCGACGGCGAATCGGCTTTATCTTCCAGCGGTACAACCTGCTGCCGGAACTGTCGCTGGTGGAGAATGTAGCCCTGCCGCTGGTGCTCGACGGCAAGGGTGAGGCCGTCTGCGATGCGGCGGCCCGCAAGGCGCTTGAGGCGGTCGGTATGGCCGCCCGGGCCAATCACCGGCCCGATGAGCTCTCGGGCGGCGAGCAGCAGCGGGGGGCGATCGCCCGGGCCCTGGTGACCGAGCCGGCCATCGTGCTGGCCGATGAACCGACCGGTGCCCTCGACTCGGCCAATTCGGCCCGGGTCATAGAATTGCTGCAGTCACTGGTCCACCACCAGCACCAGACCGTTGTGATGGTGACCCACGATCCCGACAGTGCCGCCGCGGCCGACCGCACCATCAGCATGCGGGATGGCTTGATTTTCTCTGACACCGCTGCCGCGGGGGTCTCATGAGGCAGTCGAAGTTGCTCCTCCGGCAGTGGGCCAGGCGACCGGGCCGGGCCGCGGCGACGATCGCCAGCGTGGCCGTTGCCGTCGGCGCGGTGGTTGCCACCTGGGTATCTGCCGACGCCTCGCGGACCGGTTACCGCCGGCTGACGGAGGCGGTCGAGGGGTTTCCAACAGTCGATGTCGCCGCCCGTGGCGGCGGGCGATTCGATGCCCCGGAACTGCCCAGCCTGGCTGACCTTCCGGGCATCCGGGCGGTGGTGCCACTCTTCTACCGGCCCACGCTGCTGCGGGTGGGTGAGCGGCGGGTCCGCGAGGTGGCGGTCGGTGTCGCTGCGCAGACATTGACCGAGCTGGGGCTGATGAAGCTCTCGGCCGGCCGGCCCTGCGTCAGCTTCGAAGAGGTGGTGCTGGAGGAATCACTCGCCGAGAGCCTCGGCCTCGGCCTGGGTGACGAGATCCTCTTCTTTGCCCGGCGACGGATTGACCGGATGACCGTGGTCGGACTGGCCGAGCGCGACTCAATCTCCTGGTTCGCCGAGACCTCCGGCGTGATCGTTGACATCCGGGTGCTCGGTGAGATGTCGCGTTCGCTGGGCAATATCGACCGGGCCCGTGTGGTGCTGAAACCGGAGGCGACGCGAAAGCAGGCTTTGAAGGCGATTCGGGAACGGCTGCCAGACAGCCTGCTGGCTGAAATTCCAGTCGGCCGGGCGAGCATGGCCGAAGACGTGCTGCACTCGGCCGATCTCGGCCTCGACTTTGTCACCGGCCTGACCGTGGCGATGGCCTGGTTCATCGTCGGCAATGCGATGCTGATGAATGTGACCGAACGGCGACGGGGCTTTTCGCTGATGCGGTTGTTGGGCGCAACCGGCCGCCAGGTGCGGCGGCTGGTGGTGCTCGAAGCGGCCCTGCTCGGGCTGATCGGGGCGGCCCTGGGGGCAGGGCTCGGCCTGCTGGCGGCCGGGCCGATCTCGGCAGGTATCTCGCGAGCCCTGCAGGCGCCGCCGGGTGAGCAACTGCTGGTGCAGCCGCTGGTGCTGCCGGTCTCGATCGCCCTCGGTGTGCTGGTGGCGATGGCTGCCGCCTGGTGGCCAGCCCAGGAGGCGACCGATGTCGATCTGCTCGAAGGCCTCGCCTCGGCCCCACAGCCGCCAGCCCGCGGCACTCCCTGGAAGTTCATCGCTGCCGTCGGGCTGCTGACCCTGCTGGCAGTTGCCAACCAGGCCCTCGTGCTGGCCGAAATTTTCCCTCCCCGCGCAGCGGTTCCCGGCGGCATGACGCTGCTGTTGGCCTTCGTGGCCACCACACCAATCCTGCTGCCGCCGATCGCCCGGCTGCTGGCCCAGCTCATTCCCAGGCGGTTCCGGGTCGAGACCACGCTGGCCGTCGAGCAGATTCTGCGGCAGCCGGTGCGGACGGCGCTGACCACCGGCGTACTGGTGGTGGCGGTCACCAACGGCATCGGCCTGGGGCATGCCATCCGCGACAATGTGGACGACGTGCTCAGCTGGTATTCGCGGATGATGCGGGCCGACTGGGTGCTGACCCATGCCGGCATGATTTCAGCTGCCGGCAGCCAGGAGGGCTCCGATAGCGGCTCGGCTGAGGCCGAGGTGCAGAAGCTCGACGGGATCAGCCGGGTTGAGGGCATTGGGATTGCCACGGGCCGGCTGGCGGGGTCGGCCTGCGTGGTCGTGGCCCGCGACATGACCCCGGGTGAGTCCCTGCCCCTGGAGCCGGTCGGCCTCTCAGCCGACGACCTGCGGGCGGCGCTTGAGCGGGGCGAGGTGGCCGCTGGCACGGTGCTCGCCCGCCGCACCGGGATCAATCCGGGAGACGAGGTGCCGGTTGAGGTCTTTGGCCGAACGACCACGGTGACGGTGGGCGGCCTGGTGATCGACTACACCTCGGGTGGGTCGTCATTGCATCTCACCCGCGCAGCCGCCCGCCGGCTTTTCGGCATGGACAAGGCCGACCTGCTGTTGGTGACGGCACCCGAGGGGCAGGCCGAGCAGCTCCGCGAACCGCTCAGTCGGATTGCCGACGAGCATGCCCTGCTGCTGCGAAGCTTTGGCGACGTGCGGGCCTTTGTCGACCGGATCGTGCAGGGGGTGGTCGGTTCACTCTGGGCGATCCTCGGGCTCGGCTTTGTGGTTGGCAGCCTGGGGGTGGCCAACACCGTGACGATGAACGTGCTGGAAAAGCGACGAACCCTCGGCCTGCTCCGGGCGGTCGGTATGACCCGCGGCCAGGTGACCCGCATGGTGGTGATCGAAAGCCTGCTGTTGGGCGCGGCCGGTGGCCTGATCGGGCTGTTTGGCGGTGTGACGACGGCGCTGTTCATTCAGCTGGCCAGCCAGCCGCTGCTGGGCCACCCGATTCAGGCCAGCTTTCGGCCTGATGTGGTGGCGGTCAATCTGATCGCGGCGGTTGGGATCACCGCGATCGCCGCCTGGTTGCCGGCCCGGCGGGCGGCGGGGCTCGACCTGTTGGAGTCGATCTCGGCGGAGTGACACCAGCCGCGGGCCACAATCTCCCGCTGCATCCACTGTGGGCAGGCTTCGACCAAATTGTCCGATCGGGTTTGGCACGGGCAACTCGGGCAAAGTGGTGTCAGCGGCCCAACGCGACCACCGTTGCAAAGTGCCCGCGTAGAGTTTGCCTGCGGGACGTTCGCAGGACGTGGCGTCTCTCCCGCCGGTGGTTCAGGACCTGCATTCAACAGGCCCCGAAAACCGGCCTCACCCGGGAGGACACCATGCAGACTGAGCCCCAGATCTGCTTCGATGATATTCCGATCGACGAGCAGGTGCGGGAGGCGGCACTCGACGCGATTGCCGACCTTGAGCAACTCTCCAACCGCATCACCGGTTGTCATGTGGTGATCTCCCAGCCGCATCGGCATCACCAGCGGGGCCGGCTCTACTCCGTTCGCATTGACCTGTTCGTGCCGGGCGCCGAGATCGTGGTCAATCGCGACCACCATCTCGACCATGCCCATGAGGACGTGATGGTTGCCCTGCGGGACGCTTTTCTGGTGGCCCGTCGGCTGCTGGAAGATCACCTGCACCGGCTACGGGGTGAAGAAAAGAACCACCTGTTGCCGCTGCAGGGCCGGGTCACGCAGATCTTTCCGCTGCAGGGGTACGGCTTCATCGAGACTTCGGATGGCCGCGAGGTCTATTTCCACCGCAACGCGGTCTCCGACAACGACTACACCATGCTCGACATCGGCAGCAGTGTCACCTTCGGCGAGGAGCAGGGAGAGAAGGGAACACAGGCAACATTCGTCCATCTGCACTGACCACTTTTCCAGTCCCATCACCGGAGCGCCGCCATGCCGCTGACCCACACCCTTTCGACCTTTGACGTCGAGATTCCCACCACCTCTCTTGCCGGCAGCCCCAGCCAGTTACCGGGTCGGCTCTGCCTGCCCGAGTCGGCGATCGGCCTGGTGCTCTTCGCCCACGGCAGCGGCAGCAGCCGCCGCAGCCCGCGGAACGCCCATGTGGCCGAGGTGCTCCACGAGGGCTGGATCGGCACGCTGCTGTTTGACCTGCTGACCGAGCAGGAGGCGACCGACCGGGTCAACGTGTTCGACATCAGTCTGCTGGCCGATCGACTCGGTGACGCCATCCGGTTTGTCCGGGAGCACGAGCAGACCGCCGGCCTACCACTGGGGCTGTTTGGGGCCAGCACCGGAGCAGCGGCGGCGATCGTCGCAGCGGCAGCCGATGCTGACATCGCAGCGGTGGTCTCGCGGGGCGGCCGGCCCGACCTGGCCGGCACGGCCCTGCGGCGGCTGCGGGCGCCGACCCTGCTGATCGTTGGCGGACACGATCCGCAGGTGCTGGCCCTCAACGAGGCGGCCCTCGGTGAGCTGCCGGGACAGAAGCGGATGGCAATTGTGCCAGGGGCAACGCATTTGTTTGAAGAGCCGGGCACTCTCGATGAGGTG
Source organism: uncultured Pirellulales bacterium (assembly GCA_965662195.1). Classification (GTDB taxonomy): domain Bacteria; phylum Planctomycetota; class Planctomycetia; order Pirellulales; family UBA1268; genus UBA1268. The sequence continues at coordinate 28,652 of CBFIHA010000028.1, forward strand.
GCCCGGCTGGCGGCCGAGTGGTTCGGTCGGCAGCTCCGGGGATAACACGTTTCAAGGGGAAAACCGATGTTGTTTCACGATCGTGACGAGGCGGGCTGGCAACTGGTTGAGCGGCTGCGGGGCAGCCGGGTGGAAAAGCCACTGGTGTTGGCGATTCCCCGCGGTGGCGTTGAAGTGGGGGCGGCGATTGCCCGCGGCCTCGGGGCGGAACTTGATGTGGTCCTCTCCCGCAAGCTGCGGTCCCCCCACCAGCCGGAGCTGGCCATCGGGGCGGTGACCGAGAACGGCGAGATCTATCTCAACCACTTTGCCTCGGCGATGACCGATGTCGGCAGCAGCTTCATCGAGACCGAACGGCGGCGGCAGCTCGACGAGATCGAGCGGCGAAAAACGGCGATTCGTGCCGTCCGCCCCCGGGCTGAGATTGCCGGACGGACGGTGATCCTCACCGATGACGGCATCGCCACCGGGGCGACCATGATCGCCGCCCTCAAAATGGTCCGGGCCGCCGGGGCTGGTGAAATCATCGTGGCGGTGCCGGTCGGTGCTCCCGACCGAATCGATGCCCTCCGGCCGCTCTGTGACCGGATCGTCTGCCTGCAGGAGCCGATCGACTTCTGGGCGGTGGGCCAGTTCTATCGTCACTTCGAGCAGGTCAGCGATGCCCGGGTGATCGAATTGCTCCGCGAGTACGGCCTGCCGGCAACCAAATGGGAACACCCAGCCACAGCCCATGCCTGATGGTTGCCGGCCTCAGCCCTTGATGACTCCGAGCGGCCGGAGCCGGGCGACCTTCAGCGACAGGCCGGCCCGGTGGACGATATCGACCACGACATCAACGTCCTTGTAGGCGGCGGGCTGTTCTTCGGCCAATCCCTCGCGGCTGCGGCTTTTGGCAATCACCCCCTGATCGGCCAGCTCTTTTTGAATGTTGCGGCCCCGGGCGGCGCGGGTGGCTGCCGTCCGGCTCAGGCAGCGGCCCGCGCCGTGGCAGGTGGTGCCAAAGGACCGCTCCAGCGCCCGCGGCCCGCCCCGCAGCACCCAACTGGCCCGGCCCATGTCGCCCGGAATGATCACCGGCTGCCCGACTGCTCGGTAGCGGTCAGGGACCTCAGGATGCCCGGCCGGAAAGGCCCGCGTCGCTCCCTTGCGGTGCACACAGAGGGGCCGGCGGTCGCCGTCGGTGCCGTGCTCTTCGATCTTGGCCATGTTGTGGGCGACGTCATAGAGCAGCTCCATGCCAAGGCTCTCCCATGATCTGCCAAAGATGCGGGCAAAGACCTCGCGGCACTGCCACATGAGCAGCTGCCGGTTGCAGAAGGCATAGTTGGCTGCCGCCCGCATCGCCCCGAGATAGTGCCGGCCTTCGTCGCTGTCCACCGGAGCACAGACCAGCTGCCGGTCGGGCAGGTCGATGCCGTACTTCGCCGGGGCCTGCCTGAGGCTGCGGAGGGCGTCGTCGCAGACCTGATAGCCGAGGCCGCGGGAGCCGGAGTGAATCAGCAGGCAGACCTGCCCGGTACTGAGGCCAAAGCTGGCTGCTGCCGCGGGATCCTCCACCCGATCGACCAGCTGCACCTCAATGAAATGATTGCCGGCCCCGACTGTGCCGCACTGGTCGTAGCCCCGGGCGATGGCCCGGTCGCTGACCAGCTCGGGCCGGGGGCCATCGATCCGGCCGGCCGCCTCGGTGCAGGCGATGTCATCGGCCGTCGCCAGGCCGCGGTCGGCCAGAAACGGCACGCCCCGGTCCATCAATTCCCGCAGATCCTCGGGGGCGAAGTGATACCTGCCCCCTTGCCCGACGCCGACCGGCACGTCGCGGAGCAGCTGGGCGATCAGCTGCGGCAGCACTGGCTCGACATCCGCCAGCGTCAGGTTGGTCCGGACCAGCCGAACGCCACAGTTGATGTCATAGCCGACGCCGCCGGGGGAGACGACGCCACCGGCGGCCGGATCGGTCGCGCAGACGCCGCCGATGCAGAAGCCGTAGCCCCAGTGAATGTCGGGCATGGCGAGGCTGGCGCGGACGATGCCCGGCAGAAAGGCGACGTTGGCCACCTGTTCGGGAGCCCGGTCACTCTGCAAGAGCGGCAGCAATCGCTCATCGGCAAAGATCAGCCCATCGACCAGCATGCCCGGTTTGTACGACTTGGGAATCCGGTAGGTACAGTCATCGACCGGCTCGAGCGGCCCGTCAAAGCGGCGGTCGGAGGCAGCGGTGGGAGCGGGCATGGGACGTTCCAGTGAGGGTCGCGCATGACAGTCTGATCGGCCAAGCCTGCCGCTAGCCGTCCCCAAAATCAAATATCGAGAATCAGCGTCGCCTCCCAGCCAGCGTCGCTCTGGCGAACGTCGAGTTCATGCTGCGTGATTGCCTTGACTTCGTGGGCCAGCTGGTGCCGGACAGGGTCGAACGGCTCACCTCGGCAGTCAGCCCGCAGGCCGTCTGCCGTGTGGGACACCCGGCACTCAGCGAACAGCAGCCGCCGCAGGTCGAAGGCGGCGAGGAGTTCCCCGAGCAGGTCGAAGAGCAGCCAGACCGGCTCCGTGCCGGCCACGCTGAGGGTCTCCGCCACAGCCGGCCGGATGGTGGACACATCACCGGCAATCACCTCGGTCAGGCCGGCGGCAGCCTCTTCACAGAGCCTTTCAAAGCCCCCGGCCCGTACCCGCAGCCCCAGGTCAGCGGTATGGTCAAAAATTTCATGCATCGTTAGGCACCGCCGGTCACGGCGGCCGTCCGTTCCTTCGCGGGCTTTTTCTTCGCCGCGCCGCCATTGAGGGGTATGCTACGCGAGCGAGGCAGGGCTGGAGGAGGTTTCGGGATGAATCGGAATCAGGCGAGTAGCAGCAGCCGACCGCTACATGGTTTTACGCTCATCGAACTGCTGGTGGTCATTGCCATCATCGGCGTGCTGACCGGCCTGCTGCTTCCGGCGGTTCAGTCCTCCCGAGAAGCGGGGCGACGAACGGCATGCACAAACCGAATGCGACAGCTCGGGATCGCGATTCATCAATATCACGACGCCCGTCAGCAATACCCCGCGGCGAGACAGACCACTCGGAGCCTTCTCGCACCCTCCCAGTTCTCTGTCCTGCCTGACCATTTGGTCGGCGTGGCAGAGGCAGATGACACCTTTCCCTTACGGATCGAACAGGTGGGCAGTTGGCTGCTGCAGATTCAGCCGTTTCTTGAGGAGCAGGACGGCCATCGCCGCTGGGGAGCGGCGACGACCCTCGCTGAGGTCTATGCGACACACGCGGCGGTGGGCCGACTTGTCATCCCGGGATTTCTCTGCCCTTCGGACTCACGGGCAGCCCAGGGCCGCAACCCCTGGGGCTACGGCCTGACCAACTTCCTCGCAGTCGCCGGCAATAACGAATACATCGATGACGATGGCCACGCCTGCAACGCAACCAACGGCGTCTTCCCAACTCAAAGCTGGACCTGGTCGCCGAAGCCGAAGGTGACGGTTGCCAATCTGACGGCTGGCCTGAGCAAGGTAACGCTTGTTGGAGAACGCCCGATTTCAGTCGATCAATACTTTGGTCGCTGGACGATGACTGACTTTGATACTGTTCTGGCCAACCCCAACATGGAGTTCTCGGTCATCACGACGGACGGTCAAGGCAATCCCTGCCCGTCGCCGGGGTATTTCCGTGACGACACGCCGGACAATCCCTGTGCTGCGACTCATTTTTGGAGCCTGCACCCCGGGGGTGGCTCGTGGCTGATGGCTGATGGCAGTGTGCAATTTCTTGACTACTCTGCCGCGACCACCGTCCTGCCAGCGATGGCAAGCGTTGACGGCACCACCCCCGACGCGACAGTAATTTCCACCGCCGAGTGAGGCCGCCATGAGCGTTGACCGCCCATTCCAGCAGCGACTTGAAGCTTTCATCGAGTGGTCGGCCCTGAATCGCAGCAGGGTGCTGGCAGGCTTACTTGTGTGCTTTGCCTGTTTACTCGCCGGGCGATACTGCTGGAAGGTGGTGAGGACCTTCGGCCAAACACCGCTTGAGGGCACCGTCAGCTTCGACGGTGCCCCAATTCGATATGGCATCGTGACACTGGTGACCGAAGACAACCAGATTCTGTATGCAACCATTGGGTCAGACGGTCGCTACCGATTCCCGCATGTTCCGCGGGGCAGGCTTCGGGTGGCTGTCTCAAGCCCGAACCCAAAATCAGTCTTTGAGCAAGCCCGAACCAAAGCACCTGTACAACCTTCAACACGGAACAACGTCACGGGAACAGCAAGCAACCGTGGTAAAGATGCCCGCCCATCTCCTGAAAAATTGGGGGCGACCACCGTTGCCCTGCCGATCACAGCCGAATTTCCCAAAGCGGCTTCTCGCGGAACCCAGCAACGGCAGTGGCGACCGATCCCCGGTCGTTACGCCAATCCAGCAACCTCTGGACTTGCAATCGACGCCGCGACTACCGAGGGAATCCAAAATTTGGTAATCAACCGGCCCGATCCGGAAGTTGTGCCGAAAAGATCAGCAAAGATCGAAAGCGATCCTTAGTACCCCCACGGGGAGTCGAACCCCGGTTTTCGGACTGAGAACCCGATGTCCTAGGCCACTAGACGATGGGGGCGGGTACCACGAACTCCTCTGACGGTAGCGATCGCCATTGGGGTTTTCAAGATGGCGGGCCAACGCCCGGCCGGCTGCCGGGTCGCGAACTCCCACGCCGACGGTCCTGGAAGGCCCGCAGCCGACCAAGCAGGAACCCCGCCCCCAGGCCGAAGGCCGCCAATGCCGCTGTCAATGCCCAGACCCGCCGGGAAACCAGTCGGTCGATCTCCTCACGGTCAAGGGCCACCTTCAACCGCGCCGTCGCCGCAGTCACGGCCGCCGCCGGTCGCCCGCCTGACGCCTGGCCGCGGTGGCCCGCTGCTGGCACGGCCGTGAGCCGATCAAGCGAGTAGCTGCGGCCAAAGTCATGCTCAGGACTCCAGGCCAGCGGCAGCGCCGCTGCCCGAGAGGACTGCGACAGCGCCACAGGCAGCCCGTCGATCGCCGTGAGCAGATCTGCCGGACTCTGAAACCGCTCAGCCGGGGCCTTGGCCAGCAGCCGTTCGATCAGCTCACCAACCACTCCGGCAAACGCCGGCTGCACCGTCGCCAGCGGTGGCACCGGCTCCTTCGCATGGGCCAGGGCAACCGCCACGCCGGTGGTGCCGCGGAAGGGCGGCTGGCCGGCGGCAAGGTGATAGGCGGTCGCCCCAAGCGAATAAAGGTCGCTGCGAATATCGACCGCTTCACCGCGGGTCTGCTCGGGGCTCATGTAGAGCGGCGTGCCCAGGGCCATGCCGGTCTGGGTCAGTTCAAGGTTGTCGTGCAGCACGCGGGCCAGACCGAAGTCGGCCACCTTCACCTCACCCCGCGGGGTCAGCAGCAGGTTCTCGGGCTTGATGTCCCGATGCACCACGCCACCAGCCACCGCCCGGTCGAGCGCAGCCGCAACCTGCACCAGCACGCTGAGCACCGCCGCCGGGGTGAGCGGGCCCCGCTCCTTCAGCCAGACCCGCAGTGATGGACCAGCAACAAACTCCTCGACCAGGAAGTGCACCCCCTCGATACAGCCGACCTCGTGAATCTGCACGATGTTGCCATGGACGAGTGCCGCGGCGGCCCGGGCCTCCTGCATAAAACGGTCAATCGCCTCGGCCCGGGCCAGCGTGGTCGGCCGCAGCACCTTGACGGCCACGCGGCGGTGCAGCGAGGCCTGTTCGGCCAGATAGACATCGGCCATGCCACCACTTCCCAGCCGGCGGAGCAGCCGATATCCTCCCAGCACACGGCCGGAGTAGTCGTGGTCGAGTGATGTGGTGGCCGAATGGTTCTGCATTGACTCTCGCTGGTGGTCCGCCCTGGGCGGGCAGGCGACAACAAACCTTGAGTATCCCGAGAAGGAGAACCAATGGCAAAGCCCACCGCCAAAGAACTGCAACAGGCCGCCGCAGCGGTCGATCTCGACAGCTGCGACTACGAAGTCACCCTCGAGACCTCAGCCGGACCGATCCGGCTGACACTCGACCCCGGCAAGGCTCCCGGCCATGTCCGGAACATGGTCGCCCTCGCCGAGAGCGGCTTTTACGACAACGGCTGCTTCCATCGGGTGATCAAGGGATTCATGATCCAGGGCGGCTGCCCCGAAGGCAGCGGCCGCGGTGGCCCCGGCTATGAGATCGACGCGGAGTTCAACGACACCTCCCATGAGCCGGGCGTGCTGTCGATGGCCCGCACCAGCGACCCCAACTCAGCCGGCAGCCAGTTTTTCATCTGCCTGGAAGAGGTGCCCCACCTGGACGGCCAATACACCGCCTTCGGCCGCACGGCCGACGACGAAAGCCTGGCTGTCGTGAAGGCGATCGGCAACGTGGCTACCGGTGCTGCCGACCGGCCCCAGCAGGAGGTGACCTTCACCAAGGCGACGGTCACCAGAACGCCCAAGGGGTAAACCGGTTACTGCCGGCTCTTCAGGATCAGCCGCAGGCCAATCAGCACCAGCGACAACCCGCCGGCCGCCGTGAGCAGGTTCTGGCCATTGGTGAAGACATTGAAGTGGGCGAACACCTCGGCGGGAATCGCAATCTCCCCAGCCGCCAGCCAGCCGGGCGAGGCGGTGACCGTGGCGTCGGCCGGTGCTGGCCTGGGTTGCGTCGCAGCAGCAACCGTTGTTCTTCCGAGCGAGACGCCCGCCGGCTGCACCCGGGGGCCACGGTTACCAGCCGGTCGGCTGCCGCTAATGGGCGGCTGCGCACCTGCGAAGGCCGCTGGCGGGGGGGCGTCACTGCCACTTGCGATCGGCTGGGACACCGGCTCGTAGCCGTCGGAGCCGACGCTGGCCAGAAACACCCGCAGCCGGCTGACGCAACTGCCGACCGTCCTGCCCTCCCCCTCGCCGAAGAGCACACCGGCCAGCCGGCCACTGGCATCGAGAATCGGCCCGCCTGAGTCACCTTGACGGGCAGGCGCTGCCAGTTCAACGAGTTCGCGGGGATAGCCACTGCCAGGGGAGAGGTATTCGGTACAGCGGCCCGTCTGGGCCCGGTACGAACCGCGACCATAGCCGGCAATCGACAGCGGCTCACCGGGGACGGGGTTTCGCGAAGCCAGCGGGAGGGGCGTTGCCGGCGGCTTCCAGATCGAGATCGCGGCCAGATCCCAGGCCTCATCAAACCGCACCACCGTGCCAGCTGACTGAAAGCCATCGGGAAACTGCACCAGCACCGCCGAGCGGCTGTCGCGGATGACATGCCAGTTGGTCAGCACCAGCCCCTGACGGGCGTTGCTATCGACCAGCACACCAGAGCCCAACGACACTCCCCCCTGCTCCGGGGCAATGATGCGGGCCACCGCCGGGTGGGGCGACTGGCCGCTCAGCAGGTAGTCGGCGAACAGATCGGGGTCAAAAACCTGCTGCTGCCGGCCCCACCCCCAGGTGGTCGAGTTCTGCGCCGCCGCCCGGTGCGGCTGCGGCAGGAGCACCACCGCCGCCAGCAGCAGCCACCGCAGCGGGTCGCGACCGCCCCACGTCCACCGGCCGGGATTTTGCATCGTCCTCTCCCGGCAAGTTGGCAGCCGTCTCAGCGGGGCATCCGGCGTAGATGCTGCCGCGTCTCCTCACGAGCGACGATTCGGCGCAGCAGTTCCTCCCGTAGCTCTTCCCGCTCGCGGACGGGCGTGAGTCGGCTGTTGGTGGTTGCATGACCGTTTCCAGACAGCCTCGGCTCAGGAAACCCTAAGCTTCCTTCATGGCTCATCCCTGCCTCCCTGTGGGCTTTGGTGGCGGCCAGCAGCGCCACGTCAATCAGGGGGAATCGACCATGGAAACCGGGAGTATCCAGGCTGCCTGCCACCGCTTGCACAATCGGTACGGCCGGCAGGGTCGGCACTCACCGCGGCCCGGTGGCGGGAATCACCTGAAAACCACCTTCCCGCAGCCGCCGGTAGAGCCGGGTGACATGGTCGCGGTCAGCCGTCTCGACCGTTACCTCGACCGTGGTGGAAAAGACGTCGGGCCCGGAGAAGGCCCGGTCGTGTTCGATCTCCAGCACACTCGCCCCTGCCTCGGCGATCGCCGCCGTCAGTTTTGCAATGCCACCGGGCCGGTCACTGATGTGGGCGGTGAATCGCCAGAGCCGGCTGTCGGCGGCCAGGCCATGATCGATCACGCGGTGCAGAATGGTCGGGTCGATGTTGCCGCCGCAGAGCAGCAGCACCACCTTGCGGCCGGCCAATTCCCGGCCCAGTTCTCCCATCACCGCCGCCAGGGCCGCCGCCCCGGCCCCCTCGCAGACCGTCTTCTCCAGTTCCAACAGCCGCAGGACCGCCAGCGACAAGGCCTGCTCATCGACCGCGAGCACCCGGTCAACCCGCGGAGCGGCCAACGCAAAAGCCCGCTGGCCCACCTTGCCCACCGCCAGCCCGTCAGCCAGGGTCGGCTTTACGGGGGCTTCAACCGGTTTGCCGGCCGCGATCGCTGCGGTAAAACTCGCCGCCGCCGCTGCCTCAACCGAAATGATCTGGATGCCGGGCCGCCGGGCCTTGGCCGCAACGGCCACGCCGGCCAGCAGCCCCGCACCACCAGTCGGCACCACGATGGCGTCGGCAGTGGGCACGTCATCAAGCACCTCCAGAGCTGCCGTCCCCTGCCCCGCGATCACCTCGGCGTCGTCAAAGCCGTGGATCAGCCGCAGGCCCTCCGTCTCAGCCATCTCGACCGCCCGCCGCCGGGCGTCCTCAAAGGTTTCACCCTCCAGCAGCACCCGGGCTCCGAGTCGGCGACAGGTTGCCACCTTCACCAGCGGGGCAAACCGCGGCATCACCACGGTCACGGGGATGCCGAGAAGTTTGCCGTGATAGGCAAGGCCGAGGGCGTGGTTGCCCGCCGAGGCGGCAATCACCCCGCGGGTCTGCTGGGCCCGGTCGAGCAGCAGCAGGGCATTCCTGCCCCCCCGCTCCTTGAACGAGCCGGTCCGCTGCAGCAGGTCGAGCTTACAGAAGATCTCGCAGCCGGTCAGCTCCGAAAGCGGAATGCTCGGCGGGCAGGGCGAGCGATAGATCCCACTGGCGATACGTCCTGCCGCAGCCTCGATGTCGGCTGGGGTGACCGACTCGGCCAGCGGGCGATCGGTCGGTTCGTCGGCAATCGGTGTCACACCACTCCTCCGCGATCGGCACCACCGTTGCTGCCGGTCAGTCGCTGCGGCTGGTGGAAGGCCCGGACATCGATCCAGTCCATGCCGGCCCGCCGGGCCGCCTCGATCCCCAGATCACTGTCCTCCCAGACCAGGCAGCTCTCGGGCCGCACGCCCAGCCGGCGGGCCGCCTCCAGGAAGGGGTCCGGGTCGGGCTTGTGCCGGTCGGTATCTTCGCTGGCCACGATCGTGTCAAAGCAGTCGAGCAGGCCGAGGCGCTCGAGGATCTGCCGGCAGACCGCTTGATAGCCGCCGGTGACAACCGCGAGGGGCAGCTCGCCATGGGCCCGGCGGACGGCGGCAATCACGGGGTCAATCGCCTCGACATGAGGCAGTTGTTCGATGAAGGCTTTTTCCTTCAGGTCTGCAGCCTGGTCGAGGTCAATCTCGATCGCCGCCTCGGCGGCCAGCGTGGCGAGGATGTCGCGGGTCGGCCGGCCCCCGAGCGAATAAAACCGGTCTTCGTCGAAGGCCAGGTCGTGCAGCTCGGTCACCTGCAGCCAGGCCCGGTAGTGGGCCGGCATGGTGTCGGCGAGTGTGCCGTCGCAGTCGAACAGCAGGGCGTCATAGTTCTGCAGATGCCAGTCGGGGGTGTCGGGCATGGATGAGGTCGGGGGCCATGAAGTCGTTGGGGTGATGCCGTCTGCGGTGTCGGCAGCCACGGCTGGCCGGTCATCGGGCCGGTTGCAGCGAATGTAGCGGCTGACACAAGCGGCCGTCTGCCCTACCGGCCTTTTTTTCTCGCTCACCGGCAAGGTTTTGCAAGGTAGCCTAGTGTGACACGGCCTTGATTTGCCGGCTGCCTGCCGACTGCTCACCGCCATGTCTGCTTTTCACGCACCTCCTCAGCGGCCTCTGTACCGATGCGACTTCCTACTCTTGGTATCCGCAACCGCATGCTGCTGTTGGGCATCCTGCCCACGGCGGTGATTTTCCTGGCGGTAGTGCTGCTGAATTTTCAGCGGATGCAGACGCTGCTGCTCGATCTGTCCGAGGAGATTCTGGCCGAACGCACGCAGGTGATCGCCACCGAGATCGACCGGGGGACGCTCGAGGCGGTCACCGCCGCGCGGACGATGGCCACGGCCGCTGAGCACGGCCTGTTCGGCCGTCGGCAGGAGTCACTCGATCTGGCCCGGTCGGTGCTGGAGGGCAACCCGCAGTTCACAGGGGCCTATTTTGGTTACGAGCCCAACGCTGACGGCCAGGATGCCGAGGCTGCTGCCACGCTGCCCGCGGAAGCCCTGGGGGAGGGAGGCCGGTTCATTCCCTATTTCGCCCGCGACCGTACCGATCCCGCCGCAATCAAGCTGACGCCGTTGGTGCTGCTTGACGGTCTTTATTACGCCGGCTGCAAACAGCGGGCAGCCAATCCCACCATCCCCAACAAGGCGATGGTGACCGAACCTTATGAGTACGAGGGCACCCTCATGCTCGAGCAGACCTACCCGATCATCATCGACGGCAGCTTTGCAGGGGTGGCAGGCGTTGACCGGACCCTCGATCAACTCGCCAGCGATCTTGAAGCCATCAAGTCCCGGCAGGAGCAGGCGGGCTGGAACCTCGACATCATCCTCGTCAGCCGGCTGGGCAAGGTGATCGCCTCGACGGTCGCGGGCGTGGAACTCTCCAGCAAGCCGATCGCCGATACGCCTTACGCCGACATCCTCAGTCACTTTCACGACAGCAACACCGGGGCGACGATCACCACCGATCTGCTCGCGGCCACGGACCCTTTATCGGGTGACGACTGCTTCTACGCCGCCGCAGCCGTGCCGACCGGTTCGTGGACCGTGGTCATGAAACTGCCCCGTCGGGATGTGATTGCCAAGATCCGTGGGCCCCTGCTTTCAACAGCCGCTTTTGGTGGCCTGGGGACGGCGGTCATTCTGGGGCTGATCATCTGGCTGACCACCAGCCTCTCTCGGCGGATCGAGTGGGCGGCCCGGGCGGCCCGGCGGGTGGCCGATGGCGATCTGACCGGCTCGACGCTGGAAGGCGACGCTGCCGCCAGCTGCACCGACGAATCGGGCCAGCTGCTCCGCGACATTGCCGGCATGACCATGAGCCTGCAGCAGATCGTTTCCCAGGTGAAGCGGTCGGGCCTGGAGCTGACCTCGACGGCCCGGCAGCTGTCGGCCGCCTCGACCCAGCAGGAGACAGTGGTCCAGGCTCTGGAAAAGAGCACGGGCGAGGCGGCGGTGGCCAGCCGGGAGATCTCGGTGACCAGCCGGGAACTGGGCGAGACGATGGCCGACGTGGCCGGTGTGGCAACTGAGACGGCCGAGGTGGCCTCGGCCGGTCGGGACGACCTGGTCGGGGTGGGTGAGACGATGACGCACCTTGAGTCGGCCACTGGCGAGTTCTCGGAGCGGCTGGCGGTGATCCGCCAGCGGGCTGAGGAGATCAACGTGGTGATCACGACGATCACCAAGGTGGCCGACCAGACCAATCTGCTGTCGATCAACGCCGCCATCGAGGCGGAGAAGGCGGGGGAGTATGGCCACGGGTTTCTCGTGGTGGCCCGCGAGATCCGGCGGCTGGCCGACCAGACGGCGGTGGCCACCCTCGACATCGAGCGGCTGGTGGAGCAGATGCAGCAGGCGGTCGCCGCCGGCGTGATGCAGATGGACCGGTTTGCGGCGGACGTGAAGACGGGCGTCAACCGGGTGGGGGGTATCAGCCAGCAGTTTGCGGCGGTGATCGACAAGGTGCAGGGGCTCAATCAGCGGTTCGACCAGGTCAACGACGGCATGCAGGCCCAGACGGCCGGAGCCGCCCAGATTGCCGAGAGCCTCGTGACGCTTTCCGACAGCTCCCGGTCGGCCACCGAGACACTGACCGAGTTCCGGCAGGCCTCGTCCCACATGGTGCGGGCGATCGACGGCCTGACCGACACGGTCAGCCGGTTCCGGGTGGCGGAGGAGTAGACAGCGGCCGGGCCACTGTCAGCCGAGTAACAACCGCCCTGCCCTCTCTCCTACCCAAGAAGCCGGGAGCGGAAGCGACCGGACCGGCGGCACCCTCGACGCCGCCGTCGATTCACTCCGCCGTTGTCACCCTAGGCAATCTGGCGAACTTCCGCCGATTCCGTTGTTCCCTCTGATTCAGTCGTGTCTGCCGAAAATTCTCATGGCAGGGGTCATGCCGGGTCGATCATCACTAGCGATCGTGCCGGTTTTCCGGAGTGAGGACTTCTCGCTTCGGCTGCCGGCAGAGGCAGAGGACCCGGAGCGATGATGCGACACGCCCCCGTTTCAACCGCCAAAAACGCCCCTAAGACCATCCGCCCTCGGCGTCGTCGGCTCCCCCGCCGAACAGCCGCTCGGCTGCGGTTGCTCGGCCGGCGTGCGAAAGCCTGGAAGCGACAGGCACGACGGGCGGCGACGCTCGCCCTCGTCGGCGTGATGGCTACACAAGCTCCGCTAACAGCGTATGCCCAGTTTGGCCAGGCACCGATGGGTCAGTCGAGTGGACTAGCCAATCGAGCAGTGGCCAGACTTGGCAACACTTGGCAGAACCTACAAAACGGCCCCGGTTACCTCTATTACGGTATTAACCCAGCCGACCGTGGCCTTGGCTACATCGGCTCCTACATGACTCTCGGAGGTTTCATACCCTTCGCGGAGGACGATCTTGGTGGAATCTGGAATGCCGACATTCGGAGTCACCTTTCTGTTTATGGCGGGTTTTTCTCCAATGTCGGAGCAGTCCGCAAGCAACTCCTTGGAAACGGCTCCTTGCTGGGGTTCGGTG
>CBFIHA010000029.1:0-41042 GCA_965662195.1 uncultured Pirellulales bacterium
TCGCTGCGGCCCTCCAGGCGTTCGCTCGTTCGAAGCTGCCTGCGCTCCGCCATCCATGGCTCCGCCGACCGATCCGCCACGGGCGGATCGGTGCCCGAGCTACGCCGGCTCTTCCTCAAACACACCACTGGTCCGGTGGCTCTCAGCCCCAGTTGCTGGCGGAAAAATCACGCTGGATAAGGCGAGGGGGCGGCGAACGCTCGAGGAGCGTCGGGCGTATCCCCGTATCCTCGCCCCGCGACGAGACTTTCGCCGCCACCGAGTCGGCGATACTCGCAGGCCGGATGCGGTCTAACCCGCAAGATTCGTGCCGAACAGGATTGCCAGCGATGGCTTGTTCCACGGACAGCTAACGGCCGGAGCGTTCCGGCAGTAGCTGCGGGCTGCCCAGCGTACCCGTGAAGCGGGCCGTTCGGACCGCCACCGGCTCAGCCGTGACCAGCCCGCCGATATTCCCCGCCGCGTCGGGCATCTCCACCCGGACGAACACCCGGCTGGGGAGGTTCCGGTGGGGCTGCCAGCGATAGCTACCCGCTGCCGGCTGCTCCGAGGCGATCGTTGCCCAGGGTCCAGTAGCGTGTGGTGAATAAGAAAGCCGGACGCGATCAGGAAGTCCGAGGGGGTCATTGCATTGGTAGTCGATGAGAAACTCACCGGCCGCCCCTCCCGGCACCGGCTGGATGTCGAGTTGCGACACCTGCGGCGGCGTTTCGTCAATTCCGATCCAGCTGGCCGGCTCATCGCCGGGCCGCGGTCCAAGCGGCTCACCCGGCAGGTCGCGAACGACCTCGAGCCGGCAGCCATAAAGCCCCTCGGCAGGGAACTCGACGGTGATCGGACTCGCGGTGTCGTCATCGACGGCGGCCCGCTGCCAGGAACCACCGGCATCCCGCGTGGTCCAGAGTTCAACCCGGAAGGGCCCGTCGAGATCCGCGGGAACGGCAAAGTCATATTGCCAACGGAACTGCCGGGACCGCAGCAGGTGCAGGGACCGGCCGCGGTATTCGGCGGCGGCGACCGTTGCGTCTTGGAGGCCGGCCCGCCCGTTGAGGCCCGACGTCACCGCTTCAGCAAGGGTTGGCTGTCCGACCCGGATGATCGGCTGCTCGGCCGGCCCCTGCGGTGTCCTGCTGCCGGCAGTTGTCGGTGCCAAACCGGCTCGGTGGCCGGCGGTGACCGGTTCGCCGTTCGACCATGGCTTGCCGGTGTCGGCCCGCCAGGTCACATCAGTCATGCTGCCCCGACCGGCCTTGCGGGCCGGGCTCAGTGACAGGGCACCGGCGGCGGAGGGGGATTCGGTCGGCCCGGTCACCATCACCGAGGCGATGCTCCGGCCACGGCCATCCCGGGTGACATCGCCGTCGCCGGGCAGGACAGGTGCCGCGATCTCTCGGGCCAGATCGGCCTGGGTGACACCGGGGGCGGATGACAGCAACGAAAACTGTTGGCTGGTCCTGTGGCCGGCTGTGTCAGCGACCTCGATCCGCACCTGGAGGCCATCGACATCCTGCCCAGCCCACCAGATTTCCTCACCGATGAGGTGGGCCGGTGACTGGCGGGCGAGGACCGGTTCGGCGGCGATCGTTTTCCATTCCCCATCAGCGATTCGATAAGTAAAACGGATGGCGTCGACGGCAATCGAATCATCTGCTGCGGCGTAGCGGCAGATGATTTCACCGTCAGCCCCCTTCCAGACCCGGCCTGCCAGGCGGGGGGCTGCAGCATCGACAAGCACGCGGAGATCGGGACCCTCACCCCCGCGGGCGCGATTCTCCCGGTCGATCGCTCTGATCCGAAACCAGTACTCCCCGTCGGCGTCGGCCCGGTAGGCGATCGAGCGATCGGTCGGAGTAGCCTGGCCGGCAACCGACCAGGTCAGCCCGAAGTCCTCTGAAACATTGAGTTCAACCCGCACCGCCTCGGCATCGGGGGTTGTGGGTTTCGGCAGCCGGAATGGGATGGCGAAGACACGCTGGCTGGTACGGACCAGTTCCGGCAGGCCGGGCGGTTCTGCTCCAGCCCCAGCGGCAGCACCTGCCAGGATCAGCAGCAGCCCCCACGAGCCCGAGAGCCAGCGGGAGAAACGGTGATTTCTGATGCGAGCCATCGATCCTTCCGGGTGGGCGTCCGCGATCCTCACCCTTGGTATCGACCGATCGTTTCCGAAAATCGCGTTTTTCCGATAAAATGAGAGCAATCGGACGTTGCCGTTTCGGGATGGTGATGCTGCCGGTCGGTTGGTAGCGTGCCAGCTCGGGCAGAGGGCCTGAGGGGCGATGGCAGCCTGGGCCGATGACGTGGCGTTGGTAGATTTTTGCCGGTTGGGTGCCCGTGCTGGGAATGGCCGCGGAGGAATCCCCATCGTGGTATCGTTCTTAATCAGTTCCCTGGTGCTGATTGCCCTCGTCACCGGTGGGATCGCCGCGATCGTCGCAACCCGCGAAAAAGCCCGTGGTGCAGGTGCCGATCGTGGCGATTGCGACGAAACGTGGGAGCAGACGCTGGCCGAATACAAAAATCTCCGGGATCGGGGTGTGCTGAGCGAGGACGAATACCGAAGAATAAAAACATTCGTCGACCCGTCCGCGCGGACAACCCTGACGAATTCAAGCGATCCGTCCGCTATTCCTGCGGAGCGGACGACACCAGAGGACTGGAGGAACTGAATCGATGCCATCCGGAAAAGACGCCAGTGGGATCGGACGCCGGGGAACCGGCGGGACGACCAAGAAGAATGCCTTCTGCTCGTTCTGCCGCAAGAGTTACCGAGACGTCGGCCCGCTCGTCGAGGGGCCCGGGGATGTCTACATCTGCGGGGAGTGCATCGAACTCTGCCAGTCGATCCTCGACCAGGAGAAACGCCGGCGGGGAAGCAGCAAGCAACTCTTCACCTCGATCCCCTCGCCACGGGAAATTGTCGGCCATCTTGATCAGTATGTGATCGGCCAGCATCATGCCAAGCGGGTGCTCTCGGTGGCTGTTCACAGCCATTACAAGCGGCTCATGCTTGCGGCCGAGGGCAGCGATGTCGATGTTGAAAAGTCGAACATCCTGCTGATCGGACCGACTGGCTGCGGAAAGACGCTGCTGGCCCGGACCCTGGCGAAAATTCTCGACGTACCCTTTGCCATCGGCGATGCCACCACGCTGACCGAGGCGGGCTATGTTGGTGAGGATGTCGAGAACCTGCTGCTGAAACTACTCAGCGCGGCCGATTTTGACATCGAGGCGGCCCAACGGGGCGTGCTCTATATCGACGAGATCGACAAGATCGGCAAGACCAGCCAGAACGTCTCGATCACCCGCGATGTCTCGGGCGAGGGAGTGCAGCAGGCGCTGCTGAAGATGCTCGAGGGAACGGTTGCCAACGTGCCGCCACAGGGAGGCCGCAAGCACCCTGAGCAGCAGTACATCCAGATCGATACCTCAAACATTCTTTTCATCTGCGGCGGCACCTTCGTCGGGATGGACAAGATCATTGCCCGCCGGCTCGGTAAGCGGACGATTGGCTTTGGCCAGCCGAGTGGTTACAACGGCGACGCCGATCTGGCCGAACTGCTTCCACAGATCGACTCCGACGATATCCTCGAGTTCGGTCTGATCCCCGAACTGGTCGGCCGGCTGCCGGTGATCTCATCCCTGCAACCGCTCAACGCCGAGTCGCTGGTGCGGGTGTTGCTTGAACCCCGCAACGCGCTGATCAAGCAGTACCAGAAGCTCTTCGAGATGGAGAACTGCAAGCTCGAGTTCACCGACGAGGCCCTGCTGGCGATTGCCCGGCGGGCCCTCAAGAAGGAGACCGGAGCCCGGGGGCTGCGGTCGATCATGGAAGACGTGATGCTCGACGTGATGTTCGATCTGCCCGAGCGTGCCGGCAGCTCCTACCTGGTCGAGGCGGCCCATGTCGACGACAAGCAGCCATTGCTGCCGATCCGCGAGGCCCGGCCGAAGAGTGCCTGACGGAGCGGTCAGCGGGCCAGCCGGCTGAGGGCGGCGATGCCGCGGTCGAGCATCTGCTCGGGCACGGTGTACGACAGCCTGAAGTGGGTGTCGGCCGTTCCGAAGACACTGCCGGGTACCACCAGCAGCTGCTCTTCGGCGACGGCCCGGTCGGCGAAGTCCCGGCCCGATCCCCCGGGGGCTTCCGGATAGAGATAAAAGGCGCCCCCCGGTCGGGCAAACCGATAGCGGCCCTCGAGGCCCGCGATCAGCTTGTCCCGTTTGCGGCGACATTCGGCCAGGGGCGCCGACATGTCGCAGTCGAGGGCGGCTACCGCGGCCCACTGGCCAACCTGCGGGGCGCAGACGAAGGTGTACTGCTGCAGGGTTGTGCAGGCCTCAACGATTGCCTGGGGGCCGTGAACCCAGCCGACTCGCCAGCCGGTCATGGCGTGGGATTTTGAAAAGCCGTCGAGGACCACGACCCGGTCGCTGAAGGTCGCCGCCGAGACGAAGGGACCGTCGTAGCAATAGCGGCCGTAGAGTTCGTCACTGACCAGTGTCAGGCCCCGCGATTCCGCCAGTTCGGCCAGGGCCTGCAGGATGTCAGGGGGGGCCACCACGCCGGTCGGATTGTTGGGGCTGTTGAGCAGGATCGCCCGGGTGCGGGGGGTGATGGCAGCTGCCACCTGATCAGGGTCGATCGAAAATGAAGGGGCGGTGTCGAGGGCCACACAACAGCCACCGAGAAACTCAATCAGCGGCCGGTACATGACGAATGCCGGCTCAAAGATGATCACCTCGTCGCCAGGGTCGATCAGCGTCATCAGCGTCAGCACCAGGCCGCCGCTGGTTCCGCTGGTGATGCAGAGAGCCCGCTCGGGCTGGCCCAGCTGCTGGCGCGTGTCGGCCTCGAGTCGCTCCCGCAGTTCGGGAATGCCCTGGGTGGCCGTGTAGCCATTCTTGCCAGCGCTGGTCGCTGCGGAGGCCGCCTCGCGGGCGGCCTCCGGCATCGGGAAGTCGGGCTGTCCGATCGACAGGTTGATCGGATCGGGCAGGGTCCGCATCAGGTCGAAGACCCGGCGGATTCCCGAGGAGTCAAAGGCGGCAGCCCGCCGCGAGATAGCGGGACGGGCTGCGGCTGAGTCGGCAGGGGCGTTCACGCGGCTTCAGCTGCCCGCCACGGCCTTGCCGCTGAAGATTTTGTCGAGTTCCTCACCCAGTCGTTCACCACGGGCATTCAGCGTGATCACGTTGCCGTCCCGGCCGATCAGGATCACCGTGGGAATGCCACTAATGCCGTAATAGGTGGCCAGCGGATGCTGCCAGCCATCGCCCTCCGAGGGCTCAAACAGAATCGGCCAGGGAATTTTGCGGTCGGTGACGAACTTTTCGAGGGCGTCGCGGTCCTGATCGAGGCTGATGGCGACCACTTCGAATCCCTGACCGTGATACTTTTCGTACTGCTCCAGCACATTGGGGATTTCGGCGACGCAGGGACCGCACCAGGTGGCCCAGAAGTCGACCAACACCACCTTGCCGGCAAGCGTCTGCTGGTTGAAGGCCTGACCATTAAGCAGCGTGCCGGTGATCTCCATCGGGTTCCCGGGCAGCGACAGCCGCCGCAGCGTGCCGGCGAAGCTTGCCGCCATCTGGCGGATGCTCTCATTGCTACTGGTCGCAAAAATCGGTCCGAAGGCCTCGTAGGCCTGCCGGGCGGCAGCCTCGCCCCCCGGCATGTGCTCAAAGGCACTGGCCAGCTGCATGGCGAGCCCGGCCGTGGCCGAATCGTTCGGGTTGGCTTCGAGTAGCTGCTTGGTCTGGCCAATCAAGCCGGCCGCACCGGCAACGTCACGCTTGGCGAAAAGCTCCTGCGCCTGGGCCACCAGCAGCAGCCGCTTGGCCTCCATCGCCAGGGTGGGCGAGTCGCTGTTGACCAGGGTCTCGGCAAACTGATTGAGCGCGGCGGCGGCGGTTTTGTCGCCAAGCCGGCCCAGCATCATCAGGCTCTCGAGCTTGGCGGTGGCCAGCTCTTCATAGGCGGCATCGGTCACCTGCAGCTGGGCCAGTGCCTTGTCGGCAGCTGCGACCGTCGCGGTGGCGACCTGCTTCATGTACTGCATCATCTGCTGCCGGGATGAGGGTCGCACGTTGTTCTGCTTGATTGATCGGATGTACTCAAGCAGTTGCTCCGGCTTGCCCTCCGGCACCGGCGGCAGCTTGAACTGGCCCCCAGCCTGCTGATCAGCTGCCGGGGGATCGTCCGCCAGTGTTCGACCAGGCTGCAGGGCGACGGTCAGAGCGGTCAGCGTGAGAAGGTGACCCAGCAGCAGGCTGAGCAGGGCAGGGGAGCGAACCATCGCGAGCCTCGTATGCGTGCGGAAGCGGAGATGCCAGAAGGACGGAGGCCGAGAGATGCCTTGTTGCCTCTCCCGACATTTTAGAAGACTACTCTCGGAAGCGCCGCCGCGGCAATTGCGAGTCGCCGTTCGGTACCACTTTTCGGCTGCAGCTGTCGACGGGTGGCGGCTGGCCAATCGTTCGAATCAGCGGACGATTGCGCGAAAACGGACAAATCCGCCCGCCCCGGCCGAGAGCGGCTCAAGCAGCCGCCAGGAGAGCTTCAGGCCGCCGGTCTTGGTGGCCTCGGTGGTGATCTCGGCCGGCAGGTTTGCCGCCGGCGAGTCCGGGATGAGGTCGAGCCGGCTGGGAAGCAGATCGACCACCACGATGTCGGTGAGGGGCACATCACCCGAGTTGAGGAAGGCGATGGTGAAGTCGAGTTCCTCGCCAATCCGCACGGCATCGCTGCCGGCCCGCTTGCAGAGCGTCAGTTCCGCCCGGCCGGGTGATTCCACCCGGAGCGTGGCGGTTCCTCGGCCCGCCGAGACGACCTCGGCCGCCCTGTCGTTGATCAGGGCGTTGGCCGCCGTGAGCCGGGTCCAGGCAACCGGCACGTCGAGGCCGATCGTCTCAGCCAGCTGTTCCCGGCGGCCTGCTGCCTCGGGCTGGAGTTCCCCCGCCCGTTCGGCCGGTCGCAGCCTGCTTAGTGATTCCTCGGGCAGGGCGGCGGCATTGACGCCGAGCGGTCCGGAACGCTCTTCCACGGCCAGACCCATCCGGGCTTTGCGGGCGGCCCGGACCGCCACCTGCTGCCCGGCGGCGGCAACCGGCTGCAGCAGCCGTTCGTTTGCCAGGCTGGTGTCGGTGGTCAGCCCACCCGGTCCGATGGGCCGCGATTCTTCGTGAAGCCGAACAACCTGCCGGACCGATCCGAAACGAGGTGAATAGACGCATTCGCAGTTGGCGACAGCCAGCTTCGACTCGGCCGCAGCCGTGGCCGGCGTCGCCGCAGCGGCCGCAGCTGGCCGGTAGCGGGCGACCGTGTCACCCGCCGAGAGCCCGACAATGTCGAGCCGGCCCTCCGGACGGGCTGGCTGAAACCAATCACCACCATCGCAGATGGGGGGCGGAACAATCGCCGGCTGTTGCGGAACCGGGAGGAGTACCGGCCAATCCGGGCAGGGACCGCTGGGCGGCCGGTGACGCAGCGGGGCAGGGGAGGACGCCAGCGGCATCCGATTGCCCACCGTCAACTCGGCAATCGGCTGGCCGAGGGTGCGGGCCACGTCGAGGCAGTCGTCACCCGGTCGAACATCGAACCAGCGGCTGGCAAGGACGTCGGCCGCCTCAGGCTCATGCGAGACATAGACCGCCCGTCTGACATGACTGCCGGCCGCTGCCTCGTCGAGATCGTCGCGGTCAATGACCAATTCAATCGGGAACCGCCACCGCTGCCCGGGCGGGGCGGCCAAGGGGGCGAGCACCCGCAGCGACGGATAAATCTCCGCAGCCGGTTGGCCGGGAATGCCGGTCAGCCGCAGGCCGTAGCTCTGGCCGGGGACCAGGCCCACCCGGATGGGCAACTGTTGTGGCGGTGACCAGCCCGAGCCGTTCTCGACAGATAGTTCCAGCCCTGCCGGGCCGCGAACCTCCAGCGGCTGGAGCAGGACTGACACCTCATCCGGACGGGGACCGAACTGCGGGGGGCGGATGTTGCCAATCGCTCCCGGTCCAGTGCTCGCGGCGATGCCGGCTGTCCGACTGGGGCTGGTGAAATCGGCGGCAGCCGCGGATTCCAGTCCCAGTGTCAGTCCGGCCATCACCACCAGCGTTCCGCCAAGAACCCGCAGCGCGGACCCTGTCCGGATGGAGGTGTCAGACTTCTTCCACAGTCTGTTGGTCATGGGTGGCGTGTCATCGATCAGGTCGGTGGGGTCGATCGTCGCAGCGGCCGTGAGCATCCGACCAACGCTCAGGCCAGGACTGAGGAGCCGCCCGGGCGGCCTCAGAAGGCGGGTGGCTCCGGTGGGCAGTCATCCCGGCAGATGATGGCGGCGGCTGCCTCGGCATCGGGGTCGGGGCCACCGTTGTCGACCCAGCGGTTCCGGTCCTGACGGGGCTGCTTGAGGTGAATCTTGGGAATGTCGGACCGTTCGGAGACGTAGGCCCGCGTGGCCGGCTTCGGGTAGCTGATACCAGGTGCCTGCTGGACGTGGAGCTTCAACTGCCGCGTCGGTCCGGGCAGGCTGGTCCGGGTGTGGTTGGTGATGGTGTGCTTCTGCAGGCCGGCCGGAATTCCCAGCGGCACATGGGCCGGGCCGGGCAGGCCGATCGGTGTGCCGGTGATCGGCATGCCGTAGGAGGGGGCGGTCATGCCGGCGACGAAGGCTGGCGGGAGCTGTCCGGGATCCCCTCCGCAGGGCATTCCCAGCGGCATTCCTGCGGTCATACCAGCAGTGGCGCCGGCGGCCATGGCCCCGTCGATCACGACCGATTCGAGATCCTTGTTGCCGATCCGAATGATCGCCAGGATCGAGCCGCGGCGGTCGGCCTCGACCACCGGATCGACCCCCGGATCGAGCCGCGTGCTGACGAGCGTCTCAACGCCGGCCACGGCCAGTTCCTGGTAGTCAGGGTCGGGCAGATAGACCACCTTGGTGACAAAATTACCGGTGGTGACCTGGTCGAGATCCTCGTCGGTGAGTTGGACCGGTACGGTGTTGTGGGCGATGAAGGCCGCAGTCCGTGGGGTTACCGGGGCAACCTCCAGCGTCGGGTAGAGTTCAACGCCTTCGCGACCCGGAATACTGGTGAGCTTGAGTCGGTAGATCGCCCCCTGCGGAAAGTCGTACCGACCGGGGGCCACCAATGGTGTCGAGTCAAATCCACCCGCGGTGTTGACATCCCAGCTGACCTGCATCCCGTCCGGTCCGATGAACCCGACCTGTGAAAGCGGCTGACTGGGACCGTGAAGCATCCCCCCGTGTGGCATCATGCCCTCCGGGCTGCCTGGCGGAAGCATTTCCTCATAGCCGACCGGTCGGATGATGCCCGGGCCGGGGCCGTCAACACCGGGACCGGGGTGGGCCAGCATCGCCGGAGGCGGCAGGACGTTGGTTTTCGGCTGGGCCACCGGCCGCAGGTCGGCCAGCCCGGAAAGGGGCGAATTGGCCGGGATGTGGCAGCCGGTCAGGGCGGTGGCCAGAGAGAGCCCGACCAGTTTCTGCAGATGTCTGTTCCGTCTCACGTCGGTGCCTCCAGGGCCCAGGTAACCGTTTCGAGCTTGGGGTGATTCGGGAACTGATCCCGTGCAATCGGCGTAGGGAAGAGCGGGGGGGATGGCGTACACTGCCCGCCGCTCCTCATCGTTGGCTGCCGGCGGATCACCCGCCGTGCCTTCGGATATGTCGTCCTTTCCGGATCGAAATCTTTGGGAAAACCCTCAGACTCCCCCCCGTCGTCGGCACCGTCACGATCGGGAACGCCGCCCGTTCGCCGCGTTTCCGTCCGGCGGCGGTCTGCCGTCGGCATCTTGGTGGGGCTTTTTCTGGCTGTCACCGACGGCCGCTGCCCGGCGCAGCAGCCCCCCGGTAGCAGTGTCTACGGACAGGCTGTTGGCGGCGAACCGCTCTCAGCCGGTCAGCCCGAGCGGATTGTGGTGGCGATGCTTGCCGAGTTGGGTCGGATGGAATCGATTTCGGCCCGGGTCCGGCAGCGGACCAGGGTTGGCAACAGGGTGCTGGTGGGAACCGGACGCTATCTCCAGCAGGGCAGGGGGGAGGATCAGCGGTTTCGGCTCGAGACAGTGATCGAGGCCGACAGTGAGCGGTTTGAGCTGCTCGAACTCTCTGATGGGCTGTCGTTCTGGAACTACCGAAAGCGGGGCGAGGAGACACCCCGACTCGAGCGGGTCGACATTGCCAGGGTGCGAAGCAGGCTTGAGAAACTCGGGATTGCCGCAGACGGCGTGGCGACTCCCTATCTGGGTGGGCTGCAGCGGTCACTGGCCCAAATCCGTCAGTGGTTCCGGTTCACCACCGCGGAGGCGGGAACACTCGAAGATCTTCCGGTCTGGCGGGTCGAAGGGCGTTGGAATCCCCAGCTACTTGCAGCGATCCTACCTGAGCAGGCGGAGGCGGCGACGGCGCCGGAGGGGTTGCAGCCCGCCCAGCTGCCTGCGGGAATGCCCTGGTCGGTTGAACTGGTCATCGGCAGCGGCCGGCTCTTCCCGTTCCGCGTGGAGTGGCGTGCAGCGGCTGGAGGGCGGCCGATTGCTGCCACCAGCGAGGTGGCGCCATTCTCCGTGCTCGAATTTTACGACGTGCGGATCAACGAACCGGTCGATTCAGCAGCCTTTGTCTACCGGCCATCGCCGGAGGGCCTGGTTGATATGACTGAGACCTTCGTCAAGCAGATCCATCCCCTGCGGCCCTGAGCCGGCTCGCCTCGTCCAGCGCGGGTGATTCACTGGAAGCCGTGTCGCCTATAGTGATTCAGGCAGGAAGTTGTGAAATCAGCAGCCCTTCGCAGATGGTTCGGGAGTCGTTATGGAAAAGATGTTTGCCTGGGTGGCTGCTTTTGCCGTTGCCTTGATGGTTGCCACGGCCGGGCTCGGGCTTTGGCTCGGTGACCTGCACGGTCAGACCGACCCTGCCGTCCTCCGCTGGGGCACGGTGCACCGGCTCTCCGGCGTGCTGGCGGCACTGATGGTGGTCCTGGTCAACAGCATGTCGGTCACCTACTTCATCGGGACCGGTCGCTGGTGCCGTGAGGTGGTTGAGACCTACGGCCTGCCAGCGTCATTCATTGCCCGCAGTAAGCAGATCAAGCGGGCATCGTTTCCTTTCGCGCTGGTCGGCATGCTCAGCGTGGTGGCGATTGTGGCCCTTGGTGGCGCCGCCGACCCGGCAGCCGGACGGCAGGGGAGTGAAAACTGGGTGACGCCTCACCTGCTCGGCGGGATCGGGCTGGCGGGGCTGATCGCGGCCTGTTTTCAGGCCCAGCGGTCACGCATCCGGCAGCAGCAGGGGCTGATTGCCGATTTGCTGGCCGCGGTATACGAGGTCCGCAGGAGCCGTGGGCTGGAGGTCGAGCCACAATCGACCGAGCCGGCTCCTGTGACGGCTGGCAGCTGAGGCCGGCGGCGGCGCGGGGGGCGGCGGTATCAGCGGCGGCTCGCCACTTTCTGCAGAGGGTGGGGCATGCGGATGGGCGAACCGCTCAAGCACAGTGATGCCCCACGCCATGCTGATGCCCAGGGCAAGGGCTACCGTCAGCAGGATGCGGTCATGGCTGTGGAACTGCACCTCCGGTAGCAGATCGGCGGCGGCGATGCAGAGAAAGGCACCGGCTGCAAGCGCGAGGGCAGCGCCGGTAACCGCCTGCTGGCGGTCGCCGAGCAGATCGAGGCTGGCGACAAAGAAGACCGCGCCGAGGGGCACTGCCGTGGCGTAAAGGAGATTGATCAGCCGCCGAAACCGCACTGACCAGCCTGCCCCCAGCATCAGAGTGGCAATGATGCCGGCATCGAGCGGCTTGTGCAGCAGGATGGCCAGAAACGTGGCCAGGCCGGCCAGCCAGCCGGCACCATGGCCGGTGTCGGCGTTGACGGCGGCCGCCAGAGCGGCGCCGTCGGCAAGGCTGTGAAGACCAAGGCCGACAAAGGCCCCGCTCCAGCCCCAGCGATTCGTGGTTGGCTGGTGGGCCTGATCGGGACCGTGCCCGGAGCAGGCTTCATGGCCGGCAGCTGGCGGTCCGGCCGTTCCCAGTTCACCCCCTTCGGCGGTGTGGTGGGCGTGACCATGGAAGGCCCGCTCCAGCAGGAACATGGCGAAGAATCCCCCCAACATCCAGGCCATCGTAGTGTCGAGCCGGCGGTCGAATTCGAGAAACGCGTGTGGCACCAGATGCAGAAGGGCCACCCCAAGCAGCACTCCTCCCGTGAAGGAGAGCAGCACCTGCAGCCTGCGGTGGCCCAGCATCAGGAACGAGACCGACGAGCCACCAAAGAAGGCTGCCCCGGCGATGACCAGCAGATACCCGCCCAGCAGCAGCGAGTTGCCGTCTGCCGGCAGAAAGGCGACAGCTGTTGGCAGTTCCATGGCTGGATCAATCGGGGGGGACCGCAGCAGGCGAACCAGAAATCCTGCCATCGCGTTGCATGATGGATCAGGCAGCCGCCGTAGACAAGTTGGCTATCGAAAATACCTGTTCCAATCCCGCCGGTAAGCCCCGCCGGTTAGCGGCGATAGACGGGGGTGGTAGGGGGGTAGTTCGGATACTGGCGGGCAGCCTGCTCCACCTGCTGGCGGACCACCGCGAGCTTTTCGGTGATGGCCGCATCATTCGCGGCCAACCCGCCGAGCACGATGACCAGCAGATAGGTGACGATGTTGGCCCAGGCCTCGTTCCCCAGAAATTTGACGGCCGTGCCAAATGATTTTTTCACCTTGGGACCGAACACCCCCATTTTCACCGACCAGATCTCATCGAGGATGAGGTGCGTCAGGAAGCCGAGTACGACGGCACTGGCGACAAAATACCGGTGGAGGGGATCTTCGGCAGCGAAGACGAGAAAGGCAGTCAGGCCGGCGATGGCGGCTGAGGGGACGCTGTGGAACATGCCGCGGTGAACCGCGAAATGCTTCAGGAGATAGGTCACCCCGAACCGGATGAGCAGATAGATCGCACCACAGGCGATGATCAGGGCCTCAGTCGGCAGCCCGAACTGCTCAAGCCTCGGCAGCAGCATTACTGGCACGACGGCAGCGGCGAAGGCGACGCTTTCTCGCATCGGAATGCCCGGGCCGCTGTCGAGGTCGGGCAGCATTCCTGCCACCGAGCAGAGTCCGGTCCCGAGCAGGCAGGTCAGCGGCGGGATTTCACCGATGTACCAGGCAGCCGCGCCGTAGCCGACGCCGACGATTGTCGAACCGGTGATGTGCTCGCGGAATCCCGGCACCGTGCGAATCCCTCCCTAATCGGTGTTCCAGCCGTGGTCTCGGTCTGCCGTCGCGTGGCAACGTCAGCTGATCGGCGGGCGGTCGGTCCCTCGACCGCCGGGCGCACACGGGCACCCGCAGGCAACACCATCTCTTGGGTATTCGGCAGGTGAACCACACAATTGAGAGTCACCACCGCCTGGAGCCCCCTGCACTTCCGAGGTGATGAGATTTGCCTAGTCGGAAAATCCGGATGGGGTAGCTAGGGGGCTGGCGATGCTTTTGTAAGCAGGGGTGTCTAGGGTGTATTTGTGGGGCTTGGTTGTGCCTGCCTGACGGTTTTCCCGCTGGTGTGTGGTGGGCCGGGATTTTCGGTCGCGGAAAACATGCGGCCTTGGCTCGCTGGCAATCCGGACACTCGGGCTTCTTCGACTGCCCGTCGATTCGCCCATGAACTGGACTTTGAGGCTGAGCGAGCCGGCTTTAGAGTCCCCCCGCGGCGGTGAATCTGCCCGGCGGACGCAACAAGGAGAATCGGTGTGTCGATCGACAGCTACGACATTGTGATGCTTGGGCTGCTCGCCACGGCGGGACTGCTCGGCTACTTCAAGGGTATTATCTGGCAGATCGCCTGGATCGCCGGCATCTGCCTGAGCTCCTACGTGGCCCTGCGGTTCAGTGGCCAGCTGGCCCCGCTGACGGGCCAGCAGGCTCCTTGGGATCGGTTGCTGGCCATGCTCGCCCTGTACGTCGCAACGTCGTTGGCGGTCTGGATCGGCTTTCGGGTCGTCTCGTCGGCAATCGACGCCGTTCATCTAGGGGCTTTTGACCATCAACTTGGGCTGATCTTCGGGCTTGCCAAGGGAGCTCTGATCTGTGTCGTGGTCACCTTTTTTACCGTCACCATGGTGCCGGCCTATCGCAGCCAGATCACCGGCAGCCGCAGCGGCCAGTTTGTTGCCAGGCTCATTGGGGAGGCCGATCGGTATCTGCCGCCTGATGTGCACGAAACCATCAGCCCGTTCCTGCAGCAGTTTAACGAGCAGTTTGATGCCGGTGGCGGACCTGCCGGGGCCCCGGGCGTGACCGGGATGGCCGCGGGTGGTGACTCCGGGTCGGAGCCGGCGGCCAGTTCCTGGCAGGCGGTACTCGACGGGGTGACGTCGGTTGCCGCCTGGGCCGGTGTGAAGGCCGATCCAGAAACCGCCAAGGCTGCCAAGCAGGTCTCAGCTGCCGTCGATTGGATGGCGTCACCGACCGGGCCGGCGGGAGCAGCGGGCACCAGCAATCGCTACGCGGAACAGCGGTCGGCCTTCGGTGGCCAGCCAACGCCGGCCGCTTTTCAGGCGGCGCCTGGCGGCCTGACGCCGATCCAGCCCAATGCGGCGGCCACTCCGCAGCGGTTTCCGATCGGCGCTCAGACGCCGCTTCCAGTCCAACGCTGAGTCCGGGCAGGGCGGTGGGCCAGCGGAGCCGGCCGAGGGCGACGGTGACGATCGACTGCTGGAAACAGGGGGTCCGAAACGGACATAACGGACATTATCGGACGTTGGAGAAGGGGTGGGAAACAGGGGAGTGGCCCGCAGAAAACCGCCCGGCCGCAGCCCGCATCCCCTGCTCTGGCAGGCCCTGGGCACCCGCTCAGCTGGCGTCCTCAAGGAACACGCCCATCGTGCGGAACTTCTCATAGCGGGCCGCCACCAGTTCAGGGACCGGTCGGGCCACCAGTTCCTTCAGCGTCCGTTCCAGGAACGTCTTCAGCCGGGCCGCCATCAGTCGCGGGTCCCGATGGGCGCCGCCGAGTGGTTCGTCGATCACCTTGTCGATGACACCGAACTCCAGCAGATCCCACGATCGCATCCTCAGAGCCCGGGCTGCGTCGGCCTTGAAGTTCGCACTCTTCCAGAGAATGCCAGCACAGCCCTCGGGGCTGATGACGCTGTAGTAGGCATGTTCCAGTACGGCAACCCGGTCGCCAACGCCGATGCCGAGCGCCCCGCCTGACCCCCCCTCGCCGATCACGACGCAAATGATCGGCACCTCGAGGGTCGCCATCAGAAACATGCTCTCGGCGATCACCTGGGCCTGCCCCCGTTCCTCGGCACCGATCCCGGGATAGGCTCCCGGCGTATCAATCAGGCAGATCACCGGCAGGCCGTACTTTGCCGCCAGCCGCATCTTGCCCATTGCCTTGCGGTAGCCCTCGGGGTGGGCGCAGCCAAAGTGGCAGGCCTGCCGTTCGGTAAGTGTCTTGCCCTTCTGGTGGCCGACCACCAGCACCTTGTGCCGGTCGAGCTTGGCAAAACCGGTCAGCATGGCCGGGTCGTCGCCGAAGGCCTTGTCGCCGTGGAGTTCGACAAACTCATCGAACAGCAGCCCGAGGTAGTCACTCGTTTTGGGGCGATCCGGGTGGCGGGCGACCTCAACCGTCTGCCAGGGGTCGAGGCTGCCGAAAATCTGCTTCTGAAGGTCGGCGACTTCCCGGCGGAGCCGTTGCAGGTCGTCCCGGGATTGTTCGCCAACCGGTGCCGTCTCCAGTTCGGCAATCCGATCTTCCAGTTCGTAGATCGGTTTTTCCAGGGACAGACGATGGATGCCGCGGGCCATGCGGGATTCCTTCAGCGGATTGGATGAAAGCCAAGATTGTCGCCGGCCGGCCGAACGGGCGTCAATCGCCATTCAGCGGGACGACGGATTCGTTCCCGGCTTGAAGAAGGGCGTCCGCCGCAGGGTGGCCGCGACATCGGCCATCGAATCGGGCCGATCCTCCGGCCGCTTGGCCAACAAGCTGCGCAGGAGCCCGTCAAGCTTGGGCGAGACCGCCTCGTTGGCGGCCGAGGCGACCGGCGGCGGGGCGTGCAGCTGCCGGGTCAGCAGCTCCGGTTGGGTTGAGGCCGTGAAGGGGGGGCGGCCGGTGACGAGCTCGTGCAACAGGCAGCCGAAGGCATAGGCATCGGCCCGCTGATCGACCCGCTTGCCACGAATCTGTTCAGGCGGCATGTAGCTGGGCGAGCCCTGGACCTTGACCGAACCAGGTAGCAGCCGGGCCAGCAGCCCCGGGGGCCGGGCCGCCAGGGCCAGATCGATCAGCTTGATGCCACCTGTGTCATCGACCAGCAGGTTCTCGGGCTTGAGATCACGATGCACCCAGCCCCGGTCATGCAGGTGGGCAATCGCCTCGGCGGCAGCGACAGCGATCGGCTGGGCGAGATCGGCCAGACTGGCGGGGCCGGCCGTCAGCCGCCGCTTCAGGTCGGGCTGCCGGAACAGTTCCATCACCAGATGCGGCAGGCCGTCGGTCGTGGCATACCGGTCGACGCGAATGATCGCCGGATGGTCAAGCGACCGGGCCACGGCCAGCTCGTGTCGCAGCAACTGCTTGAGATCGGTATCTCCGGCGGCCTCCCGGGTCGCCAGCTTGACCGCTACCCGATCGGCTTTGCCCGCTTCGGCGGCCTCCCAGATCTGGCAGCGGCGGCCGACACCGAGCTGTCGAATGAGCCGGAGCGGACCGAGGTGTTCAGGCGGGCGGGACATGCTGTGGCTTCGTGGTGGCGGGGTCGAGGTCGATCCGCATCAGGGCGAGCCCCTGCGGTGGCGCGGTGGGGCCGGCCAGCACCCGGCGGCGGCCGACAAGCACCTCAGCCACCCAGTCCGGTGGCCGCTTGCCGCAGCCGACCATCACCAAGGTGCCGACAATGATCCGAACCATATTGTAAAGGAAACCGTCGCCCTCGACCTCAATCCAGACCTCGGCGTCGGTGGTGCCATCAGCCCCCGGCCGCCTGCCAATCTCGATGGCACTGATCCGCCGCACCTTCGACAGCCGGGGGGACGAGGGGTTCTCAAAGCTGCTGAAGTCATGTTCGCCCACCAGGATTCCGGCGGCTGCCTGCATCGCGGCAGCATCGAGCAGCGACTTCCAACGCCAGACGAACTGGCGGGCCAGCACCGGCCTGTTGATGGCATCATGAATCCGGTAGCGGTATCGCTTGCTGACAGCTGCCTCGACGGGGTCAAAGCCGGCGGGTGCCTCCTGCGCGGCAAGTACGACCACATCCGCAGGCAGATTTGCGTTGAGCGCCCGCCGCCAGACAGCGGCCGCGTGATCCGTGCCAGTCGTGAACCCGACCACCTGATCGACCGCATGCACACCGGCGTCGGTGCGACTGGCCCCCTTGGGCAGGATCGTCTCTCCCGACACGGACGTGATCGCCTCGGCCAGCACCCCCTGCACTGTGCGCCGGCCCGGCTGGGCCTGCCAGCCACTGAACCGGGTGCCCTCATATGCCAGCCGCAGGAGGAGCGTTCGGCCCATCGGCTCAGGCCATTCCTGCTGCGAGTTGCTCGGCGATCTGGACGGCATTGGTGGCCGCCCCCTTCCGCAGGTTGTCGGAGACGCACCACATCGCCAAGGCGTTTGGCCCTGAGGGGTCGCGACGGATGCGGCCGACAAAGACATCGTCGTGGCCGCCAGCGTTCCGGGGCATCGGATAGCGGCCGGCGGCGAGGTCGTCGATGACCGTGACCCCGGGGAAACCAGCGAGCAACTCCCGAGCCTGCTCCGGCGTGAGCGGCTGTTCGGTTTCAATCACCAACGACTCGCTGTGGGCATCGGCCACCGGTACCCGTACGCAGGTGGCGCAGACGCCGATCGAATCGTCACCAAAAATTTTCTGCGTTTCCCGCACCATCTTCAGCTCCTCGCTGGTGCCGCCGCCGTCCCGTGGCGAGCCGATCTGCGGAATCAGGTTGGCGGCAATGGGATGGGTGAACACCTTCGGGGTCTCAGCCGTGCCGCCGAGCCAAGCGGTGAGACCGTCCCGCAGTTCATTGGTCGCCGCCAGCCCCGCCCCACTGACCGCCTGGTAGGTGCTGACGATCACCCGCCGCACCCGGGCGGCATCGTGGAGTGGCTTCATCACCATCACCATCTGGGTGGTCGAGCAATTGGGGCTGGCGATGATGCCCCGGTGGCGGGCGATGGCGTCGGCATTGATCTCCGGCACCACCAGCGGCACATCGGGCTGCATCCGGAAGTGGGCCGACTCATCGACCACGACCGTGCCCCGCTCCACGGCCCAGGGAACGAACTCTGCCGCCACCTCGTCGGGGGTGCTGCCGATGGCGATCTGGACGCCAGCGAACGCCTCCGGCTTGAGGGCTTCAACGGTGAACTGCCGCCCCCCTGCCTCGATGGTCCGGCCGGCGGATCGCGGTGAGGCGAGCAGTTTGAGCTGCCGGGCCGGAAAGTTCCGGCTGGCAAGCAGGTCGAGAATGATGCGGCCAACGGCACCGGTGGCACCGACCACGGCGAGGGTGTCAATCATGAGTGAGCGTCAATGCTGGAGGAAGGAGGGGAAATACCTGATTCGGGACCGCTGCCCTTGAGGCGGAGGCTGGGCGGCAGGAACGCCATGTTGGCAACAATCATTGCCAGCCCGAACTCCATCATGCCCATTGCCAGGCCAATTCCCAAGTGGACCAGCACGGCCAGCGCCAAAACCAGCCGCCGCGTCAGCCGCGGCCAGACGAGGGCGGGATAGGAGAATTCCCAGAACAGGGTGCCGAGGGTCAGGGCATTGGTCAGCAACGGGTGCCAGGCCAGGAAGGTCAGGTCGATGGTGCGGTACTGGGTGTTGGCAACGGCTCCCCAGAGCGCGGTCCCCTCCCACCAGCTGGCCCCGAAGAGCTTGCCGGCACCCGAGAAGAAATAGACCACGCAGAGATGGACCTGAATCAGCCGCAGGGCGACGGTGGCCGACACCCGCGGGAGCGCCGGCTCTGCTCGCCGCCAGAGCAGCCGGTCGAGTGACAGCCGGGCCCCGGCCGGGCCGATTGCCAGGGGCAGCAGCAGCAGGCCGAGCGCGTCGTCGAAGCCGAAGGTGTTCAGCGGCGCGCGGTTGACAGCGCTGACGTAGCCGGCCAGCGCGATCACCGCTGCGAGCGGGGTGGCGAGGCCCACCGTCAGCAGGACCGCAGCTAGCAGGCCCACCGTCGCCAGCAGGGTGACGCTGCCAGAACTTCCGGCTGGAAAATACCAGCTGCAGTGCCAGGGCTGGTCGTTCATCCGCCAGACATTGTCGGCCGCCTGCCAGGCCGTGCTGCCAAAGAACCCTTCGGCATCGAGCAGCCAGATCAGGCTCGACCAGGTCAGCAGGCTGCCGGTCAGGATGCGGATCACCGCCAGCAACAGGGGGTCTGACGGTGTGAACCAGAAGCGGTTCCAGCCATCGACCCAACTGGCAGCCCAGTTCAGTTCGCCCGTGGCGGATCGACGGTTATCAGCCGTGGCGGTCATCGTGAGGCCTCCCCCCGCCAGCGATAGCGGCCCAGGGGCATCACTAGGTCGTCCCCTCCCCTGCCCTCCCGCACCTCAAAGGTGTCGGGCAGATAGTGCTCGATCAGATCGAGGCTGACCTCACGGCCGCCATGCCGGGCGAGCAGGCGGGTGGCGATGTCTTCGACAAGCGGCTGCCAGTCGCGGGCTGCTTCCTGGCGAATCTCCGCCGGCGCCTCCGGCAGCGGCACGAACGCTGCCAGCTTCTCGGGAATCATGAACCGCCGGTGGTAGAGCAGCCGTGGCCAATCGGTTTTGGCGTCGGGAGTCAGACCGGTCTTCCGGCTGCCGTCAGCAGTTGTGATGGTCCAACGAATGGAGTGTCCCGGCCCGGGATTGGGGGCGAAGAAGCGATAGCCATGGCTCAGGGCCAGGCTCCCGACCAGGGGCCGGAAGGGCTGCAGCATCACTCCGGCCAGTTCGCTCGCCGGTGGCGGACCGGCCAGCGGCGGCAGGATCACGACAGCGAGATAAAGCAGGATCAGCACCGAGGCCAGCAACCGGGCTGGCAGCGGCCAGCAGTTGCGAGCGGTTCGAGCGGTTGAATCTGGTTGGAGCGGCTGAGGCATCTGAGAAGATCCAGGCTGGGGCTATTCCCGAGTCCCCTCAAACGTCATCGACAGCGGCCAGTCCTGCCATCAAGGCGGCTGCCGGCTGCCGGGAAAATCGGGCGTTCCGGCAGGGCAAAAAAAGTCCCCCGCGGCCCTGGCCGGCCGCGGGGGACATCCCTGTTCCTTCTGTTCCCAGCCGCTGACGGCTCAGCGGATTGAGGCGGTCGCGTCGATCAGGCTGGCATCAGCGATGGCAACGGTCGGATCGATCTCAAGCTCAAGCGTGGTGCCGGCGGCCAGATCAATCACCTTCGAAATCGTCCGCTGGCGACCCTCGATGGTGGTCACGACGCGAATCTCATAGTCCTGCCAGGTCTCACCGGCCGCCAGAGCGGTCGTCTCGAAACTTCGCATCTCGCCGGTTGAGCCGGTGGCATTGCCGGCCAGCCAGACCTTGGCGTCAGCCGGAACCCGCAGCGTCAGGCTGGTGGTCGGCTGCTCCTCCACGAAGCTCAGTTCACTGCGGTCACCTGCAGCAACGCTGACTGTCTTGGTCATTTCGGTCGGCTCCGCAGCGTCATTGAGCACCACTTTCACCGTGTAGTCATAGACTTCCCCGTCAGCCAGACCACGCGAGACAAACCGTCGCAGGCTGCCGGTCGAGGTGGTGGCCGCCCCGTTGACGAACACCTTGGCTTCGGCTGGCACCGACACCAGCAAAAGCACACCGTCGACAGGGACAATCGAGGTCGAGTCGTCCTTGGCCGGAACCGGCGTCTCGACCTCTTCACCGGAGGTGCCGGCCTTGTCACCGACCGGCTCGTCGGTGATGACCCGGTACGAGTCGACCGGCATGCTCGAACTCATCGTCGACATGCTGGAATAGCCGACACCCGCAGCCGGCGAAGCGTACCCGTACGAGCCCCCGGAGCTGCCGCCGCTCGAGCTGGATCCGCCCGAGCTGCCGTAGAAGGCCGAATGACTGCCACCGCTGGAGCTCGATCCGCCCGAGCTGCCATGGCTTGAACGCATGGCCTGACGATTAGCCCGCCGGGCTACCTTCCGCTCCCAGTGAGTCATGCGATGGCCACCGGAGCTGCTGCTGCCACCCGAGGAGCTGCTGCTGCTGCCACCCGAGGAGCTGCTGCCACCCGATGAAGCGTAGGAGCCGCCCGAGCTGCTGCTACCACCGGAGGAACTGCTGCCGCCGGAGGAACTGCTGCCGCCGGACGAGCCGTAGGCGGCGTAGTAGCGGTTGTTCCAGCCGGCCTGGGCGTCGCAAGCTGAAGCGATCAGGCCGCAGAAGGTGAGAATTCCGATCGACTGGGTAAAGCGGTGAGCCAACATCTGGGGGCGATCTCCACGAAGCGGTTTGGAAACAGGGCGTGCTCCGTCTGCCGACCGTGACGATGGCGGAGCAAATTGCGGAATTTCCGCTAAGAATAGTTCTGCGGATGGGGAACGCAAGCAGAATAGTGAAAATAAAAAGAATTTGCCGGCTGGGCTGTTTCTACCGTTGCATTGGCTCGATTTCGACCCGGTCAATTTCCATGCGGCCCGTTGCCCCCATCAGCCCCAACTGAATGATGCCCTCGCGGGCCCAGCCCGGAACCGGAACCGTGCCGCTCACCCGCTGCCACTCGACCGAGCCGGTCCAGGGGCCAATGACCGCCCGCACTGACCGGTTTCGGGCCCGATCGAAGAATCGCACGGCGACACCGGGCTGCTCGCCGGGAAGCTGCCCCGGTCCGAGTTCCCGCAGCTGCAGGTCGAGGCTGATCGCCAGCCGACCGACCTGTCGGCCGTCAACCGGAAAGCCCTGAAAGATGTGGGCGGGCCTCCCCGGTTCCCGATTCTCAAGCAGTAGGTGCCGGCTGCCCTCAGGTGAATCGTCCGCCGTGATGAGCGATTCCTGCCGGCCGTAATACCAGGCCGTCGGCGTCAGCCCGTCGGGCAGGCAGTCCTCAAAGCCGGGGTTGGCCAGCTGCGGCCGGCTGCCGTCGGGCTGGGCCTCGCGGGTCTCCTCTGCCCGGCCGGTCATCGGCACGAAGAGGCTCGGCACCAGTTCCGTGCGAACCAGGCTGCCGGCCGTCTTGCGAAGCAGCACCAGCGTCTGCTCGTAGCGTTCGCCGACCGGGATGATCATCAGCCCACCCTCGGCCAGCTGTTCGACCAGCGGCTGGGGCACATCCTCCGGTGAGCAGGTGACGATCACCTTGTCGAACGGCGCCTTCTCGGGCCAGCCGGCGAAGCCGTCACCGATGCGGGTGACGACGTTGTCGTAGCCGAGTCGCCTCAGGGCGACGGCGGCCCGCCGGCCGAGGGACTCATGGATTTCGATCGAATAGACCATGCCGACCAGCGGTGAAAGGACGGCAGCCTGATAGCCGCTGCCCGTACCAATCTCGAGGACCCGATCAGTCGGCCGGGGCTCGAGCTTTTCAGTCATGTAGGCGACCACAAACGGTCCCGAGATGGTCTGCCGCTGGCCGATCGGCAGCGACATGTCAAAGTAGGCCAGCGGCCGTTGGGCGGCAGGGACAAACTCATGCCGCGGCGTCAGCCGCATGCTCTCGAGCACACGGGCGTCGGTGATGCCGCTGGCGGCAATGTCCTCACGGACCATCCGCTCGCGGGCGGCGGCATTGCGATCCTGGAGGCTGGCCCGACGGGCAGCCGGTAAGGCCGAGGCAGGCTCGTCGGCCGGGGCCTGTCGGCCCAGTATGAGGGCCACGGCAAACGCCCCAACAATGCGTGCACCCCCTGGCATCAGGTCATCCTCTCAGCTCTGCCCATCGCTGATTGCGGCCCGCTCACGGCCGCGGGCTGATCGCCACCAATTCGATCTCAAAGACAAGCACCTCGTTCGGTGCAATCACAGGTGCAGCTCCTTCCTCGCCATAGCCCTGCTCGGCCGGGATCACAATCTGCCAGCGACTGCCGGTTGGCATCTGTGTGATTGCCTGCTGCCAGCCGGGGATGACGTCCTTCAGGCTGATGCGAGCCGGCTCCTCGGCCGGGTCGGTGGCATCAAAAACTTCACCGTCGAGCCGCCGGCCGGTGTAGTGGACCAACACCTCATCGGCCAGCGTCGGCTGGGGGCCCCTGCCCCGTTTGCGGACCTCGATCAGGATTCCGCCGGGCAGTTCCCGAACGCCCGGCCGGCGACGATGTTCTGCCAGGAAGGCCTGGCCCCGCTGTTGGTTCTGCTCGGCCTGAGCGGCAAACTCGCGGCGGAAGGCCTCGTCGCGGGCGGCGATCCGAGCATCGAAGCTGGCCAGCCCGCGGCCGAACCGCTCCTCGGGCAGGGTCGGCTCGCGACCGGCCAGGGCCTCGCGGAGCCCGGCGATCACGCCGGCGGGGTCGGCCTCGACGTCGATGCTCTCCAGATCGGCCCGCAGCTGCCGGCCGATCCGATAGCCGATCGCGTACCCGAGGTCGGCCGGCGCCGCCAGTGGGGGCAGCGGCGGGGCGAGGGATTCGATCTCGTCGGACCGCACTGATCCGGCTATCAGCCAGCTTCCGAGCAGCAGCACCAGGGCTGAATTTTTCCACGGGCAGTCAGCAGGCGGAAGCTTCCTGACTGCACAATCGGCCTGATCCGTCATCGTCATCAAAGGTTCTCTCAGGTGGTGTGACCGCCGGAACAGGATAGCTGGTGTCAGGATTGGGCCGGCTGATCGCCGCTGGTCGCCGCATCGTCCTCAAGCGTTCCCCAGCCCCGGCGGGCCCCGTCGGGCAGGCGGCCGAGCGAGCCCTTGGTCAGTTCGAGGAAGGCGGTCTCGAGGTTGATCTCTTCCTCTCGCATCGATCGCAGCCGGACGCCGCCCGCAACCAGCCGTGCCGGCAGCAGTGAGGTGTCAGCGCCGGCGTCGAGGAGTGTCGCCCGCACCACGCCGTCCCGGACGGTCGTCTCGGCAACCCCCTCGCAGTCTTCCAGCAGCCGCGCCGCCGCTGCGGGATCACCCGCCACCTCCAGCCGCACGACCGGCCGGCCCCGGACCCGGGCCAGCAGTTCGCTGACCTCACCGCAGGCCAGCAGCTGGCCGTATTCGATGATGCCGACCCGGTTACAGATGTCGGCCAACTCCGGCAGGATGTGGCTGGAGACGAGGATCGTCTTGCCGAGGTCCTGGAGCCGCTTGAGCAGGCCCCGCATCTCGATCCGGGCGCGGGGGTCGAGTCCACTGGCCGGTTCGTCCAGCAGCAGCACCTGCGGGTCATGCAGCAGCACGCGGGCCAGACCCAGCCGCTGGGTCATGCCGCGGGACAGGCTGGTGACCAATTCATCCCGCTTCACCCCGAGGTCGACCAGGTCGAGCGACCGTTCAGCCACCCTGCGGCGGGCCGGCCCATCGATGCGGTAAGCGGCGGCGAAGAACTCGAGGTATTCAATCACCCGCATGTCGTCATAGACGCCGAAGATGTCGGGCATGTAGCCGATCGCCCGCCGGATCTCGCGGGGCTGGGTGTAGATTGAGTGGCCACAGACATAGGCCTCGCCCCAGGAGGGGGACAGTAGCGTCGAAAGGATGCGAATGGTGGTCGTCTTGCCGGCTCCGTTGGGGCCGATGAAGCCGAACAGATCCCCCTGATCGAGCTTCAGCGTCAGCGACTCAAGCGCGAAAAAGTCGCCGTACTTTTTCGTCAGGTCGACGGTCTCGATCATGGCGTGTTCCTTCCGGGACAGTGCGAGGGGGTCAGTCGGCAACCGGCAGGACAATCCGCCAGAGCGTCGGGTTGGCTGCTGCAGCGGCGGGTTCGGCCTGCTGTTCCGGACGAATCTGCCAGGAGATCGCGGCCGGGCCCCGGCCGATCAGGATCGCCCGCTCGAGGCTCAGCAGGCGGCTCAGGTCGAGCCTGGCAAGCCGGCCCGATTCGAGCCCGGTGTAGCCCGGACCGCCGGCGGCCGCATGAAGCCCTGCCACTTCAAGGATGCGGAACGTGTCGCGGTCATCGGCGTCCCACCGGGCCGGTACGCTGCGGTCCTTGACCGTCCGACGCCGGGTCAGAGTCGCCGCCAGCGACCGGGGGCCACGGCCGCTTTCCAGATCAAACCGGTCCCCGGGCTCCAGCCGGCCGATCTCGTAGAGCCAGCCCCCGTGCACCAGCACGCAGTCGTCAAGCGGGGTGTCGAGGCGGTTTATCAGCCCGCCCCGGAGGGTTCCCTGGCCGGTCCGGTCGAGGGTTGATCCAATCGGCTCGGCGGTAGTGGGACCACACCAGAGGGCCTCGAACAGGCGGCTCGATGCCGCGGCCTGCGGCACGTCATCGAGCACGGCAGCTGAACTGCCGAATGAATACCCCGCCGCCGCCAATGAGGGATGGGGCGTAAGGGCATCGGGGCCGCCGAGGCTGCGGCCGGGGGCCGCGAACCAGCTGATCGCCGTCCGGACCGGGGCGGGCTGAACCGGTCCCGCCGGCGTGGCGGCAATGGTGGCACGGTTGTTCTCGGCCGCCCAGACACCGGCAAAGCCGGTGGCTCGCGCAAAGCCACCGGCCTGATCGATGTCGATGATGCCGATGGTCTGTAGCCTTTCGGTTGGCGTCCGGTACCGCTGGGCGGTCATCCAGGCCACAGATGTGAAGCTGACGATGATCAGCGGCAGGCTGAACCAGGCGACCCAGCTACGGCGGAGATCCCGTGAGGCCAGCCACCAGTCAAGCGGATAGAGAGTGGCCACATAGAGCAAGCCGACGAGGGCGATCAGTTCGAAGGGGATGGCGGTGACGCCCGGGTAACGGTCGATGGCCAGCCGCAGCTGGCCGGCAAGGTCGAGCCCGCCGCGGCGGGCCTCCCCTGCCCTGCCCGCCGATCCTGATGCTCGACCCCGCTCGAGCAGTTCGAGCAGCAGCGAATCGGTGCCGGACCAGTTTTGGAAGGGGCGGCTGTCGAGGTCGATGCCGATCCAGGTGATTTGGCCAAAGCCGTGGGCCCGGCGGACGACGAGGGCCGGGTCGCTTGCCGCTCCGCCGGTGGCAACCTCGACCACGCCGTCAAGTGGCGGCTCAGGCATGAACAGAGGAACCTTGAGTGCATCGACGACGTCACGGTCGAGCGGCCGGCTGGCTCTGGCATAGGTCTCGATCGCCGCCCCCCGCCGCAGCGGTACCAGGCGGTCATACCGGCCCGGCAGCCAACCCGCGGCGATCGGTGAGACAGCCACCATGTCCGGCAGGGACATTCCGGCCAGCAGCACGAGCTCGCCTCCCAGCCGGACCCACTGGTCGAGGTCCGCCAGCTGCTGCTCATACCCACCGCCAGCAACCGCCCTGCCGCAGACGATGACGCGGTCGATGGCGTCGTAGGTCAGGCCGGCGGGGCCGCAGCCAGCCGGCAGCTCAACCGCAGCTGCCCGATCGAGCGTGATTACCCGGGCGCGGCTGCCATCCTCCCGGGCGGCCAGTCGGGCGGCCCGGTCGGCGTTGGCCAGTGTGCCGAGCACCAGCAGCAGTTCCTGGGTCGACTCCACCGTGGTGGCCAGAGGAATCTGTTGGATCGTCGCCGGCTGTCGGTTGGCCGGATCGGCGGAGGGACCGTCGCCCTCGGCCAGCGTGAGGATCTGGAGATCACCACCACGGCGGCCGAGTTTGAACAGCAGCCGGGCAACCATGCCGCCTCCGGAGGCGGGGGCGAACCGGACCGGGGGCGACTGGACCCACTGCCCATCCGGATCTTCGGCCGCGACGGCCACCCAGCCGTCGCCGGGCAGCTGGCTGCCAGCGGGGAGCCTCAGGCTGACCGGGGTGACGAAGCCGGCCCGCGGCGTTCCCCCGACACCCACCTCCACCTCGACCCCCGAGGGCGTCGTGAAGGCCATTGCCACCGGGGACAGCCAGCCCAGCAGCAGCGGCAGCAAGATGACCATTCGGCGGCCACTCATGGCTTCTCCGCATCAGGGCAGATGCAGGCAGTCTGGCCGCAGCCGGGGCAGCCACCGCCGTACTTTGCGGCGACCGCCGCGTCGAGGTCGATGTCGACCACGTTGGCGATCGTCGCCAGCCAGGCGAGGACGTCGGCGAACTCGAGGGCCTGTTCCTCAGGCGTGCCGCTGCGGAGGGCGGTTGCCAGCTCGCCGATCTCCTCGGTCAGCCACATGAAGGTCCCCTCGACACCGCGGGCGGCATCCTTGTCGTGGTACATCGTGCGGATCAGCCGCTGCAACTCTCCGAGGGTCATCTGGTTTGCCCATCCTTTGCCAGCCCGTGGATTCATCCCGCCTCGAGCATACCAGCGGCCGCCGCCGGCGACAGGCTGCCGGTCAGCCGGGGGGCTGGTCATCACCGGCTGACGGCTCGACCAGCCGCGGGGCGAACCAGGGATAGATCGCCGGCACCACGAAGGCGGTCAGCAGGGTCGAGGTGATCAGGCCACCGATCACCACCGTCGCCAGGGGCCGCTGAATCTCGGCGCCGGCGCTGGTGGCGGTGGCCATCGGCAGGAAGCCGAGGCTGGCCACGAGGGCCGTCATCAGGACCGGACGAATCCGTGCCCCCGCGGTAGCCAACGCCGCGGCCCGCTCGGCCAGCCCGTCGCGGCGGGCATGCTCGGCTCCTGCTACCCAGACCAGCCCGTTGAGGACCGCCACCCCAAAGAGCGCCACGAAGCCGACGCCGGCGGCGATTGAAAAGGGCATGCCCCGCAGGGCCAGGGCCGCGATGCCTCCCGAGGCCGCCACCGGCACGGCGATGAAGATGAGGGCCGCCAGCCGAAAGGATCTGAAGCTGGTGTAAAGCAGCATGGCAATCAGCCCAAGCACGATCGGCGTGATCAGCACCAGCCGGCGACCGGCTGAGACGAGGTTCTCGAAGTCACCGCCCCAGCGGATGGCGTAGCCGCTGGGCAGTGGCACGGCCGCGGCCACCGCTTGCTCCGCCTCCTGCACGAAGCTTGAGACATCCCGGCCCCGGACGTTGGCTGAAATGAAGGTCCGCCGTCGGCCGCTTTCGTGTTCCACCGACGGCGGGCTTTCCGAGCGGCTGATGTCGGCCAGTTCCCCGAGGGGCACCGGTCGCCCGCCGGTGGTGCCAACCGGAATCTGGGCGACCAGTTCCTCGTTCTCCCGCCAGACTCGGGGGAAGGTGACCATCAGCGGAAACCGGGGCCTGCCCTCATAGACCTCACCGACGTGGGTCCCCCCCATGGCGGCCACGGTCTGCATGACGTCGGCGGCGTCGATGCCGTAACGGGCCAGCTGGTCGGGCCGGGCATCGATCCTCAGGGTCGGTACGTTCTCCTGCCAGTCGGCCCGGACGTCGGCGGCGCCGGCGATGTCCCGCAGCACGGCTTCGATCTGCTTGCCGAGCTGGCCGAGCGTGTTGAGGTCGTCGCCATAGACGAGCACCGCCACGTCGGCCTTGACGCCGGCCACCAGTTCATCCACCCGCATCTCAATCGGCTGGCTGAAGCCGAACTGGGCCCCCGGCACCGCGGCGGCCAGGGCGGTGTCGATCCGTTCGATCAGCGTGTCGCGGTCGATCGCCTCCGGCCAGGTGGCCACCGGTTTGAGCATCACCCAGACATCGGTCTGCTGCACCCCCATGATGTCGTTGGCGATTTCCGGACGGCCGGTCTTGCTGAAGACCGTCCGCACCTGGGGGAAGTCAAGAATTGTCTGCTCGATCCGGGTGGTGAGCGGCACCGAGTCCTCGAGGGTAGCGCTGGGCAGCCGCACCGCCTCGACAAGAATGTCGCCCTCATTGAGCCGAGGCATGAACTCGCCACCCAGGTT
This sequence comes from uncultured Pirellulales bacterium, assembly GCA_965662195.1. Taxonomy (GTDB): domain Bacteria; phylum Planctomycetota; class Planctomycetia; order Pirellulales; family UBA1268; genus UBA1268. Next base: position 28,847 of record CBFIHA010000029.1, read on the forward strand.
GGCCGCTACCGGCAGGCTGATGGCGACCAGCCCCGCCGCCGCCAGCGAGATGATCAACGGATGGCCCACGGCGAAGGTCGCCAGCGGCCGGTAGCCGGCATGGAACAGCCGCATGATCCAGGGCTCGCGTTCCTCCTCCCGGGTCAGTACGGTCGCTGCGAGCACTGGCATCAGGGTCAACGAGATCACCAGCGAGCCGGCCAACGCGAAGAGCACCGTCAAGGCCATGGGCCGAAAGAGCTTGCCCTCGGTGCCCTCGAGCATCAGGATCGGCAGGTAGACCACCAAGATGATCAGTTCGCCGAACATCGTCGGCCCCCGCACCTCGAGGGCGGCGTCCCGCACCACCCGCCACTTCGAGGCGGTCGCCGGCGCGGTGCCCAGCCGCCGCACGCAGTTCTCGACCATGATCACTGAACTGTCGACCACCAGGCCGAAGTCGATCGCCCCGAGGCTCATCAGGCTGGCGGCAATGCCGGTGGCCCACATCAGGTTGGCGGCAAAGAGCATCGATAGCGGAATTGCCAGCGAGACGATCAGCCCCGCGCGGACGTTGCCCAGCAGGGCCAGGAGCACGGCCACGACCAACAGGCCACCTTCGGCCAGGTTGTGCAGCACCGTGTCGAGGGTACGGCCGATCAGGGCCGAGCGGTCGTAGATGATCTCGAGGTCGACCCCGGGGGGCAGAGTCGGCCGGATCTCTTCCAGTCGCGCCTTGGCCGCCGCCACGACCCTCCGGCTATTCTCCCCGCGGACCATCATTACCATGCCGGTGACCACCTCGCCACGACCATCGCGGGTGACAGCCCCCTGCCGCACCAGCGGGGCGATGGCGACCTCAGCCACATCGCGAATCAGCACCGGCACGCCGCCGGCCGGGCTGCGGACCACGACCTGCTCGATCGCCGCAATGCTGGTCAGCAGGGCCTCGCCCCGGATGAACCGCTGCTCACCATGTTTGACGATGTAGCCGCCACCGGCGCTGATGTTGTTGCGTTCAAGGGCAGCGATCACCTCGGCCAGAACGATTCCCCGCGAGGACATCCGGTCGGGGTCGACCCGCACCTCGTAGCTTTTGGCAAAGCCGCCGTGACTGTTGATGTCGGTCACCCCTGGCACCTCGCGGAGCACCGGGGCGATTTCCCATTCGAGGATGCTCCGCAGCTCCATCAGGTCGACGCCCTGGCCGCGGACCTCGAACTGCAGGATTTCACCGAGGGCCGTGCTGAGCGTGCCCAGTTGCGGGTCACCGGAGGCGAGTGCCATCCGGCTTTTCGCCTCGGGCAGCCGTTCGGCCACCAGCTGCCGGGCCAGGTAGACGTCGGTCCCTTCCGTGAAGACGATTGTCACCAGTGAGATGCCGAGCTTCGAGACGCTGCGGATCTCCTCCACATCGGGCAGTCCGCTGACCGCCAGCTCGACTGGATAAGTGACGTACCGCTCGACCTCGAGCGGCGGCAGCGTGCCGGCGTCGGTCACCACCTGAACCTGCACGTTGACCAGATCGGGGACGGCATCAACGGGAATCCGGGTGGCGGCGTAGAGGCCGCTGAGGGCCAGGAGGATGAACAGAATGATCACCACTGCCCTGTTCGACAGCGACCAGTTGATGACGCCGGAGAGCAAGGCGGGCCTTTCAGGCTGTGGGGAAGCTGTCGTTGGTTGCCGGCCGCCAGGCCGGTGAAGGCGTTGATGCCACCGGGAGCGACCTATTCCTCGGTGTCGAGCAGCAACTCACTCTTGAGCGTGAAGCTGCCCCGATCGACCACCCGCTGGCCATCCTCGAGGCCGGCCAGGATGGCGGTGAAGCCTTCCTTCTCGATCCCAGTAGTGACATCGAGCCGCTGGTAGCGATGGCTGCCGGCGGGGACGAAGACAAAGGTTTCGGCTCCGTGGTGTTGAATCGCTGAGCTGGGAATGGCGACCTCGGCCTGCGGACGGCCCAGCGGCAGTGTCACCCAGACGAACCCGCCCGGCTTGTAGTGGGCGTCGTCGTTATCCAGTTCGGCGACCAGTGGCACGCTCCGCGAGTCGGCCTCGACCGTCGCCCCGATATGTTTGACGCGGGCAACGGTGTGGTGCACCTCGGTGCCGGGGACGGTCACCTCGACAAGGTCGCCTGCCGCGATCTCGACAATGGTCCACTGCCGTTCGTGGATCTGGGCCCGGACCCAGAGTTTGCTGGTATCGGCCACCACGAAGAGTTCATCGCCGGCTGCTACCCGCTCGCCCTCAGCAATGAAAATGTCCTCCACAATGCCGGCAAATGGCGTCCGCAGGGCCAGTCGGCTGAGCGAGGTGTCGGTGTCCTTGGCATTCGGGCCTTCGGCGTCGGACTCGGCGGTGGTGGGGCTCGGCAGCCGGCTGCCGGTGAGAGTGTGAAGGTGGTCGCGGGCGATTCGCAGCTGCCGGTCTGACTGGTCGTAGTCGGCCTTGGCCTTGGCCCGATCCTGGTCCGTCTGGAACCGGGCCTCCTCGCACGCGGCCCGAAAGTTGGACTGGGCGACCTCATGGTTACTGCGGCGTTCGTCGACGATCCGGCCGGAGAGGATACCGCCTTCATCGAGTCGCCGGGTGCCGGTGTCGATCCGTTGGGCGAGCACCATTCGCGAGTAGCCACCGAGCAATTTCTCGCGGTAGCCCCCGAGTGGCTTTGCCGCGAACTCCTCCTGGATCGTTTCTGGGGTGGGTTGTGCTGCCAGCCGCTTCAGCAGGGCGTCAACATTGGTGGCGATGGTGGTGGCCCAATCGAGTGCGCGAGCGGCGATCGTCCGGTCATCCAGCCCTCGCTGTACCTCGTCGCGGGCCAAGCCGACGGTGGGGCTGGAGATCTCCGCCAGTGGGGCGGCTGCCGGAATGGCGTCGCGGGCCTGAACATGCACCGCCGTTACGATGCCGTCGACCGGTGAGGCGTAGTCGACCCGGTGGCGGGCGTCGTAGTCGAGCCGGCCCGGTACCGTCACGCGGTCACCGAGCACCCGCCGGTCGGCAGTAACGAGGCTGATCCCGGCGGTCGTCTCGGCTGCCGGGCTGAGCGTGACAAACTGCTCGTTGGATCCCGCGGCCGGTGGTACGCCAGCAGCCACCGGGACGGCCCGGCGCGTCTCGGGGACGTCATCAACCGCGAAGTGTTGGGTGCTGATCCACCACCAGGCAAGCCCACCGGCGGCCAGCAGTCCCAGGGTCGATAGCCGCCGCGTCCAGGTGCGGGTCACTGTGGCGGGCCGGCCTGCGGCCTCCCGGCCGGGGCTTGACGACGCGGTGTGTGATGGCGTCACAGTTGACATTGGTGGAAGCGGCGAGAGGGCGGTGAGCGTGACGAGGTGAGTGTACGCAGTTGGCTCCTTGCCATCGAAAAGCAGTTTCCCGGCAGGCCTGGCGACGGCTTTTTCCCTGAGCGTGTCCTCGGGTAGAGTGATTGGTTTCCCCATCGCTTTCGCGGCCGGGAATCGGCCGGCAGCGTTTTGCTGCCGCCATAGCCACTGGAGCCATCATGTCCGCCAGTCCAACGGTCCGCATCTTCGACACGACCCTCCGCGACGGCGAACAGTCGCCCGGCGCGAGCATGAACCTCACCGAGAAGATCGAGGTGGCCCATGCGCTGGCGCAGCTCAAGGTGGACATTATCGAGGCCGGCTTTCCGATCGCCTCACCGGGCGACTTCGAGTCGGTGCGGGAAATCGCCAAGGCGGTTCGTGAGCCGGTCATCTGTGGCCTGGCCCGGTGCAACGACCGCGACATCGACCGGGCCTGGGAGGCCCTGGGCGGGGCGGCCCGGCCCCGCATCCATGTCTTTCTGGCAACCAGTGCGATCCACCGAGAGTTCAAGCTGCGGATGGGGCAGGATGAGGTGGTGCAACGGGCTGTCGCCGGGGTGACGCGGGCCCGCAATTGCTGTGAAGACATTGAGTTTTCCCCCGAGGACGCCGCCCGCACCGAGGTCGACTTTCTCTGCCGGGTGGTCGAAGCGGCCATCACGGCCGGGGCCACCACGATCAACATCCCGGACACGGTCGGCTATGCCACGCCCCGGCAGATGTACGACGTGATCGCGGCGCTGCGAAACCGGGTGCCCAACATCGACAAGGCGGTCCTCAGCGTCCACTGCCACGATGACCTCGGCCTGGCGGTGGCCAACAGCCTGGCAGCGGTTGAAGCGGGTGCGGGGCAGATCGAGTGCACCATCAATGGCATCGGTGAACGGGCCGGCAACTGCTCGCTGGAAGAGGTGGTGATGGCCCTGCGGACCCGGTCCGACTTTTACCATCGGCAGACGCAGGTGGTGACCCAGCGGCTGGTGCCGACCAGCCGACTGGTGGCAAACATTACCGGCATCCAGGTGCCGCGGAACAAGGCGATCGTTGGCCGCAACGCCTTTGCGCACGAGGCTGGCATTCATCAGGACGGCATGCTCAAGGACCGCAGCACCTATGAGATTATGCGGCCGGAAGATGTCGGGTTGGAGCGGACCGACCTGGTGCTGGGCAAGCACAGCGGCCGGGCGGCCCTGGCCGATCGGGCGGCAGCACTTGGGTATCAATTGTCGGGCGAGCAGCTGCAGACGGTCTTTGATCAGTTCAAGCTGCTGGCCGACCGGAAGAAGGAGATTTATGACGGTGACATCGCCGCCCTCTGCGAACAGCAGTTCGCCAGCCTGCCTGAAGTTTTTATCTTTGAGGGCTACACGGTCGGTTCGGAAAGCGGCAAGTCACCGACGGTGACCCTGCGGGTCCGGCGAGAGGGCGAGATCGAGTCGGTCTCGATCACGGCTGGTGACGGCCCGATCGACGGCATCTTTCTGGCGATCGAAAAACTGACCGGCATCACCACGGTCTGCCGTGACTTTCGAGTGCAGGCGGTCACGGTGGGCAAAGACGCCCAGGCCGAGGTGACGGTGGAGCTTGAAGCAACGGCAGAGCGGTACCGCGGGCAGCTGCACCGCGGCCGCGGTGTCTCGACCGACTCGCTCGAGGCCGCTGCCCGGGCATTTCTGGCGGCGGTCAACCGCGTCGCCGCCGGCTCACAGCCGCGTCTGCACCCGCAACGGCCGTGACGAACAGTTGACGAGGTCGGGGGCAAGCGGATGACACTTCGTCAGACGTTTCGACTGTCCAGCCGCTTTCGCTCCTGGCTGCATCTGCCACCCGTTTGACGAGCGAGGGGATGCATCTTCACGGAAAGCTCGGGCCTCCTGCCCGACTTTCCTTGGGGCGGATGCGCACCAAGCCAAGGTCGGCACCCATCCGCTGGTGCTGATTGGCGGCATCCTGCCGCCGGGTGCCAGTCAGTCGCTGCAGAGGGGAGCGGCGTCCGACGTCCTACCTGTCCGGTCGCTTCCGCTCCCGGCTTCCTTTGCTGGCGGTTTGACGCGCGAGGGGATGCCCATGCCCACGAGCGTGCTCTGGAAGCAAGCGCAGCCCGGAGGGCGAAAGCGCCGCGGACAGGCAGTGAACGGAGGCCCGGATGGCCGACGTGAACGTCAAGCGGGTGGGCGTGGGCATCCCCGGCCGACCGGCCACACGTTACTGCCGCTGTTGGCTAGATCGCGGCATGGCCGCGTTCGCCGGTGCGGATCCGGACGCACTCGTCCATTGGCAGGATAAAAATCTTGCCGTCACCGATCTCGCCCTGCTCGCCGGAGCGGCCGGCCGACAGGATGGCGTCGATGGTCGGCTCAACGAACTCGTCGTTGACGGCAATCTGCAGTTGCACCTTGCGGAGGAGGTTCACCGCGATCTCATGCCCCCGATAGGTCTCGGCATGACCGAGTTGACGACCGAAGCCCTGAACGTCAAGGATCGTGAGCCGAAAGACCTCGACCTCGGAGAGTGCCTGCTTCACCCGTTCGAGTTTGTCAGGCTGAATGATTGCCAGGATCAGTTTCACGATGTCCGCCTCGTTCCAGGAATTCCTTGCTGATCATAGGGGGGGGGCAGCAGTTTGGCCGTGCAGTTTTGACCAGCCGGCCACGATTTCCCCCTCACCCCGTAAAACCCTGGATGCCCCGGCCTGGGCGAGCTAGGCGGATTGCCCACCCAAGCCATTGGGGCATCCATAAAGGACGAATCGCCGTCCCGCACCCACCGCATTTCGGGGTCGCGGGTCAGCACGAGCCAGCAGCCGCTGGGTCGCGGCCGGTTGCTGATCAGTCTGAGCACTGCTATCGAGGCAGCTTCGTGGTCAACCCGCATCACCATGAATCCAACATTGGCCGTGGTGCGGGTCGTTGGCCTCGGTGCATCATTGCTTGCCTGCGGTCTGTCAGGTCCGCCAGCTCCCGACGGAGAACACGCGTTCTTCCGGCAGACAGGGGCAGCAATTCCCATGCCAAGACCGTCGGCGATCCTCTGAAAAGACCAGAGAACGGCGAATCGTCCCGCCGACCGGGCAATTCCGGGGTGCCGCCGCTGCTGCCCTTGCTGCCATCCACGGGCGCGGGCGCATATCCTTTGGGCAGTGCTGCCTTGCATGATGGCAGTGTCGCCGGAGCATGTGCACTGATGGAAGAATTGACCGCCTGGCTACAACTCGATGCCGAAAGCCGGGCTCGTCTGCTGGCGGACCGGTGCGGTCTTCCGGCCGTGCCAGAGCGGCCAGCCGACGGCTTCGAGGCTGACTGGGCAGCAATCGTCGACAGCCCGTTTCGGGGTGGTCGACAGCCGGCTCTCCAGCGGCTGCAGGCGATCGATCCGGCTGCCTATGGCAGGTCGCGGAATCATGTCGGCGGCGTGGTGACGAGGCTCTCCCCCTGGCTGCGGCATGGGGTGCTCTCACTCGCTGAGGTCCGCGATGCCGCCCTGGCCCGAGTGCGGGAGCGTTCGCAGGCTGACAAGTTGATCAGTGAGCTTGGCTGGCGGGACTATTGGCAGCGGGTCTACGCCGCCCGGCCGGAGGGAGTTTGGGAGGGTCTCGAGCCCCCCGCTGCCGTGGCCCGCAGCCAGCGTAGCGACCGACTGCCCACTGACGTGGCCGGTGGGACGACGGGTATGGCCTGTGTCGACGCCTTCAGCCGCCGGCTGACTCAGACCGGCTGGCTGCACAACCATGAACGGATGTGGCTGGCCTCGTGGCTGGTGCATACCCGAGGGGTTTCGTGGCAGGCTGGGGCTGCCTGGTTCCTCGAGCATCTGCTCGATGCCGACCCGGCCAGCAACAACTTTTCCTGGCAATGGGTGGCGGGCACCTTTGCCAACAAGCCCTATATCTTCAACCGGGAAAATCTGGAGCGGTACACCGACGGCAGCCACTGCCGTGACTGTCCGGTGGCGGGGCGGTGCGATGTCGAGGGCAGCTACGACGAACTCAGTCACCGCCTCTTTGTCGCAGCGGGGGATCGGCCGGAGCGGCTGACGATTCCGCCGGCATCGCCCTGGTTTGCCGATCCGCCGCCGGGCCAGCCGCTGGTCTGGCTGACGCTCGACTCACTCGGGGCGACCTCCCCTGCCCTGCACCGGCATCCGCACGCACCGGCCCTCTTTATTCTCGACCCTGCCTGGCTGGCACAGGAGCGGCCGTCACTCAAGCGGCTGGTGTTCATCTTTGAATGTCTGGCGGAGGTGCCCGGGCTTGAGTGCTGGCTGGGCGAGCCGAACGCCGTGCTGACGGCCCGGGCTGCCGCCGTTGGGGCCAGCCATGTCTGTGTCGCCACGACTCCCTGCCCGCGGGTCCGGGCGACGGCTGCGGAGTTGGCCGAGAGCCTGCCGGTCGTGCCGGTTGACTGGCCATCCTTCTGCGATGCTTCGCGGGTGACCGACCTCGGCCGGTTTTCACGGTACTGGAACAAGGTCTCCAAATCGGCCATGCAGCCGACAGCGTAGCCAGGCTGTCGTAAGTGGTTGCCGATCTGCTGCGGGCTAGGCCTTCGCCTGGCGGCGAAACGCTGCCGGCGTCGTCTGCCGATGTTTCGTGAACACGCGGGTGAAGTAGTAGCGATCGCGAAAGCCGCATTCGCGGGCGATCCGTTCGATCGAACGGTCGGTATGCCGCAGCAACTTCATCGCGGTGTTGAGCCGCAACTCGAGCAGATACCGCATCGGTGTGAAGCCCGTCGTCCGCAGCACCAGCTCCGACAGGCTCCGCTCGGTCAGATTCGTCGCCTTTGCGAGTTCTTGCAGCGTCGTGCGGCCAGCCGCATGCGTATTGAGTATGTGCAGCACCCTGGCGGCATCCACGCCAAAAAACCCTGGGGCCAGGATTTTGGGGAGACAGCTTCGCACCACCAGCGACAACAGGTCGATCGCATCGAGCGTGGTGTAAGCGGTGTGATCCGTCGTCCGCCCCTTCTCGATACCCACCGGGCAGGTCGATGCCAAGAGAGAACGCATCCGCCGCGTCGGCTTCACCGGGTAGACGCCCGGCCGCAGGGCATCACCAACGCCCGCCACCGTGAAGTGAAAATACCACTTCGCGAACGATCTCCCGCACTCGGCGGAAAATGTCGTGAGGGGCGGCAGCAGGTAGAGTGTGCCGGGTACGAGATCGAGCGACTCGCCAGCATGGATGAGTCGGGCCTTGCCCTTGGTCAGCCAGTAGACCGCCCATTGCTTCGTGACAGATTCAACCATCCGCCACTCGGCGAGCGTGGTGGCCCGGTGGACGAGCAACTCGATGCCTCCGACCGGCAAGTCGGCATGCCGCGTGCCACGAATGTGGTGAGCGACCTCTGGTGGGCAGAAGTAGTAGTCAAGCGACATGGCGGCCATGACACGCAGTCACTCAGACAGGAAAACACACATCGTCCCGTCGGGAAGTGCATTTTGGGCCTACCCGACACACCCTACAGTGTACGTCGGGCCGTAGGCAATCGCATGCAGCCGAGTAGAACCGTACAATATCCCGTATGAGCACCGCCCCCCGCCTTCGTGCCGTACCAGTCGATGAATATCTCGACGGCGAGAGTGGTTCGGAACGGAAGCACGAATACATCGATGGCGTGGTGTATGCGATGGTGGGAGCATCGAACTCCCACAATCTCGTCGCCACGAACGTCACCGGGCTGCTTCATTCGCAGTTGCGAGGCAAGAACTGCCGGGTTTTCAACGCCGATGCAAAGGTTCGTGTCCGCCTCCCCTCGGGTACGCGGTTCTACTATCCCGATGCCTCTGTCGTGTGTCAGCCGAATCGGCCGGAGGACACGTTCAATGATGCCCCCGTGGTCATCATCGAGGTGCTCTCCGAATCGACCCGCCGCACCGATGAGCATGAAAAGCGAGAGGCGTATGCGGCAATCGACGCGCTCCTCGTCTATGTGCTGCTCGAGCAGGATTCCGCCGCGGCAGTGGTCTATCGCCGCGGCGACACGGGCTTTGTCCGCGAGGTCTGGGTCGGCGGCGATGCGACGATACCGCTCGCGGAGGTGGACTGCGAGTTGCGACTCGCCGACGTCTACGCCAATGTCAGCCTCGTCTCGTAAAGACAGGCCGCCGCGTGGCCCTTAGCCATCGATTCGCCGGCCGTTCGGCCAGGCATGATGACTGGAAAACACACAGGGCCGCGCCGGGGAGTGCATTTCGGGCCGAACCAACGCGTCTTAAAATCGCTTTGGTCCACCAGACGATCGCGTGCGGTGTCGTCCATTCCCTTGCGAAACGGTTTTTTCATGATGCGGACCCTATTCGTTCTCGGCCTCGCTCTGAGCCTTCTCGGATGGAGCATCACCGGGACCGCCGCGCCCCCCGCCCCCCCGGAGTTGTGGTCGGAGTTTGACCCTCAAGCCGGCGACTTCCGCGAGGAGATCGTGCGGGAGGAGACGAGGAACGGGGTCTACGAACGAGCCTCGTACATTTCGGTGCCCGTCCTCGGCGAAGATGTTCGCGTCTACTGCCTCTACGCGGTGAAGGAAGGGGCGAAGGGTGCCCCCGGGCTGCTCAACGTCCACGGCTGGATGGGGGCGCCGGCGATCGCGCGAGATTATGTCGCCGACGGCTGGGCGGTGATGGCGTTCGACTATTGCGGCAAGACAGGCACTCGGCCGCACTTCACGAAATACCCCGAGCCGCTGAAGCACGGCAACATGGACCGGACGGTGTGCGGCCCTGTCCGCTCGGCTGACCTCGCCGGCAAGCCGATCACGGATCCCCGCCAGACGTCCGACTTCATCTGGTACACGATCCAGCGGCGGGTGCTCACCTATCTCGAGCGGCAGCAGGAGGTCGATCCGACGCGGCTTGGCGCCCAGGGCTATTCCTACGGCGGCACGATCATGTGGAACCTCGGTACCGATCCTCGCGTGAAGGCGATCGTCGCCTCCTTTGGCATCGGCTGGAACGAGTACTACCGGTCGAAGCAGGTCTGGATGTACGACGGCCACACCGCGCTTCCACCGAAGACGACGGGTGAGGAGATCTATCTCACGTCGATCGCCCCACAGGCCCATGTGCCTTTCATCACGGCGGCCACCCTCTGGCTCAACGGCTCCAATGACCATCATGGCGGCCACGAACGGGGCATCGAGAGCTTCAAGCTGTTCAAGCCGGGCGTGCCCTGGGCCTACGCGATCCAGGCCCGCGGCCATCATGACACCGACAAGATCGGTCACGATGCGAAGCTGTGGCTCGAAAAATATGTGCTTGGCAAAGACGTCGCCTGGCCCGGCCATCCGCAATCCAGTCTGCGGCTCGACACCGCGGGCGTGCCACAGTTGGTCGTCACGCCGGCCGAGCCGGAGCGGGTGAAAAAGGTCGAGTGCTTCTACGCGATCAAGGAGCCCTGCAGTTTCACGCGGTCGTGGCGGGATGCCGCGAGCGTGCGGCAGGGCGACACGTGGGTGGCCTCCACGCCGGTGATGAACGTCGGCGACTACCTCTTCGCCTATGCCAACATCACCTACGACAACACGATCGTGCTGTCGACGGCGTTCAATGCAGCGATTCCCGCAAAATTCGGCGACGCTAGGGCGACCGACACGGCCAGCAACGAGATCACGCGCGGCGGCTACTCTGCCTGGAGCAACGTTGCCGAGTTGGAAGGGCCGGGCGGCATCAAGGCCTTCCGCTGCACCAACAACGGCCGCGGTTCGATGACCGAGCAACTGCTTGACCCGAAATGGAAAGCCCCTCCAGGTGCCGCGCTTGCTTTCTCGTTCTATTGCACCGAGCCGCAGACGATCCTGCTCTCAGCCGGCCCCCACAACCGGCTGGTCGCGGAACTCGAGATTTCGGCGTCAGACGCATGGCAGCAGATGGTCCTGCCCGCCGAGCGACTCATCCGCACCGACACCGGCCAGCCCATGAAAGGCTGGTCGAGCGTCGGCAATCTGCGGCTCCTGCCGAAGCCTGGTGCGGATCTCACGAAGATCCTCTGGGCAGACTTTCGCTGGGTGCCGCCCACGACGCGATAGCCGAGGCAGCGAAAATTGCCGAAGTGCACAAGCCAAAACGCAAAAGTGCATTTCGTGAGTTCGCACCAGCTCTTATGATGTTCAAGGTGAAGTGGGTTCGAAGGGTCATTCTTTTTCAGTCTGTTTCGCGACCTTTTTCCGAAACGAGGAGCCGCCCATGAGATCCTTTATGACCAACGTGCGATCTTCCAGGAAGAAGAACCTTGACGGCTTTACGCTTATTGAGCTCCTGGTGGTGATCGCCATCATCGGTGTCCTCGTCGGTTTGCTGCTTCCTGCAGTTCAGTCGGCCCGTGAAAGCGCCCGGCGAACAGCCTGTGCGAACAAGCTGAAGCAACTTGGGCTCGGCGCCCTCAACTGCAACGACGCAATGCGGAGCCTTCCGCCTGCTCACGGCCGCTTTTTCCAGAAGAATGCCCCGTATGATCTGTCAACGTACAACTTCACGTATGCAAACACCGCGTTATTCTGGCTTCTTCCCTACGTCGAGGAGGGGTCGCTCTACGAGTCGGCGAAAGTGACAGCCACTGGCTACTACGCTGCAGTTGCCAGTCCCGGCTGGGTGGGCCGCAAGCGGGCTGGTGCATACATGTGTCCGTCGGATACGAGCCTTAAGCCGGACGGCATGCTTATCACGGATACCAATGCAAATAACCTCAAAGGCGCGAGCTATGCAGCCAATGCCCAGGCGTTTACCAAGACGAATGCCAACGGGACGATAGCCGACTACGAAGGCCTCAATCAGATTTCGCGGCACTTCACCGACGGCACGTCAAAGACCGTCCTTTTCGCCGAAAAAATTGGTTGCTGCGTCAGCCATTCGAGTGGCGGCGTAATGTGGGCTCGCAACAACCTCCA